>DASXED010000125.1:0-7267 GCA_036490295.1 Verrucomicrobiia bacterium | reverse complement strand
CGACCAATTTTCAGACGACGACCCGCCGGGACAAAATCCGCGTCCGCCGCTTGTATTCCATTTGCCGCCGGAAGCCGACGGATTATTCGGCACAAATGACCCGAACAATTTTTATTTCATCATCAAGTCGCAGTCGCGCTTCGGCCAGGAGCTTGCGCGTTCAGCAAATGTGCCGCAAGGAGAAGAGTTTCACGATCAGAATCCTGGAATTCAGGTTAATCCGCATCCAGAATTACCGGCTAATGAAAATTTTGGAAATGTTAACAAGCTCTTCGTGTCGCCGAACCAAAAAATATGGACTCCCGAAGGTCTTCAAGAAATTAAGCGGGACTTACCATCAGGTGAGCAGATTACGGTTGGTTGCTCCATCATGCCAGAATTACAGGAACTTCATTTGACGGCTCTGAAGCTCGCTGGCTTTGGGGGAATCATTTTATTCTTCGGACTCGCGGGCGGCTGGTGGTTTGTTTCGCGCGCGCTGCGCCCCATCGAAAAAATCAGCGCCGCCGCCGTGAAAATTTCCGCCGGAGATTTGTCGCAGCGCATCAACGTCGCCGAAACTGAAAGCGAACTTGGCAAACTCGCCGCCGTCTTGAATTCCACCTTCGCGCGACTCGAATCCGCGTTCGCGCAGCAAAAACAATTCGCCTCCGACGCCGCGCACGAATTGCGCACGCCCGTCGCCGTGATTTTGACGCAAACGCAAACAGTGCTGAACCGCGAGCGCGACGCCGCGAGTTACAAGGAAACCGTCGAGGCCTGCCAGCGCGCGGCGCAGCGGATGCGAAAGTTGATCAAGTCGTTGCTCGAACTCGCGCGGCTCGACGCGGGCCAGGAAAAATTGAAACGGCTGCAATTTGATTTTTCAAAAACCGTCGAGGATTGCGTCGAGTTGATCCGCCCGATTGCCGAGGAACGCCGCGTAAAAATCATTTCCGAGCTTGAGCCGCTGGAAATTTCCGGCGATTCGGAACGGCTCGCGCAGGTTGTCACGAATCTTTTGACGAACGCCATCCAATACAATCGCGACGGCGGCGAAGTGCGCGTGAAATTGAAAATCAAAAACGGATTCGCCGCGCTCAAGGTTGCTGACAACGGCGCGGGAATTCCGGCGGAAGATTTGCCGCACGTCTTCAAGCGTTTTTATCGTGGCGACAAATCGCGCACGGGGTCGGGCAACGCCGGCCTCGGTCTCGCGATTTCCAAAGCCATCGTCGAGGCGCACGGCGGGACGATTGAAGTCGCCAGCGAGGAAGATGCCGGGGCGACTTTTAGGGTGAAGCTGTCGGTTTGAAAATGGGAGCGCAGCCGTCCCGGCTGCTGATTTCGGCGTCGCGCCGAAATCTTCGTCAAACTAATCCGTCCGAGTGTTCGTGGCGCGACGCCACGAACTGCACGCGAGACGCGTGCGCTCCCAAAAATCAGCGCAGAAAAAGTTCCGCTGCGGAATCGGCGAAGCGAAGTCCGGTTTTTGTGAGTTGAAAATTATCCGGCGAAATTTTTCCCCATCCGCGTTCGGTCAATTGATCCATTTCCGACGACCACTCGTTTTGCAAATCAAAATCAGTTGTGCGTTTGAATTCTGTGAACGGCCAGCCCGCATTCATGCGCAATCCAAATGCGGCGATTTCGCCCGCGCGGCGTAGCGGCGGCAATTCCTCGCTGGATTCGATGGCGCGTCTGCCTTTTTCCAATTGCTCGCAGTAAAGTTGAGTGTTCGGCCAATTTTTCGTCCGCACGCCGCGAACGTAGCCGGTTGCGCTCGGGCCGAGTCCGTGAAAATTTCCGCCGCGCCAGTAATTGACGTTGTGGCGGCAGGCGAAGGCGGGAATTTCCGAATTTTGAATTTTGAATTTTGAATTTTTAGTTGAAGAATGTGCAAAATTGGCGATTTCGTATTGTTGAAATCCGGCGCGCGTCGCGGTCGAAATCAGTTCGTCATACATTTCGCACGCTAGATTTTCGTCCACGGAAAATTCTCCGGCTTGCAGTTGCGCGAACAGCGGCGTGTCGTCTTCGTAAAGGACTTCATAGCTGGACAAATGTTCGCTTTGCATCGCAATCGCCTCGTTCAAAGTGTCACGCCAGATTTCCATCGTCTGCGTCGGAATCGCGAACATAAGATCAAGATTGATATTTTCAAAACCGGCATGACGCAGAATGTCGAACGATTTGAAAACCGTTTCGCGTGAATGAATCCGTCCAAGCCGGTCCAATAATTTTTCGTCAAGCGACTGCACGCCCATTGAAATGCGGTTCACGCCAAAGTCGCGCAACAATTTCGCCTTGTCGGCGGAAACGGTTGCGGGATTGCATTCGACGGAAAATTCTTCCGCGCCAAGGAGGCTTAATTTTTCCATCGCGCGGAGGATTTGTTCCCACTGGCGCAAATTCAAAAGCGACGGCGTGCCGCCGCCGAAGAAAATTGTCTTTGGTTTCAAATCGTCGGCGACAATTTCCATTTCACGGACGAGCGCGTTGACGAAGCGATTGATCAACTCGCCGCTCAACGCCTCGGAATAAAACGCGCAATACGCGCATTTCTGCGCGCAGAACGGAACGTGGACGTAAAGGCTCTCAATTTTTGTGGACGAATCCGGCATGAAGAGAAATTAGACGCGACATTCTACACGCGCGAACAAAATTTTATTGTTGTTCAGGGCAAATCCGTCGCGCCCATCAAAAATTTGTCGCATTCGCGCGCCGCGCCGCGGCCTTCGTTGAACGCCCACACGACGAGGCTCTGGCCGCGACGGCAATCGCCGGCGGCAAAGACGCCCTTGAGGTTCGTCGTGTATTTCTCGAAGTCCGCCTTCGCGTTGCTGCGCGCGTCGCGTTCAATGCCGAGCGATTCGAGCAACGGCTGTTCCGGTCCGAGAAAACCCATCGCGAGCAGCACAAGTTGCGCAGGTAAAACTTTTTCCGTGCCAGGAACATTCTTCGGGATGAACTGGCCTTTGTCATTCTTCGTCCATTCGATCTGCACGAGATGAACGGCTTTGACGTGGCCGTGCGCATCGCCTTCAAATTTTGTCGCGGTCGTCAGATAGACGCGCGGATCCGCGCCGAATTTCGCGGCGGCTTCTTCCTGGCCGTAATCGAGCTTGTAAGTCTTCGGCCATTCGGGCCACGGATTGTCTTTGGCGCGTTCGAGCGGCGGCTTGGGCAAAATTTCCACTTGCACCAAACTTTTGCAGCCGTGACGAATCGAAGTGCCGACGCAGTCCGTTCCCGTGTCGCCGCCGCCGATGACGACGACGTCCTTGCCGGTTGCGTCAATGTAATCGCCGTTCTTGTGCGAATCCAAAATGCTCTTGGTGTTCGCCGTGAGAAAATCCATCGCGAAATGGATGCCTTTTAACTGACGGCCTTCAATCGGCAGGTCGCGCGGCTTGGTTGCGCCGGTCGCGAGAATCACGGCATCGAACTCTTTCAATAATTTTTCCGCCGGTAAATTTTTCCCAATCTCGGTGTTGCAGACAAATTTGATTCCTTCCGCTTCGAGAACTTTAATGCGGCGCAGCACGACTTCGTTTTTGTCGAGCTTCATGTTCGGGATGCCATACATGAGCAATCCGCCGGGACGGTCGGCGCGCTCGAAAACGGTGACGAGATGACCGACCTTGTTCAATTGCGCGGCGGCGCTCAATCCCGCCGGGCCAGAGCCGATGACGGCTATGGATTTGCCGGTGCGCTTCTTCGGAACTTCAGGAACCACCCAGCCATTTGTCCAGCCGTGGTCAATGATTTCGCACTCGATGTTCTTGATCGTGACGGGCGGATTGTTGATTCCCAAAACACACGAGCCTTCGCACGGCGCGGGACAGACGCGACCGGTGAATTCGGGAAAATTATTCGTCTTGTGCAGGCGTTCGAGCGCTTCTTTCCAGAGGCCGCGATAAACGAGATCGTTCCATTCGGGAATCAGATTATGGATCGGGCAGCCGCTGGCCATGCCACTGACAAGCTGGCCGGTGTGGCAGAACGGAATCCCGCAATCCATGCAACGCGCGCCCTGCTTTTTCAAATCAGCTTCGGGCAGGTGATGATGAAATTCCTTCCAGTCCGCGATGCGCCCGCCCGCCGAACGGTCGGTCGGCAGCTCGCGTTGAAATTCTAAAAATCCGGTTGGTTTGCCCATCTGATTTTAGTTTGGGTTTTAACGATTAAAAATCAATGTCCGCCCTTCACGTTTTCCTCGAACGCGGCCATGATCGCGTCTTCGCCGCTCAAGCCTTGCGATTGCACTTTCTTCAGCGATTGCAGCACGCGCTTGTAATCCTGCGGCATCACTTTCACAAATCTCGGCGCGAACGAACTCCATTCCGCGAGAATTTTCGCGGCGCGGGTGCTTTTGGTGTTGATCGCGTGATCTTCAATCGCCGACTTGAGCGTCGCCAAATCTTCTTCTTCGAGTTTTTCGAGGCCGACGAGTTCCATGTTGCAACGCGTCGCAAAATCTCCGGCTTCGTCCAAAACGTAAGCGACGCCGCCGCTCATGCCGGCGGCGAAATTGCGTCCGGTCTTGCCGAGAATCACCACGCGACCTCCGGTCATGTATTCGCAACCGTGATCGCCGACGGCCTCGACGACGGCGTTGACGCCGGAGTTGCGGACGCCGAAGCGTTCACCCGCCATGCCGCGCACAAAAATCTCGCCCGCCGTCGCGCCGTAAAGCGCCACGTTGCCGATGATGATGTTGTCCTCGGCGACAAAGGTGGAATTCTTCGGCGGATAAACGATGATTTTTCCGCCGCTCAAACCTTTGCCAAGATAATCGTTCGCGTCGCCTTCGAGTTCGAGCGTCATGCCGCACGGGATGAACGCGCCGAAGCTTTGCCCAGCGCTACCGTTGAATTTCAATTGCACCGTGTCTTCCGGCAATCCGGCCGGCCCGTGCTTCTTCGTGATCTCGCTTCCGGTGATCGTGCCGACGACGCGGTTGACGTTGATGATGGACAGTTCGGCGCGAACTTTTTCGCCGCGCTCGATGGCTGGTTTGCAAATGTCCAAAAGTTTCGTTACGTCCAGGGATTTTTCCAAACCGTGATCCTGCGCTTGCGAACGAAAACGGCCGACGTCCGCGCCCATTTCCGGTTGATGCAAAACTGGCGTGAGGTCGAGACCTTTGGCTTTCCAATGCTCGATTGCTTTCCACGGAAATAATTTATCCGTGCGGCCAACCATGTCTTCGATTTTGCGGAAACCAAGTTTCGCCATGATCTCGCGCAACTCTTGCGCGACGAATTTCATGAAGTTGACGACGTTGTCCGCGCTGCCCGCGAACCGCGCGCGCAAACGCGGGTCTTGCGTCGCGACGCCGACGGGACAGGTGTTCAGATGGCAGACGCGCATCATGATACAGCCGAGCGAAACGAGCGGCGCGGTCGCAAAACCAAATTCCTCCGCGCCGAGCAGCGCGGCAATCGCCACGTCGCGTCCGGTTTTTAACTGGCCGTCGGCTTCGACGTAAATGCGGCTGCGCAGATTGTTCAACACGAGCGTCTGGTGCGCCTCCGCGAGTCCGAGTTCCCACGGACCGCCTGCGTGCTTGATGGACGAGAGCGGCGACGCGCCCGTGCCGCCGTCGTGACCGGAAATCAAGACCACATCCGCGTGCGCCTTCGCAACGCCCGCCGCGACCGTGCCGACGCCGACTTCGGCAACGAGCTTCACGCTCACGCGCGCGTTGCGATTTGAATTTTTCAGATCGTGAATCAATTCCGCCAAATCTTCGATGGAATAAATGTCGTGATGCGGCGGCGGCGAAATCAAACCGACGCCCGCCGTCGTGCCGCGCACTTTGGCAATCGGCGGATAAACTTTTTTGCCGGGCAATTCGCCGCCTTCGCCGGGCTTCGCGCCCTGCGCCATCTTGATCTGAAGTTCCTTCGCGTGGACGAGGTAGTTGCTTGTCACGCCGAAACGCCCGCTCGCGACTTGTTTGATAGCGGAATTTTTCGAGTCGCCGTTCGGTTCGGGAATATAACGCGCCGGATCTTCGCCGCCTTCGCCGGTGTTGGAGCGTCCGCCGATTCGGTTCATCGCGACAGCGAGCGCTTCGTGCGCTTCTTTCGAAATCGAGCCGTAACTCATCGCGCCGGTTTTGAAACGTTTCACGATTTCGTCAACGGATTCGACTTCCTCGATCGGAATCGGATTTTCCGCGAACTTGAAATCCAGCAGGCCGCGTAGCGTGCAAAGATTTTTCGCCTGATTGTTGATGAGCGCGGCGTATTCCTGGAAAATTTTATAATTTCCCGTGCGGCACGCGTTCTGCAATTTGTGGATGGACTGCGGGTTGAACAAATGGAATTCGCCGTTGTCGCGCCATTGATACTGGCCGCCCGCGTCGAGCACGCCGTTGACCTGCCGGTCGGGAAACGCGTGGCGATGCCGTTCGAGCGCTTCCTCGGCGATCACGTCGAGGCCGACGCCTTGGATGCACGACGGCGTCCAGGTGAAATATTTTTCCACGACTTCGCTGTTGAGGCCGATGGCTTCAAAAATCTGCGCGCCGCGATAACTTTGAATCGTCGAGATGCCCATCTTGGCCATCGTTTTGACGACGCCTTTGACGACGGCTTTGATAAATTTTTTGATCGCCGTTTTGTGGTCGGTGTTCGTGAGCAGACCTTGCTGGATCAAATCGTCCAATGTCGCGAACGCCAAATACGGATTGATGGCGCTGCAACCGTAGCCGATGAGCAGCGCGAAATGATGCACCTCGCGCGGTTCGCCGGATTCCAGCACGAGGCCGACTTTGCCGCGTTTGCCGCTGCGGATCAAATGATGATGCAAACCGGCGACCGCGAGCAACGCGGGAATCGGCGCGAGTTCGAGCGAAATGCCGCGATCCGACAACAGCAGAATGTTCGCGCCGCCGGAAATCGCTTTGTCCGCTTCGGAAAATAATTTTTCCAGCGCGGCGGCGAGATTTTTAGTGGCACGGGCATCCTGCCCGTGTGTTTCCTTTTCGCTTTGCGCGGGCGAGACGCCCGCGCCACTACCCACTTCAAATAAAATCGGCAGTGTGACACATTTGAACTTGCCGCCGTCCACTTGCCGCAATTTTTCCAATTCCTCGTTCGTGAGAATCGGATGTTTCAATTTTATCAGCGCGCAACTTTCGGGCGTCGGATTCAGCAAACCGCCGCGCGCGCCGACCATCGTTTCCGTCGAAGTAATAATTTCCTCGCGGATCGGGTCAATCGGCGGGTTCGTGACCTGCGCTAAAAGCTGTTTGAAATAATTGTAAAGCAACTGC
>DASXED010000041.1:0-2141 GCA_036490295.1 Verrucomicrobiia bacterium | reverse complement strand
GCCGTCACTCGCCGCCGCGCGCGAAGTCGTCCGCAATTCGTTTGAACTGAAACCCTTCACGCCGCAGGACGCCGCGCAATGGGACGCCGCCGCCGCGCGCTTTGAAAAATTGTTGAGCTAATTTGCATTTGCGTTAGATTGATTTCGCATGAGCAAGTTTGAAGCAGTCATTGAAGAATTGAAAACCCTGCCGCCGACGGGTCTGGCGGCGGCGGCGGATTTTATTCATCAATTGAAAGCGTCCACGGCGGTAAAACGCAGGTATGCGCTCGACCGTGCGTTCGGCTGCCTCTCGCCTGCGGAAGCGGATGAAATGGAACGCGCCATCGCCGCCAACTGCGAAAGGATAGATGCCAGCCAGTGGTGATGTCCTGCTGGACACCTCCGTCGTCATCCCGTTTTTCAAAGGCGACAAAGTCATCGGTGCAAAACTCGCCAGCGCGACGATTTATCTGCCGCAAACCGTGCTCGGCGAACTTTATTGCGGGGCGAACCTGTCGGCGAATCCGGCAAAGAACCGGAATGAAATCCAAAATTTTCTCGCAGCGGTGACCGTCTTATCTTTGGGCGTTGCGACCGCCGAACATTACGGCCAAATCCGCGCGGCGCTCGCCAAGGCGGGAACGCCAATTCCTGAAAATGACATTTGGATCGCCGCGCTGGCCGTCGAACACGGATTGCCATTGGCCGCTCGCGACGCGCATTTTGAAAAAATTGCAGGGCTGAAAACTTTGAAATGGTGACAATCTGATTTCATGAAATCGCAAAATTCAATTCCCGGTTTCCGAACCGTGCCGCGCACGGGCGTGATTTACGTCACGCACGAGGCGACGAAGCACGGCTTTTCCTACGGCAATGCCGATTGGGCAAATCTCGGCCAAGGCTCGCCCGAAACCGGCGATATTCCCGGCGCACCAGCGCGCGTCACCGAAGTGAAAATTTCCGAGGCGAGCCGGCAATATGGTCCCGTTGCGGGAAATAAATCGCTTTGCCAGGCCGTCGCCGATTTTTACAACGCCACCTATCGTCGCGGGAAAAAATCCAGATACACCGCCGACAACGTCAGCATCGCCAGCGGCGGACGCCTCGCGCTCACGCGCCTCGCCAGCGCGCTTGGCAACATCAACATGGGCCATTTCATTCCCGACTACACGGCCTACGAGGAATTGTTGAGCGTGTTCAAGGCGTTCACGCCGATTCCGATTTTGCTCGAAGCCAAAAGCGGCTACAAAATTTCGCCCGCCGAATTGAAGGAAGAAATTCTCGGACGCGGCTTGAGCGCGCTACTCGTCAGCAATCCGTGCAACCCGACCGGCCAGTTGATGGAAGGAAAAGAACTGTCCGCATGGTGCGATCTCGCGCGCGAATGCGAATGCTCGATGATTTTCGACGAATTTTATTCGCATTATATTTATGCAAGTAGCAGCCGACGTGAGTCGGCTCATTCTAAAAATCAGAGCGGACTCACGACCGCTGCTACGAGTGAAATTCCAAAAATGGTTTCCGCCGCCGAGTTCGTTGACGACGTGGACCAAGACCCGGTTGTCGTCGTGGACGGACTCACGAAAAACTGGCGTTATCCCGGCTGGCGCATCAGTTGGACGCTCGGCCCGAAAGCCGTGATCGAAGCCATCGCCAGCGCCGGTTCATTTCTCGATGGCGGCGCAAACCATCCGTTCCAAAACGCCGCGCTGCCGCTGCTCGACCCGAAAAATGCCGCCGCCGAAACGCTCGCCATCCAGAAACATTTTGGAAAAAAGCGCGCGCTGCTGTTGTCGCGGCTGAAAAAACTCGGCATCAGCGCCGATGCCGCGCCCGCCGGGGCGTTTTACGTCTGGGCGAACCTGGCCAAGCTGCCGCCGCCGCTCGACGACGGCATGAATTTCTTCCGCGAATGTCTGAAGGAAAAAGTTATCGTCGTGCCAGGCGTGTTTTTCGACGTGAACCCCGGCAACCGCCGCACGCACGCGCGCTATAAAAATTACTGCCGCATCAGCTTCGGCCCGGAGATTGAAAAGCTCGAACTCGGCCTCGACGCCTTCGGGCGCGTGATTGCGAAGTTCAAATAGCCGCGCTTTGTGATGGCAAAATGTTTTTAAGCCACGGATGAAACACGGATTGAACGCGGATTCAATGACACG
>DASXED010000102.1:0-6673 GCA_036490295.1 Verrucomicrobiia bacterium | reverse complement strand
CCCAAAACCTTCCGTCCATGGAATTAGGCCATTCATTTCAACTAAACACCAACATCAACATATCTTGGAATGCGCCTGCCAACGATTTGCCAGCGCATTTGTGGACTTATCGGGTATTGCCGTCGGAATTTTCTCCGACGGCAATCTCGAATCTAGTGGTATTGGGTTCGTTCACTAAAAAAGACAGAGATAGAACGACCATAGCTCTAAACCCTATTTTTAATTCTCCTGACGCAGTAGTATTTAGTAATTCCAATCATACACATGAATTGGAAATACATCCTAACCTCGGCTGGATTTATTATTTGGATTCAAAAGCCGTAGGACGACATAACGGCAATGGCGTCCCGAAAAATGAAAAGAAGACGTTGAAGCTGGCAATGGATTACCTTAAAAAACTCGGCATTGATCGCTCCGACCTTGCCACCAAACCGCACAGTTCCGATTTGCAGGTGTCTTATATTTTGGGGAAATTAACCGACTACAAAACAAACCATACTCAAACGACATTCGTTGACACACGCGGCGTAATGATTGCCCGCGCCATTGACGGAGTGTCATTTTGGGGTAAAGGAACTCGCGACGGATTTACCATGGAATTTGGCAACGATGCCAAAATCTCCGAACTCGACATTTTGTGGCGCAAGCTGCAACGAAACACCCTTTATCCTGTCGTAAAACCGGAGACGATTTTGAAATGGATTCGTGACGGCAAAACAAAATGGGATTACTTGACAGAAGACCTTGATTGGTCGTCAGTAAAAAAAATGACCATCAATAAAGTGACACCTTATTATTTCGGTGAATATCACGACATCCCCCAAGATTCAGTCTATCCTTTCGCAACGCTCGAAACCACGGTTGATATAGGACAGACGAACCGAACAATTTATCTTTTTTGCCCTATCATTGATGAAACCAAGCCATGAAAGCCTTTGCACTTTTCGCGACGGCCTTTTCTTCCCTTGCTAGTCTTACGTTGGAAGATGTCTCCCCGACAGACTGACTTGCTTTCCCGACGGACAAGGTTGTTTTGCGGCGGAATGTGCGGGTCAAAGTTTCTATGGAACACCCGCCGTCCTTTTTGAAATGAAAATTGTCGTTCGTGATCCGATTTCGCGTTTTGGTTTCAACGGCGGCGGCGGAAGATTTTATTCCAATTCTTCGCGGGTTTGCGCCTGCTCTCGCGCGCGGCGGACGTTTTCTTCATACAGGAGTTCGCCTTTTGTTTTCTGCGAATCATCAAGGGGCTGGCGCGGCAGCGACATGATGTGATGGAACTGGCCGTCGAACGCCGGATCAACCGCCAGAATCCGCTTCGGCAGCGGCGGATGCGTGGACATGAATCCAAACCACGGGTCAAAGGCTGAATTCGCAAAATACAAATGACTGGCGACTTCCGCATACGGCGAATCCATCCGTCCCTGTTTCAGCAGGCCGCCGATTTTCTTGAACGCGCCCTCGATGCCCGCCGGGTTGCGCGTGAACTGCACCGCCGCCGCGTCGGCAAGCCATTCGCGTTCGCGGCAAATCATGCTTTTTATGAACCGAACGAACGGCGAACTGATTGAACCCATGATCAAAAACAAAATGCCGATTGGCGCGGTCGGAAGAAGCGTGGGACTTGAATCCGGGTCGAAGATGGAATCGTCCGGGCCAAGTGGTTGCGCCGAACCGCGCACAAGCACGCGCCCGACAATTGTCGGCCAGGAAAGTCCGTGCGCCAGCGCCATCAATTTCATGTTCAGCCGCGTGTCGCCGTTCAGGACATGGCTGAATTCATGTGCGACGACTCCCTGCAATTCGTCGCGCGTCAATAATTTCATCGCGCCAAACGTCACGCCGATGGCCACGTCTTCGCGCGTGTGTCCGGCGGCAAATGAATTGATTCCGCGCTCGCAATCGAGGACGTAAATTTCCGGCATGGACATTCCCGATGCGATGGCCATTTCCGCGACGACATCGCGCAATTGTTTTTCTTTCAGGTCGGCTGGATCGTCTTCAATTTGCCTTCCGCCGAGCATTTCGGCGACGGCTGAACCGCCGCCGGCGAGCAGTCGCATTTTGTAAAGACAGCCAGCCGCGATTAGAGTCAGCGTGCCAATCGTGCTCCAGAAGAAAATTTGAAAACTCCAACTTGATTCCAAAAATTGAATTGGATGCGCCAGCACAGTGCCATAAATGAGAAACGCCGTGCAAAATAAAAACATCGGGTTCCACCAATTTTCGGGAACTACTGGATGCTCAAAAATCTGGGCAAATGAAGTGAAAATGAAATAAGCCAGAAACACGACAGACAGCACCGCCAGGCTGAAAAGCCAGAGCAACCGGCGCGTCTGCTTTTGCGCGTGCGCTTCCTGATCAAAAAAATCCATGGGCTGCGTTTGTTTGTAGCACAAGAAACAACCGGATGGAATAGTTTTGCGGTTCTAAAATTTCGAGAAAATTGTATTCGCCTCTTCGAGCGTTTCCTTCGAGCCGATGTCGAACCAGATTCCCGGCACGCGCCAGGTATAAACCGGCGTGCGCGTGTAAAGCCATTGCACGAGGCGGCCGGGTTGGTCTGGATTATTGCCCTCGGCGATGTATTGCTTGATGAGCGGAATGGAATTCTTCGGATAAAAATAAAGCGCGATGCCGGTGAGCGTGCTCGTCGGCGTCTTGGGTTTTTCCTCAAAAAAAGTAATTTTGCCGTTCGCGTCGGTGGAAATGGAATTGTATTTTTTTATTTCCTCAAGATTGCCCACGTCATAAACGGCGAGCGCGGGCGCGTTTTTCTCGCGGCAGAATTTTCCGAACTCGCCGAGTTTTTCGCTGAACAGATTGTCGCCCGCGACGATGATCAAATCGTCGTCCACATTTTGCGTTTTGAGGACGTAATTGATGTCGCCGATTGCGCCGAGCTTGTTGGTGTCGTCGGTCGAGCCGTCGTTGACGACGGTGAAATCAAATTTCGATTTCGTCGCGCGATAATTGTCCGACCATTTCTGGAAATGTCCGGCGAACTTCGCGTTCGTCACGACATAAACGCGGTCAATGCCGCTGATGGGCGCAAGATTGTCGAGGACGTGCTCGACCATCGGCTTGCCCGCGACGGGCAGCAGCGGCTTGGGTTGCGTGAGCGTCAGCGGATAAAGCCGCGTGGCGTAACCGGCGGCTAGGATGATGACTTTCATGTTTTGTTTTTAACCACGAATGGACACGAATGAACACTAATTACAGAACAAGACGTTCCCATTCAAGCCTGGGATTTTTGAAATTCAATATGACTCCGACGCGCAGTTTGGTGATGCGCAGATAATTCAGCATCTGGCCGCGTTCAAAATCGGTTATGCGGTCAATTGTTTTTGTGTCCACAATCACGGCGTTGAATGCGATTAAATCTGGGATAAACTCGCCGACTTTGCAACTTTTGTAAGTCAGGTCAAATGACTTTTGTTGCTGGCAGGGAATTTTGCGGAGATCGAATTCGACGACAAGCGCGTTTTCGTAAGGTTTTTCATGAAAGCCATGCCCGACATGGTTCAAGACCTCAATGGCCGCGCCGACAATCTGAAACACTTCCTCTTTGAGCAGCAATTTTGTGTTCTCTTTGAAATCCGTTCGTGTTTATTTGTGTCCATTCGTGGTTCAAGTTTTATTTTCAAAAAGGCTCGGCGCCGTGTCGCGCGCCAGTTGCTGGCAGCGCGAAAAAATTTCCGACGGCGACTCGCATTGCAGCGCAAATTCCGCGAGCGCCTGCGCTTCGGCCAGTTTCAGGCGGCGGATGATGTATTTCACCTGCGCGACGACCGGCGGCGCGCAACTCAATTCATCCACGCCCAGCCCGAGCAACAGCGGCGTGAGAAACGGATCGCCAGCAATCTCGCCGCAGACGCCGGCCCAGATGCCGTGCTTGTGCGCAGCGTCAACGGTCGTTTTGATCAGGCGCAAAATTGCCGGATGCGTCGGCTCGTAAAGGTGCGAAACTTTTTCGTTCGTGCGGTCGGCGGCGAGCGTGTATTGGATCAGATCGTTGCTGCCGATGCTGAAAAATTTCACGCGCTGCGCCAGCGCGTCGGCGATGAGCGCGGCGGACGGAATCTCGATCATCGCGCCAATTTCCATTTTTTCGTCGAATGGAATTTTTTTCTCGCGCAACTCCGTTTTGCATTTTTCGACGAGGGCATTTGCCTGGTTCAATTCGTCAAGACCGGAAATCATCGGATACATCATTCTGACGTTGCCCTCGGCGCTTGCGCGAAGAATTGCGCGGAGTTGCGCGCAAAAAAGTTCCGGCTGCGCGAGGCAAAACCGGATTGCGCGCCAGCCAAGAAACGGATTCACTTCCTTGGCCAGTTGCAGATGCGACGCAAATTTGTCGCCGCCCAAATCGAGCGTGCGGATGATGACTGGCTGCGGTTTCAGCGCGGCGGCGACTTGCCGGTAAACTTTATATTGGTCTTCCTCGCCCGGAAGGCTGTCGCGATTGATGAACAAAAATTCCGTGCGGAAAAGCCCGACGCCTTCCGCGCCATGCGCGAGAACGGCTTCGATGTCGTTCTCATCTTCGATGTTTGCGGACAGATGAATTATTTTTCCGTCGAGCGTGACGGCGGGCTGCGTTTTGATTTCGCGCAGTTTTTCCTCGAGCGACGCCTTGATTTTTACGAGCTGGCCGTATTCAAAAAGCGTCTGGTCTGTGGGATTAAGGATGACCGTGCCGTTGTAGCCGTCGAGCAACGCGTAGTCGCCGCTTTCCAATTCTTCCGCGATGGTCTGCAATCCGACGACGGCTGGAATTCCCAGCGACCGCGCCATGATCGCCGTGTGCGAAGTCCTGCCGCCGATGTCGGTGGCGAAACCGAGGACAAATTTTCCGTTCAATTGCGCCGCCGTGGACGGACTCAAATCGTGCCCGACCAGAATGCACGGCTCGGTGATGTGGCGCAAATCGAAGGCGTCCTTCACTTCGAGCAGATTGTCGAGCACGCGCAGCGTCAGATCGTGCATATCGGCGGCGCGCTCGCGGAGATAATCGTCTTCCACCTCGGCCAGCGCGGCAACATAACGGTCGGCGACGGTGTGAAAGGCGTTTTCCGCGTTGAATTTTTTCTCGCGGATCAATTTGATGACTTCCTCGACCAGCACGCGGTCTTCGAGCATCAGCAAATGCGCTTCAAAAATGTCGCCTTCTTTCGCGCCCATGTTTTGGACGACCTTGTGCTGGATTTCAGAAATCTGCCTGCGCGTCTGCGCGAGTGATTGCTCGAAGCGCTTGACCTCCTGCGCGATTTCGGTTTCAGGAATTTCGCGCTTTGAGATGATGTGCCGCGCCCGGTGCAGGACGAGAATCTTCCCGCGGCAAACCCCGGCGGAAACGCCGATGCCGCGAAACACTTTTTCTCCTTTTGTTTGCGACGACATACTTGTGTCCATTGAGAAATAGCCGAATGCGTTTGCGTTGCAAAGCAATTCCGCTGGGAAAATAAAAAAAGCCCGCGCGCGGCGGGCTTTTGAAATTCAAATTAGAGAAATGAAACTGTCAGGCGCGTTCCATGTATTTCCCCGTGCGCGTGTCAATTTTGATCTTCTCGCCGGTCTTGATGAACAGCGGCGCTTGCACCGTGATTCCGGTTTCCAGCGTGACGGCTTTCTGCACGTTGTTGGCGGAATCGCCGCGCACACCTTCCGGCGCGTCGGCCACGGTCAGGATGACGCTCGGCGGAATTTCCACGCTCACGGCTTTCTCTTCCACGAACACCACCGTCACCGGCGCGTTTTCCACGAGGAAATTTTTCGCGTCGCCGACCAGTTCCGCCGCGATCGTGACCGTCTCGTAATTTTCCGGGTCCGTGAAGACGAAATCCGCGCCGTCCTTGTAGCTGAACTCCATTTTCGTCGTCATCATCGGCACCGGCTCGATTTTTTCCGTGGAGCTGAAGCGCACGTCGGACGCCTTGCCGGTCTTGATGCTGCGCAGCGTGGCCTGCACGAACGCGCGCAGGTTGCCGGGCGTGCGGTGCTGGAAATCGAGCACGACGGAAATGTCGCCGTTGTAATTGATCGCCATGCCACGGCGAAGATCGCTTGCTGTTGCCATAAAATAAAAATGTTTTGCGCCGGAAATTTTTCCAAACGCGAGTCGGAGAAAATAGCTGAAAACTGCGCGAAAGCAAGATGCAATTCGGTGAACAACCACTCTTGACGTTGCGGCTGGTTTGAAGTTAAAAAAGAGTGTGATGAAAAAGATAATCCAAAGAAAAGGATTAGTCGGACTTGCTATTCTGGGAACATTTGTGATTTGGATGGGATGCCGTTGCGGCTGGGATGGATATACGCATCACGGCAAAGGAACATGGACTTTCGGCGGCGACGAATCAGGGACTGGCGGAGCTTTAGGAAGCGATGAATATCAAGACACGATTCCAGAAGATCAATACAAACGCGAAAGTTATATCAATGCAGTGACGTTCTTTATCATTGGCGGATTGATGTTGCAACACGCTATTGTGAAATGGAGAGAAAGAAATGAATTGGAAAAGTCGTGGAAGCGGATGCTGGAAAACACAAAAGCAATGGACGAGCTGCACCAGAAACCAGAACTTTATCGTGATGATTTCAAGCAGTGGATAAAGGAAAATCATCCCCACTTGGCATTTTGGGAACTGCCTCCAAACAGTTCAAATTAAAT
>DASXED010000160.1:0-66379 GCA_036490295.1 Verrucomicrobiia bacterium | reverse complement strand
CAGGGTCGGTGAAATTAAATGGTAAATTTGTAACGGTCGAAACCATAAACGGCGTCCAATTGACCAAGTTTGAGGAAAACTCACATACATAGTTGGAGCCTAGCGGGGCTTGCAGCAGCACCAAATTAAAACCGTTCGTGCCTAAAGGTGTTGCCGAGCCGAAGCCAAGAACTATCGGAGCAAGCGGCACTACATACACTCCGGTCAATACCTGTCCGCTCCCGCCGTTGATGTTCAACGAGCCTGTCAGCAAATACGAACCGAGTGGTAGTGTGCCAGGCAATATGAAATTAAGATTCGTGCCAAGCAAGCTGTTTACATAAAACACTTGGGAAATATTTGTGGCCAGATTTCCATTGTTGTCTGACAATGAAATGTTCAAAACACCAGCCTGACTTGTGCTGGTCAAATCCGTCACCGTCACTTGCATTGGTGCGTCAGCCCCGGACACTCCTTTGGGAACAAAGCCATTTACCTGAACGGGAAATAACCCATTGAAACTTGGTGCAAATGATTGCACCGATAACGTGTTCGTCTCTGTCGCGTCATTAAACAACAAGGTCGCTCCTGGCAAATTTGTCAGCGCGCCCGGTATTGTGGAAAGACTGAATGTGAAGGTTTCTTCCACAAGACCATTTGTGGCGATTGCGTTCGTCCAGATAATCGAGGAGCTTCCCAATATCCCATCCGTGCTCAAAACAGTTACACCTAAAGGTAGCGGCTGTGTGACGGTTGCCGATAGGGGAATGGCAAAAGGATTCGCAACCCATATTTGTGCCTGATAGGTCTGATTGGTCAGGTTCTGAACGACAAAACATTTTATGGGATTCTCAAAATTGAACGTATTCGTGGGACTCGGATCATCAAGCGGTTGCCCGTTTGATTTGATTTTCGCGCTGAAAGTCATTCCGCCAGAAGACACCCATTGCGGCGTCGAACTTGCAAAACCGACGTTGAAAATGTCTTGGTTGTTTTGCCCATTGTAGCCAAGCACATAAATCAATATCGGACTTCCTGCATCTGGCAATGCTCCATTAACACCATCAAAATAGTTCAGTTGGAGTTGAGCAGATTGTCCTGCATTTAGGTTCGTCATTGCTGAAACAACTATTGGTGACTGCATTGATGCGGCGTTCAGACCTAAAACATTCAAATTGATTGTGTGCTGGTATAACGCAAAGACACTGAAAGTTGCAGATTGCTGACTTGTATTTTGGATTGTTACAAGTGAAAAGCTGCTCGTTACCTGATTGCCAACTGCTAGAGGAATTGTCGGGTCTAAGCCGATCCAGATGCCGCTCAAATTGTATTGAGAACCAGTCAACTCCGAGTTCACGCCTAAAATCTGGCCTGTCACTGGATTTGGGGTGCGGCCTTGAGCAACCGCGTTAAATGCGGAAGTGGTATTTGAGTAAATCAAGCCGGAATAAGTCGAACAGTTCATCAGCGAAGTGATCGCCGTAAGATAAGCCTGTTGATTTGCATTCAGATTATTTTGATTTATTGAAGCCGATATGAGTGATTCGCCCGCGTTTAATCCTTCCGCCAGTCCTACAACCCCAGGTCCCGTTAAACAAGCGCCTACAACATCGCCAATGACATTCACATCAGCGAACAACGGAGAGAGCAGGTCATAATTATTGTGGGCGTTTTGCGAACTTAATTCTGCATTGAGCAAAAAATTATGCTGCAATAACAAAATCTCCTTGAGAGCATTGTTGGCCTGTAACCGGAGTTGCAAGTCATTCGAGAATGCAGATGATAAATTTGCGCTCGCTGGCGGGACTCCTGCTAAGAGGCTTTGCTCATTTTGTTGTATCCCTTGCTGAAAAGTTGCGTTGTCGTTTGCAATTGCTTGACCGACCTTCGTTAAACCAGTGCTGTTTCCAGCGACGGCTTCTAATGCGTTGCCGAGAACATAGAAACTACCATCTGTCACTAAAGATTGGGCAACGTCAGTGAATACATTTTTACCGGGAACCAAGGCCAACAATCCACCAGTTCCGGCGCTGAATGCAATGACACCCTTTTGAGCCTGATCGCTTGTAGCCTGTCCTTGGAAATAATCGCCATAAGCGCCTTCATCTGCCGCGATATTTGCAATGGAACCAGTCAGGATGCTGCCGGTTCCCGTAGTCAGTTGAATAATCGCATTGCCTAAATCTGTTCCGGGCGAAACAAATGCAGATGTAAATTGTATTGTCGGCTGTTGTTGGATAAGAACTGAATCCGACGTGTCAATCGCCCAGATTGATGCGCTTACCGGAGCAGTTGCGGTAATTGTCACAGTTGCTTGGCCATTGGCGTCGGTGGGTGTGGCCGACTGCGATATGGCAACAGCACCTGCCGAATATATTTTGATAATCTTTCCAGAAACCGGATTGTTGTTTGCATTTCGCAGTGTGACTTTCGCAGTGATAACACTTTGTCCATCCGCCGCCGCTGAACTTGGTGTCGTTGTCAAAGTGGAAAGCGTTCCGCTGACTGCTGGCGCGGCTTGGCCTGTGGTCTGAAAAGTCATGTCGCTCCCGTAATTTGTGCCACCGCTGTTTGAAGCAACAATCCGAAAGTGATACACGGTGTTGGCCGTAAGGCTGGAAATCGAAGTGCCGTAACTCCCATCGGCAGTGCCAATGTTTCCCGAAATCGTCGTGCTGCCGTAACTGATCGTCAGTCCGTATTGAAAATAAATCGTCGTGCTACCGCCGTTTGGATTCACGGAAGAATTCAAAGTGGCGGAATTCGCCGTTACCAGACTGGCTGCCAAGGTTTGAGCGGTAGGAGCGGTTGCCGAGGTGGTAAATGTCAGGTCATTTCCAGTGCTTGTGCCGCCGCTATCTGAAGCAATGATGCGGAAATGATACACGGTGTTGGCCGTCAGGCCAGAAATCGAAGTCCCGTAATTTCCAGCCGTGGTGCCGATGTTTCCTGAAATCGTTGTGCTGCCGTAACTGGCCGTCAGACCGTATTGAAAATAGATCGTCGTGGTTGCCCCGCTTGGGTCAACATACGAGTTCAAAGTGGCGGAGCTTCCTGTAATCAGACTCGCCGCTTGAGTTTGAGCGATTGGTGCTTGCGCTGAAGTCGTGAACGTAACATCACTTCCGAAAGATGTTCCTCCACTGTTACTGGCCACTATGCGAAAATGATAAGTTGTATTGGGTGCAAGCCCAGCGACAGAAGTGCCGTAATTTCCAGAACTGGTGCCAATGCTTCCAGATAAAGTTGTGCTGCCGTAACCGGCCGTCAAACCATATTGAAAATATATGGTAGTGTTTGCGCCGTTTGGATTGACGGAAGAATTTAATGTGGCCGAACTTGCTGAAATCAAAGTGGCTGATAAGGTTTGAACCGTTGGAACCGACTGAACAGAAGTTGTGAAGGTCAGGTCGCTTCCGAAACTTGTTCCAGTGCCATTGGAGGCAACGATGCGGAAGTGATATGTCGTATTGGGCGAAAGCCCGGAGATC
This sequence comes from Verrucomicrobiia bacterium, assembly GCA_036490295.1. Classification (GTDB taxonomy): domain Bacteria; phylum Verrucomicrobiota; class Verrucomicrobiia; order Limisphaerales; family UBA11358; genus UBA11358. Next base: position 62,909 of record DASXED010000160.1, on the reverse strand, counting down.
GAAGTGCCGTAATTTCCCGAACTCGTGCCAATTCCCCCCGATGTCGTGGTGTTTCCGTAACCAGTCGTAAGCCCATACTGAAAATATATGGTGGTGCTGGAACTGTTCGGATTAACGCTGCTATTTAACGTAGCGGAAGCGATTGTGACCGAACTGGCCGACAATGTTGAAACTGTCGGAGGCGCAGATTCTAAATTGATACCGGCGACCCAACCATTTGGGGACGATGGAAAATTTATATCCCACCATGTGTATGAAGTTCCGCTTAAGGTTGCAGTCGTCGGCCCCGCTGTGACCGTTCCGATGATTCCTGAATTTTGAGTTCCCAAAGAAGTTCCAGCGGCTGTCTGTCGGACGTTGACAGTGGCCGTTGTTTCGACGTGATCGCCGATGTTAAAAGCGAATGCGCTTCCGGTTTGTAGGCACACGACTATGGCGAATATCCATGCGACCCTTGAAGAAAAAAGACGGCCAATTATTGATTCACGCAGTTGTTGCCGTGAACTGCGTGCGGTGACATTAACAATTGAGACGATAGATGATTTCATAAAGATAGGTTTGAGATGAATTGTTGTTTTTATGGGTTCAACGGTAGCGGCAAACGGGAGATTGATGAAAAATCGGTTGAGCGATGTAGTGAACTTGATAAACAGGCCGCGCGTAATAGCTGGGCTGCACATTCCCGTAGTAATAATTCCGCGATTGATTTGCCGGAACTGACGGCCAAGAATTAACGTAGTAAGTTGGACTCGGAGCGGCGTTCGCAACATACGTCGGAGGAGCGACACAGGTGTTTTGACCGCCGAAAAGGACATCCAACCCAATACGAACCGGCAACAATACCGTTGAAACGGCTGTTTCAAAGACAGGTCTGGCCGGACTGCTGCTGGCAACCGGCTTGATTTCTTCGGGCACGACTTCCACGCCACTCAAGTCGAGGATCATCCCTTGGCCGAACGGTTCGACTACGACCCGATTGAGGGTTTTGATCCGCAACTTTCCGTTCAGGAAAATTGCTGGCACAGCGAGGGCGCTGGACAAGCTGATTTCGGTTTCTTCATGGATGGCCGTTACCATTCCATCATCGCCTTGTCGCGCTGGCCGAAGATGACTTACCCAGGAATCATCCATCGGCTCACCAGCTTGCGGTTGCTCGACTACACCATCACGGTGAATCTCGACCCGCTTTCCGTCCGCAAGGAAATCAATAAGGAGGAAAAGGAACACGACCGCATTGCCGGCGATTATGCCAGCGAGAAAAAGCTTTCGCTCCTGACCGTAATGGACAAAAAGCAAAAGAAAATCGCCGCGCTGATGCAGGGGCATACGATTCCGTTCAAAGTCTTGTTTGCAATTCGGACTTGGGACAAAAGCAAGGAAGGGCTGATTGCCAAAACGACCGCCATCAAGAACGCCATCAATTCGATGAATTCCGCGCAGTATGCGGAAAGCACGCTGCCCAGCACTTCCAAAAAATTATTTTTCCAGACATGGCCGGGTTGGACGTGGAGCAGATACAACTCGCGGAAACTTTACGGCGAAAACCGCTACATCGCCGATATGCTGCCGATTGCCTCTACGTTCACCGGCCACCTTGATTCAGCCGAGGCGATTTACGAAGGCCCGAACCAAAATCTTGTCGGCATCAAAACTTTCTCCGGCTCCGCTGGCAATCAATCCCCGCAACACGCGGTTTTGATTGGCATGAGCGGAACGGGCAAGTCCGTGACGATTTGCGACCTGCTTTCGCAGACGGAAAATTATTACGCCTACACCGTCATCATCGAGGAAGGGCTTTCATACGGCATCTACACGCAGACGGTCGAGCCGGACGCCAAGCCGATTGTGATTCAACCGGACGGCGACATCACCATCAATTACCTTGATACGAAGGGACTGCCGTTAACGCCGGATCATCTGGCGTCGGCGACCGCGCTCGTCGCGCGCATGGTTGGCTTGAGCCAGAGCGAGGACATCCTCCTGCGCCGCCATGACCCGGTGCGTCAGCAGCCGCAGGCGTTTTTGCAACCGAAGCGATTCCTCCAGGCATTTGTTGTGGTGCCGCCCGGTTTTCTCGAAGGCGTCCTCCATGACCTTGCGCCGGGCGATGCCGCGTTGCAACTGGCGGTTGGAGACGGCCAGTTCCTCCGTGCGCTGCCCCAATTTTTCCTTCAACCGGACCAGGTGGACATTGTCCCGCCGCGCGGCGCGATGGGTTTCCTCAATCGGGGTGTTGGCCTCGGCAAAAAAAATCCCGGCAAGCTTTGTGAACCCGTTTTTAATTTTCGATAATTCCAGCGTGGCGAGCGCCTGATCGTGAATCCGCGCCAGTTCCAAAGTTTTCAGCCCAAGGGCGGCCGCCTCGCGGCCAAGCCCCAGCGCCGGCTGCAAACTCGCCTGCGGGCCTTGCTTCAAATGTTTTCCCAACGCCGCCATATATCGTTGTGACAGCGCGGTTGATTTTTTTTTCATGTCAGTATGGCGAATTCAGCGCAATGTTTGGCTTCGATGGCGACTGTAATTCATGCCAATATCCATTGAGTTCGCTTTTTTGGATATGGGGTGAAACCCTACCTCCAATCAGGGAAAAATTTGGAAGTCCGCGAACACCGGGGGAAAAGCGTTCGCCGGGCGATGCCCGTCCGAATAAAATCAAATTAGAATCTAGCGGCTTCATCAACCCGCCTCTAAAATCAGCCTGCACGGTTATCAAAAATGACTCCACTTTTTTACACATTCTGGGCCATCAACGGCGCGCTCGATCAAAGCCGTTTGCGCCGGCAACTGGATCAATTCAAGGCCGTTGGACTCGACGGCGTGGTTTTTCATCCGCGTTTTTATCCGAATGATCCGCCTTATTTGAGCGATGATTATTTGAAACAAGTTTCCGATGCAATTCTCCACGCAAAATCCATCGGTCTCGCGTTTTGGATTTACGACGAGGACGGCTGGCCGAGCGGAACGGTTGGCGGGCAATTATTGAAAAAGTTTCCAAACGACGCGCAACGCCGGGCGGAACTCGTGACGGAAAAACCGGAGCGCTGTCTTTGTGAATTTGAACATGACGGGATAAAATGGTTTCTTGCCGAACGCATCGGCGCGGGCGTGGATTATTTTAATCCAGATTTGACGCGGCATTTTCTCGAACTCACGCACGAACGCTATCGCACCGGACTCGCGCCCGAAGCGTGGCAGCACGTTGAAACTATTTTTTGCGACGAACCTGAATTCGGCCTCGGTCACGCTTATAATTCACTTTCAAAGCACGGCGCGATTCCGTGGACGCCGAATTTGCCGGAACTTTTCCGCCAGCGTCACGGCGAGGATTTGCTGCCGCTGATTCCAAAATTATTTTTCTCCGGCGATAATTTTGAAGAAACGCGGGTTCAATTTTGGGAACTGCTGACGGACATTTTCAACGAATCGTTCACCGCGCCGATCAACGACTGGTGCAAACGCCACGGCAAACTTTTCACCGCGCACGTCAAAGGCGAGGAGCATCCGCTGTTTCAAGTCCCGACTTCCGGCTCGTGCTCCCAATTTTTCCGCAACCTCTCGCTGCCGGGCATTGACGCGCTGGAACGTTTTCCGTCGAACCATTTTTATCCGCGCCAAGCCTCATCGAGCGCGCAGCAATTCGGCGATGCCCATTGCATGGTCGAGGCGTTCGGCGGGGCAGGCTGGGGTGCGACGCCGGAGGATTTGGAACGTTATCTTCTGTGGCTCGGACGTCATGGACTCACGGATTTTGTTTTGCACTTGAGCCAGTATCAATTGACCAGCGCCGCCATTCGCGATTGGCCGCCGTCACAGCCGCTGCATTTGAATTGGTCGGCGGCGTATTCCGAATTGCTGCGACGCGTGCGTGAGGAATTGCAGAAAAATCCGCCGCCGCCCGCCGACACGCTGGTCATTGCACCGTTTCGCGGCATCATGGCGCATTACGAACCACGGGAATTTTTGCAAACAAACGTCCACAACGCCACCACCTATCCCGACAGCTTTACAGGGAAACTAAATCGTCGCTTCCTCGAACAAGTGCAGGAACTTTATGATGCAGGAATGCCCTATCATCTCACCGACGAACGGACGCTTGAAGCCCATGGCGTTCAAGACGGCCAAGGTTTGCGGATCGGGAATTGTGTCTATAAAAACGTTATTGTGGCCGACGGCGCGCGATTGAATGAAAAAGGTCTTCATCTGTTGGAACAAACCAGAACGCGATTCACGGAAGAAATTCAAATCCAGCCGCGTGAAACAAAAATAATTCAGACGCCTGCGACTATAGTATCTGTAGTTGTGAAATGGTCGCTGTTGCCCGGTTGCGTCAACGCGCTTTTGCTGGAGCCGAAACGCGAATTGGACGGCTGGTTTACCTGCGAATTTTCATGCGCAACGAAATTTTCCGCTGGCAAGCCGCTCGAAGTTTTTTTTGCGGATGCAATCACCGAATTCACGTTCAACGGCAATTCTGTGCATTTATCCCGAAGCAAAAATGGAACGATCGGCCGTTTGGGACAATTGCCAATCAAATCCATCAACAAACTTCATTTTCACTGCGTAGAAAATGTAACGTCGCCGTTCGTCTGGCTGCGCGGAAAATTTCGCGTGTTCAGCCGCGCAAAATTCACAGCCGGACAAAATGGAACAATTGCGACGCGCGGCCCCTTTTTTCTCGCGCCGCTGGATGGAAGAATTGACGGTGATTTGGTTCAAGCCGGTTTTCCGTTTTTAAATTCGCCGTTGATTGCGGAAACCGTTTTCAAAACCGCGCGTGCGACCAATTTCATTCAGCTTGACGAAATCAGAGCCGACGCCGCGCGCGTGACGTTGGACGGCGCGGACTTGGGTTGGGTTTGGGGACCGGACTGGAAAATCGCCGCGAAAATCAAAAAGGGAATTCACACGCTGCAATTGGAATTGATTCCAAATGGATTCAATTATTTTGGCCCGCATCATTATTTCGCGGGCGACCATCACGTCATCAGCCCCGACCAATTCACCGGCAAAAAGAATTTTGCCGACGCCGACGATGCGCCAAAAAATACGCGCGTCAAAGCGTGGCATTTTCGTCCACTGCAACTGCCGCAAAGCATTTCCATTTCGTGATGAAACACCTTTTGCATTTTTTCCGCGCAACTCAATTCGCCATTTTGTGTCTGGCGGCGATTTCTGCTGTCGCGCAGTCGGAAACGGGAATTTCGCCGTGGCTTGAAATTGGCGGAAAAGATTTTTCTGGATGGAATAATTTGAAATCCGCCAACGGCGTGGCGACTTGGAATTTGGAAAACAAAGCTGTTTTTGAATATCCGCGGGGGACGAAGGGCTGGTATTTTTTTGGCTTTCGACAGGAGAATGACAGCACGCACGACTGGCGCGGCTTTTACGGTTTGCAAATAAAAATTCTTGCGCCGCGCGGACGCACATTGAAATTGCAGGCGACCATTGCCACACCGCCGGAAGAGCCGCGACAGGAATATATTTCCGCCAGTCGTGCAAGTTGTTCTGTGACTGGCAACGGCGAATGGCAATCCGTGACGTTGCCGTGGACGACATTTGATTTCGACCAAAGCCGGAGCGCATTTCTGGAATTCATCCAAAAATTGGAACTGGCCGGAAAATTTGCCGATGGCAAAAGCGGCGAAATAAAATTGAAAGACCTCCGGCTGGTTCGCGCGCCGGTCATTTTCCTCGACGCGCCGGTGAAAGGAAAATCCACGGCGATTGGTGGAACGGCGACTTACATAGTGACCGTCGGCAATTGCAGCGACGCACCGCAAAATATAATTCTCAATTTTAAAAAATATGGTTGGGAAACGATGATGGCTTCAGTCGAGCCTGCGCGATTAACTTTGTCTCCGGGCGAAACAAAAAACTGCGTGGTTTCAGTTTCGTTGCCAAAAAATGGCATTGCGCGGGGCGGACACGAAACGCAGACGTTGCTCGCAACGGCCAATGGAATTTCTCCGGCCAAATTAAAATTTATCACGGCGCGAGACCTTTCGCGTCCGGGCATTTTGCTCACGGCGCAAGGCTGGGACAAAGTGCGCGACAAGGTCGCAAAATATGATTGGGCGAAAACCCGCCAGCAGGAATTTGTGGATGCCGCCGAGTCGTGGCAAGTGCCGGAAGTGGCGACGCCGGAACAGCGCGCGCGCGATCCGCAGGGACATCCGTATGTTTTTTGGGTGACGGAATTCAAAAAACTTTCGCAGACCGCCAGCGCGTGGCAATTGACGCGCAACACCAATTACGCCGAAAAGGTCGCGCTATTTTTGCGCCGTCTCGCCGACGAAAAAACCGGTTATCCTTCGACATTCGCCGCCGTGAGCGAAGGCGAACCGCAGGAAGGTGAGAACTGGCAGATCATCGCCATCGCCTACGACGAAATTCTCGACGCAAATGTTTTGAGCACGGCGGATCGCGATTCCATCGAGCACACGTTCCGGCTTTATTTGCAAACGGTCGAAACAATTTTGGACGTGGGGAACATCGGCAATTGGAATGTCGCGGCGGACACTGCGGCATTGTTTTGTTCACTCGCGATGGGAGATTTGTCGGCGGCGAATCGTTATCTTTACGGCCCGTGCGGTTTTGAAGATTATGTTACCAAAGGAATCATGGACGACGGCTGGTGGTGGGAAGGTTCGACCAGTTACAATTTTTGGGTCGCCTCCGAACTGACGCAATCGGCGTTGGCGTGCAAGCCGTGGGGCATTGATTTGTTGCACCGGGAATTTCCGGCGAATTTTTCGCCGGACACGATCATTGCGCCGTGGGCGTTAAATCCGCCTTACGGCATCTCGTTTGAAAAATGGGGGCCGAACCATCGCAACACGCGCTCGATCAAACAACTTTGGGACGCCGTGCCGAGTGTCGCCGATTATCGCGGCGTCGCGTTCGGCATGAACGACGGGCATGAAGAACAAATCGGCGGCTCGCGAATGGAACTCGCCTATTATGCGTTTCGCGATCCAGCCTATGTCCCGCTGATCAAAGCCAGCGGGCAACGCGATTTGATTTACGGCGTGCCGGATTTGCCGGAGGCGGTCAACAAGCCGTATTTGCAAAGCGGCGTTGCGGAAAATCTCGGCTTCGCGCTGTTGCGTTCGCAAACAACAAATCGTCCGCCGCGCGAGCAAATTCAAGCTGTTTTCAAAATCGGAACACAAGGCGGATTTCACGGACACTTTGATCGCGCGTCGCTGGATTCGATTTCGCGTTACGGGCATAGTTTTTGGAATCCAGAAAGCATCTGGTGGGGCTACGGAAATTTCATGTATAAATTTTTCGTCCAGAATTCCGTCGCGCACAACATGGTCGTCGTGGATCAAAAACAGCAGGAAGCCGTGCCGTCGTCGCAACTGCTTTTTTATTCCGGTAAAATGATGCAGGTCTCCGCGCAGGAAACCGACGCGCGCTGGTCCGATCCGCCTTATGGCGGCATGGTTTATGACGCACAATCCAGCGGCGGCGCGTCGGCGGATTTGCCGGCGATGATGAAACGAAATCGCCAGAGCTTTCCGCTGGTGACTGACCGAAAATGGGGCGAACTCGGACCGTTCAGCGACCGCATTTTGCAGCGGCGGCTTGGAATCGTGACGGATGATTACATCGTCATTGCCGATTATTTGAAAGGCCAACAGATGCACACCTTCGACAATCTTTTTCAGATGAAAGGATTTCAAGGACTCGAAGCGATGGACAAAAAATTCCTCCATCACGACGCGCAATTTAATTCCGACCCGCGCAGTTCTGCGCAATTCATCACCGGCTGCGATTGGTATCAGGCCGGCGCGCCGGCGGTAGCAAAATTTCTAATCCAAAATGGTCGCGGTGAGGAAAATCAGCACAATGAACCCGGCGTCTTGAAAATGGATGTTCATTCGCTCTGGCCAACGCAACAGGAAATCATGCTTGCACAGCCGCCGGAAGAATTGGGCAATGAACAATGGGTCAAATACGAAGTCAGCGCCGACGGAAAAATTCTCGCGCAAGGGGAAAGCGGCGTCTGGATTTTGGGCGCGGTGAACCTTGATGTGCCGGTTGCGAATGCGAAAGAGCTTGCGATCAAACTCACCGTCGACGGCGGAAAACGGAAAGCGCTCTTTCTTGCCAACGCGCGATTAGTCACTGCCGATGGAAAAGAATTGCCGCTGGATGTTCAGCCAACAGTTGAAAACATTGAAGCTCCTGCAAAATCCGGCGAGGATTATTATGGCGGCCCGATCAAAATCGCCGGCGAGCTTGTCACGAATGCGATTCCCGCGCAGCCGTTGAACGAGAAGAATCCGGCGGCGATTCACATTTTGCTCGCCGGCAAAAAAGCTGTGCATTTCAAAGCCACGCTCGGCGGCGATTATCCGTTTGGAAACGAAAGCGAGCGGCGCAAAGTTTTTGCCATTCGCAGTCAGGGAACCGAGGCGCGTTTTCTGACCGTGCTTGAACCTTACGAGGATAAACCGATGGTGAAATCCGCCGTGGCTTTGAGCGCCGACAAATTACGCGTCGAATTGGCCGACGGTCGCGTGCAGGAAATCACGATCAAGAATCTTGACGGCGACGACAAAAATATCAGCGCCGAAATCACGGAAGAAAAAGACAGCCAGATTGTGCGATGCGAATCCAGCGCAGCTGCGGCAATTGTTTCACCATGAAAAATTTTCCACGATTGATGAAAATATTTCTGCATCACGGCGCGTTTGCCTTCATTTTCATTTTGTTGGCCGGAACGTTTTCTGTCAGGGCGGCGGAATATCAATGGTCGGTTTCGGTTGATTCCATCACGCTGCCCAATTCCAGCGAACATCCGCGCGCGTTTTTGTGGATTCCGCCGGATTGCAAGCAGGTTCGCGGCATAGTTGTTGGTCAGAACAATATGCTTGAAGAAGGAATTTTGCAGCATCCTGATTTTCGCAGAACGCTCGTGCAACTCGGCTTCGCCGAAATTTTCATCGCGCCGACATTCGACACCTGGCAGAACACGACGAACAACGACAGCACGAATAAAAAATTCGACGCGCTGTTGAAATCTCTGGCCGACGAATCCGGTTACGAAGAACTGACATTCGCGCCGATCATTCCCATCGGCCATTCGGCGATGGCAAGTTTTCCGTGGAATTTCGCCGCGTGGAATCCGCAACGCACTTTGGCGATTTTGTCCGTTCACGGCGACGCGCCGCAAACCGATCTCGTCGGCAACGGTCGTCCGAACGTGAACTGGGGCGACAGAAACATTAACGGCATTCCCGGACTGATGGTCATGGGCGAGTATGAGTGGTGGGAAAAGCGACTCTCGCCCGCGTTCGTCTTTGAAGAAAAATATCCGGCGACGCCCGTGGCGTTTTTGTGCGACGCTGGCAACGGGCATTTTAATTCTTCCGACGAACTGGTAGATTTTCTAGGAATATTCCTTCGCAAAGCCGCCGAAGAACGTCTGCCGAAAAATACGCCGCTCGGCCAGCCGATAAAATTAAAATTCATTGATCCGCATGATGGCTGGTTGATTGATCGTTGGCATCGCGATCAGCCGCCATCCGCGCCTGCCGCGCCGTATGACAAATACACCGGCAATCACGCCGAAACATTTTGGTGCTTTGACAAGGAAATGGCGCGGGCGACGGAAAAATATTACGCCCGCCAGCGCGGCAAACTGCCGCAACTTGCGGACTTTGTGCAGGACGGAAAAACGATTCCGATAGATCCAAAAGCATTTGAACTGGTGCGGTTAAAATTTCCGCCGCTTGATGCGACGCTAACATTTCATCTGCAAGGAACATTTCTCGAGATGGTGCCGCCGGGCAATCCGCAGACCTGGACCGGTTTGACGAACGGCACGCCCATCGGCCATGCGCCGGACGATGTGCCAGTCGGGTTGTCACGGATCACTGGCCCGGTGGAGCAATTAAGTCCTGACACGTTTGCCATCCGCTTCAATCGCTTGAGCATGCCATTCGACCGGCGCATGGGCGACATCTGGCTGGTGGCGAAAAATCCCGGCGACGCAAAATACAAAAGTGCCGTCGAACAGGCGTTGATGAAAATTCCGTTCCGGCTTTCTGAAGGCGCGGAACAAAAGATTACGTTCCCAAAAATTCCGGATCAAAAGGCTGGAACGAAATCAGTGAAGTTGAACGCGACCTCTGATGCCGGCGTTCCGGTTTATTATTACGTTCGCGAAGGTCCGGCGGAAATCAGAGACGAAGTTTTGAAATTCACAAAAATTCCGCCGCGCGCAAAATTTCCCGTCAAAGTCACCGTCGTCGCTTGGCAATATGGCCGGACAATTGAACCGAAATTAAAATCGGCGGAGCCGGTGGTGCAGGAATTTTTCATCACTAAATAATTTTAAAGTTCGCAATACCATGAAGCAGAAATTCCTCACGCATTTTTTTACCGGATTTTTGATGGTCGTTTTGTCCACGCATTTAGCTTCAATTGGACTGGTGGCAGAATCGCCCGCCATTATTGATTCCATTACGTTTGGCGACGTTGCTTCGGAGACGAACCACGCATTTTCGAGTGTGACCAGTGAGATCGTCAAAGGCGGACTGGACGAATCGGCGCGAAAATTATTGCCGCTGCAAACCGAAAGCTGGCAGGGCGGCAGCATGGCGTTCACGCTGAAAATTGATCCGGCGCAACCCAACTACGCCACGATCCGGCTTTGGGGTTCGGATGGGTCGTCAGAACGCCTGATTCTTTTTTGCGAAGGCAAGCAGGTCGGCTACATCCATCTTGGCGACGTTGATCTGCTGGATTTCGGGAATGACGGCAACGAGCCACCGTTGAACGGACGTTTTTTTTATTCCACTTCTCCGCTGCCGATTGAAATGACAAAAGGTAAAACGGAATTGCATTTTGAGATCCGCAGCATTGGTGCGGTCTGGGGTTACGGCCAGAATTTTAATCAATTCCAAAAGCCGATGAATTTGCCAACGCGCGGCATTTACAAATTTTACACGCACACAAACGGATTTTTTGTTCCGCCCGCCAATGAAAAACAAGGTGACGCTCCAACAAATCCGCCCGTCCGCAAAGAGCCGGGCGCGGAAGTCATGGACAAGCTCAAGGCGCGCGTGAATGGCGAAATTAAAAATCTGCTCGCTTCTACCAAGCCGCTCAACGAAATGCAGATGGAATTTCTGGCGAAGGCGTATTTTGTGAAATGGACACCGACATTTCAAAACTCAAATGTCGTCACGCAAGTTGTGAAAGGACTGGACGCGCTGTTTGCCCAATGGCGCGAAAATCCAGAACTCGCGCAGCACGATCCAACCACGCCGAATCCGGACTGGTTTGAATTCGGTCCGGCTGGCGACGCGATTTCGTTATTGGCTGAAAAATTAAAACCGTTGCTGGATGACCCGATTAACGATGCCGGCAAAAAAATTCTTCGCCGCGCGGCGTATTCCGAAATGCTTGTTGCTGGTCGTGACTGGCATCGGAAAAACCGCCGGCTTTACACCAACCAATCCATGATCACGGACATGAATATTTATCTGTCCAATCGCGGACTCGAAGTGGTTGATCCGGCGAGCGCGCTTTCCGAAAACGAAGTCCGTCGTTATCTCTACGAAGCCTTAAGCCTCGAGCCGTGGCGCGACAGCGATCCCGGAGCGGACAGCCACCGTTGGAACATCGGGACAAATTATTGGGAACTCACCGGCAAAACTTTGACGAAGGAACTGGGCTTCGTCGGATATTACGGCGAGGTTTTGGACTGGGTGACTTTGATATACGACGCGACGCGGCCTGCGCCCGGCTTGCCCGGCGACGAAAAAATCAAGGCGCGGCTGGAGCAAATCGCCAACGCACGCGCGCCGTTCCGTTATCCTGCTGTGGACGCGGACGGTTTTCGCGCCATGCGCGCCGAGACGATCATCGGCTGGCGCGACGCGCATTATCCCGGCAACGTCATGTATGCCGAGCGTTCCACTTGGGACGCCTCGTCGCTTTACGCCGTCGCCGCCACGCTCGACCCGGATGCCATCGGCTACGCGCAGCAGATGTTTGACGACAACCAGTTTTTCATTTCGCTCGAACGCCAGATGGCGCAGGCAAATAATCTTCGCGTCACCGCCGGTTTGCTCGGCGTGCCGGATCAATATGAATTGGTCAAAGCGCAACCGCCAATCTCGAAGCGATTGCCGATGACGCGCGGCCAGCCGGATTTTGTTTTCAGCGACGAGGAGGACGGCGTCGTCGCGCTGAAAAACGGCGACGACATTTTGTATATTTCGCTTTACTGGCGCGCGCACAAGGCAATCAACTTTCTCGCGCGCGTCCATTACATCACGCCGCAATTTGAACGCATCGCCGTCGTGCGGCAGGAAACGGAATTTGAACCCAGCGGACTTTTTTACACGCGGCGCGACGCGATTGGCGGCGCGACTCCGGGCGGCGTTCATTATCCAGACGATTTGCATTCTGCCGAAGCCGGTGAAAAACTTCCCATCGCAAAAATTCCCGACGGCGTGCGCTTTCGTCCAGGGGATGACAACGTGTTTGCCGGCAAAGGACAATTCTACACGCTGCGTTATGGAAATTATTTGATCGGCATGAACATGACGACGGACAAGACGTTTGAATTGAAGCCGCCGGAAAATTTCAAGACGGCGCGCGAATTGGTCTCGGGCAAAATGATTGATTTGAGCGCACCAGTGAAAGTTTCGCCGCGCTCGACGGTGGTGCTTTGGCTCGGCAACCACGATAACTGACGAAAGAATTTCAAAATGAAATACAGGACATTTGGACGTTTGAATTGGAAAATTTCCGAGATCGGCTTTGGCGGCTGGGCCATCGGCGGGCGCGCTTGGGGTCAGCAGGACGATAACGAGTCCATTCGCACGCTGCACAAGGCACTTGATCTCGGCTGCAACTTCATTGACACCGCGCAAGGTTACGGCGATGGCCACAGCGAACAAATTATCGGGCGCGTGTTGAAGGAGCGCAAAGGCGAACGCATTTACGTCGCCACAAAAATTCCGCCGGTCATGCCCGGCAACTGGCCGCCGACGGCTTACGAAAAAATTCAGGATCGGTTTCCCGAGGCTTACTTGCGCGAACGGATCGAATTCAGCCTGAAAAATCTCCAGACCGATTGTATTGACCTGTTGCAGCTTCACACCTGGACGCGCGCGTGGAATCGAAATCCGGCCGCGCTCGAAACGCTGCGCGCGTTGCAGACGGAAGGCAAGTTGCGCGGCATCGGCATCAGCACGCCGGAGCAGGATCAAAATTCGCTGATTGATCTGATGCGCGGCGGCTGGCTCGACGCGGTGCAGGTCATCTACAATATTTTTGAACAAGAGCCGTCGGCGGAATTTTTGCCGGTCGCCTTGGAGAAAAATGTTGGCGTGATCGTGCGCGTGGTTTTTGACGAGGGCGCGTTGACTGGCAAATTTACCGAGCAGACTAAATTCGCTGAAGGTGAATTCCGCAGTAACTATTTCGGCGGCGACCGGCTGGCACGCACGGTGCGCCGCGTGGAAAAAATCAAGGCGGCGATCGGTTCAGCAGAACCGGATGTGGCGACGGCAGCGCTGAAATTCGCATTGAAACCAAAGAGTGTTTCCACGGTGATTCCCGGAATGCGCAACGAGCGACAGGCGCAACTCAATTGCAGCGTGAGCGACCAACTGCCGCTGTCTGACGCGCTGGACTTAAAATTGCGCGAGCACGAGTGGCAGCGCGCCAACTGGCACAAGGGCAAGGAATGACGGCTCGACTTGATTTTGCATGAAGCGGAGGAACAAAATTTCTTGAGCGCGACCATCCAACACGAATTCATCGCGATTGACGAAGGTCACGCGACCTTGTTGCGCGTAAATGAATCCGACCAGTCAAAAAACTGGATCGTGCCAATCGGCCGGCCGCAGGCGCGCGACATGCAATTGATCGGCGGAAATAAAATTCTCATCGGGCATCATCACGGCTACACGGAGTTTGACCTGACGCTGGGCCGCGTGGTGAAAGAATTTGCGGCGCTCGAAGGCGTGACGGCGGCACGACGGCAGCCGGACGGTCACACGATCATCGCGGGTGTGGACATTGCGGGTGCAAAAGGTGTTGCCGTGTTGGAATTAGACGCAAGCGACAAGGAAATTTATCGTGCGATTTTTCCCGGCGATTATGTGCGGCTCATCCGGCAGACGGAACAGGGGACTTATCTCATGTCGTGCAACGACCGCATCCGCGAAGGTTCGCGCGATGGAAAGTATCTGCGCGAATTTTCAGTGGATGGATTTTATCACGCGTGGAAATCACTGCGACTGCCGAACGGAAATTTAATTATCTCGGCGGCCTACGGCGCGTTTTTGGTTGAGCTTGATCCGAACGGAAAAATCATTCGCAAATTCGGCGGCAAAGAATCCGTTCCGCCGGAAGTGAATCCATTTTTCTATGCGATGTTTCAATTGCTGCCGAATGGAAACATCTTGCTCGCGAATTGGCAGGGACACGGTGAAAACCACGGCGCAAAAGGAATTCAACTGCTGGAGTTTAATCCGCGCGACGAAATCGTCTGGCAATGGAGCGAATCGAAATTGATTTCATCGCTGCAAGGCGTGCTGGTGCTTGATGGATTGAATACAGATTTATTGCATGACGAGCGCGATGGTTTGATGAAGCCGATTTTGCCGGAGGTGGAATCAAAATGAACATTCGAACATTGGTTCTATGCGATGACCTTTGGCATCCCGGCGCAATCGCGCGGCGCGGATTAAAAGCGCTGGGCGATTGCGGCTTTGATTTTGAATTTTTGAAAAACAACGCGGATTGGCCGGTGCTCGACTGGAGAAAATTTCAATTGGTTGTCCTCGCCAAATCCAATGTTGTCTCGGCGAAAAAAAAACGCGCGTGGCTCACCAAAGATTCCGAAAAAGTTTTTTGCGATCACATCCGGCGCGGCACGGGATTGGTCGTGATCCATTCGGGAACGGCCGATTATGCGGAATTGCCAGTCATGCGCGGCGTGATTGGCGGGGCATTTTTACGACATCCGCCGCAATGTCCGGTGACCATCGAGCCGAAGCCCCGGCGTCCGCTGACGAAAAGCGTCACGCCATTCATGGTTCAGGACGAGCATTATTTTATGAAACTGGACGATGCGCGGGCCAAGATTTTTTTGCAATCGCGTTCCGAACATGGCGTGCAGCCCGCTGGCTGGACTCGGATCGAGGGCAAAGGGCGTGTTTGTGTGCTGACTCCCGGCCACAATGTGGAGGTCTGGCTGCATCCAATGTTTCAAACTTTATTGCTGAATGCCTTACGATGGGCCGCGAAAATAGATTAAAGCCATGTCTCAAATCCAAAATCCAATTCTTCCCGGCTTTTTCCCCGACCCGAGCATCTGCCGCGTCGGTGATGATTACTATGTCGCCAATTCGACGTTCGAGTGGTTTCCCGGCGTGCCGATTCATCACTCTCGCGATTTGATGAACTGGCGGTTCATCGGCCACGCGCTCACGCGACAATCTCAGCTCGACTTGCGCGGCGTAGTGGATTCCGCCGGTGTCTGGGCGACGTCATTAAGTTTTGCCGACGGACAATTTTGGCTGATTTATACAAATATCCGAACCTTTGCGATGGGCAAGCCGTTCAAAGACATTAAAATTTTTTTGACGACCGCACGGGACATTCTTGGCCCGTGGTCGGAACCGATTGAACTCAATTCGATCGGTTTCGATCCATCGCTTTTTCATGATGATGACGGGCGGAAATGGTTGTTGAACATGATTTGGGATTTTCGCAAAGGCCGAAACCGTTTCGCCGGAATTGTAATTCAGGAATATGATTACAAAACGCAGAAGCTTGTGGGGCCAATGACGAATATCCTTTCAAAAAAAGCCCTTACAGAAGGCCCGAATCTTTACAAACGTGAGGGCAATTATTATTTGATGTTAGCCGAAGGTGGCACGGGGTGGAATCACGGCATCTCAATGGCGCGGGCAAAAACTATTCTCGGCCCTTATGAACTTGACCCACAGCCCTCAGTGCTTACTTCACGCGATGACATCAAATTGCCGCTGCAAAAAGCTGGTCACGGCGAACTTGTTCAAACGCAGGCCGGCGAATGGCATCTTGTGCATCTCGCCAGTCGTCCGCTGAAAACGGGCGCAAAAAAAAATCTGGCTTCGCCCGACCAATCGGCTTCGGCGGATGCTCACGCCGGCGATCGCTGCGTGCTCGGTCGCGAAACGTGTTTGCAGCGCGTCGAATGGAAAAATGGCTGGCTGCGACTTGCGAATGGCGGGACGAAACCGCAAGTGGAATTGCCCGCGCCGAAAGATTTGCCAGAAACAAAATGGCCTGCCATGCCGGAGCGCGATCATTTCGATTCGGAAAAACTGGATGTGAAATGGAGTTCGCTGCGCATTCCCGCCGACGAATCATGGCTGTCGCTGAAAGAACGTCCCGGCTGGCTGCGTTTGCGCGGACACGATTCGCTGCATTCGCTTTTCGAGCAAAGCCTGATCGCGCGGCGCGTCCAGCATTTTCAATTCACCGCCGAAACTTGCTTGGAATTTTCACCGATGCATTTTACACAAATGGCCGGGCTGATTTGTTATTATGAAACGCGAACGCATTTTTATCTGCGCGTCACGCAGGATGAAACCAAAGGTAAAATTCTTGGCATTGTGCTGACCGACGATGGGAATTACGACGAGCTTTCCGAAAGTGAGATTGTCATCAACGACTGGAAGCAAATTTTTCTGCGCGCAGAAATAAATTTCCAAAAACTCCAGTTCGGCGCGTCGCCCGATGGAAAAAACTGGCAGAACACTGGGCCGATTTTGGACGCTTCAAAATTATCCGACGACTACGGCACGGGTTTGCATTTCACCGGCGCAATGGTCGGTTTGTGCGTGCAGGATGTCGGCGGAACGCGCGCGGTCGCGGATTTTGATTATTTCGATTATCGTCCGGCAAAATCATGATAACTCACTACGATTATTTCGTCCTCGGATTTTACCTCGTGTTTCTGATAGCCATCGGCTTGGTGTTCCGGCGGATGAGCAAGAATACGTCGGATTATTTTCGCGCGGGCGGCGCGATGCCGTGGTGGATCACCGGCACGTCGGCGTGGATTGCGACGTTCAGCGCATGGACGTTCACGGGCGCGGCGGGAAAAATTTATGAGACGGGCACACTGGTGTTGGTGGTGTATTGGGCAACGGTCATCGCGGTGGCGATCCTGATGATTTCTACGTGCGTGCGTTTCCGCCGGATGCGCGTGATTTCATGGATGGAAGCGGTGCGGCTGCGTTATGGTCCGGCCTCGGAACAATTTTACACTTGGGTCATGCTACCTGTGCGATTGTTTTTCGCGGGCGCGGGACTTAACGCGATTGGTGTTTTCATGGCGTCGGTGTTTCACATGGACATGAACGTCGTGCTGATTGTTTTGGGAATCGTGGTGACACTCGTGGCCTTTGGCGGCGGCGCATGGGCGGTGCTGGCGAGCGATTTCGTGCAGATGTTTCTCGTGATGACAATCACGATCGCGACGGCAGTGCTGGTATTGATGCGACCAGAAGTTGGCGGACTGAACGGACTAATCGCGAAAGTTCCGAGTTCGCAATTTCATTGGACGGAGCTGGCGCGCGCGCCGCTCATCGCCATGTGGGTGATGGTGATGATCTGGTTTAAATTTTCCGACACGAACAACATGGAAAATTCAACCATGTATTTGATGGCGCGGAGCGACAAGGACGCACGCCGGATGGTGTTGATTCCGCTCATCGGTTCGTTCATCGGGCCATTCATATGGTTCATCCCTTCAATGGCGGCGACGTTTATGCATCCGAATCTTGCCGCGGAATATCCGCTGCTCAAACAGCCGCATGAGGCGGCGTTCGTGGCGGTTTCGTTGAGCGTGATGCCGCAAGGGCTGATGGGTCTGCTGCTGTGCGCCATGCTGGGGGCGAGCGTGACAAGCATGGACGCGGCTTTGAATAAAGGCGTCGGTATTTTCATTCGCAGCCTCTACAAGCCGTTGTTCAAGCCCAATGCTTCAGAAAGCCACCTGCTCGCTGGCGGCAAATTATGCACGCTCGCGTTCGGCTTGATCATTGTTGTTATCGCGCTGCTCGTGAATAAATATCGGACGGTCGGCTTGTTTGATTTGTTGAACCAGTTCGCCTCCAACATCCTCATGCCCGTGGCGCTGCCGTTGATTTTCGGCATGTATTACAAACGCACGCCCGGTTGGTCGGCCTGGAGCACGGTGCTGGTCGGCGGCGTGGTTTCATTTCTGCTGGGCACGTTCATCCGGCCGGAAATGTTTCAACATTTTATGGGTTGGAAACAGCCTTTGAACGGAGATGAAAAAACTTATTTGCTGCTGGCGACCACTACATTCGGCACGGTAGTCATCGGCTCGGGGTGGTATTTTTTCACGGGTCTTTTTTACGAATCGAGTTCCAAGGAATACAAGAGCTCCGTCGAAACATTTTTCAAAAACCTGCACACGCCCGTGGACAAACACGCCGAAGCAGGCGTGCAGACTTCGATTTACAAGCTGCTCGGAGGACTGTGCCTAGTGTATGGCGTGTTCATTTTGCTGCTCATGCTCATCCCGAATAAATTCACTGGACGCTTATGTTTTCTATTCTGCGGCGGAATCATTTTCGGCGTCGGTGCGGTGCTGCTTGCAATTTCAAAGCGGCGTAATAAATCAAATTAGCAAAGCCAAAAAACATAAATTAACTTATGAAATCCAAGATATTTTTTGCAATCGCGATGCTCTTTTTTTGCGCCGAAATTGCGATGGCGCATCCGCAAATTCTTGTCTCGTCCGCCGAGCATGATGCGATTAAATCGAAACTGGAACAATCTCCGTGGGCAAAACAATCTTACGCCGAACTCAAATCACGCGTGGATTTTTATGTTTCGCTTTGCCGGACAAATCCGCAGTTCATGTCGTCGCGCCTGTTCATGAACTGGCAGACGCATTACGCCACGCCGCTCGTCCAAAAAAGCCGCATCATCGGCGGCGAAGGTCGCGCGTCCGTGCCGACGCCGCGTTTTGGCGGCGCGCGCGATTGGGCGACGAAATACCAGGCGCCGGCAAAACTCGAAGCCCTCAAACCTTACAACGACAACGACGGCAAAGTCTGGCTGTTCAACAGCGAAACAAAAACGGAAGAATGGGCCGATCCCGGCCTCACCGGACGGATGTTCGAGATTGTCAACACCAGCATCCTCCAGACCGCCGCCGATGCGGCATTTGTCTATTGGATCACCGGCGACGAAAAATACGCGAGGTATGCCGACGAAATCCTTTGGACTTACATGGACGGTTTTTCGCAGATGCAGCCGCCGAAAATCACCGACGGCGGCGGCGCACAAGTCATCGGCTTTGATTCGTTTGAAGTCATTCACGAAGACATCGTGACGCCGCTCGCAGAAAGTTATGATTTTCTTTATGATGATCTGAAAAAAAATGGCCGCGATGTGAAATTGATTCAGGCGCAATTCAAGCGCATGGCCGACCGTGTTGTTGACGGCGGCTCGCGCGACGGCAATTGGAATTTGAACCAGGCGCGCATCATCGCCTACGCGGGGTTGACGCTGGAAGACAACACGAATTATTCCGATGGCAGAGGCCGGCCATATTATGTTGACGTGATCCTGAACGCAGAATTGCCCGCGCAAAAAGGCCTCACGCACGTCATCAAGGAAGGCTTTGATCTGCAATCTGGAATTTGGCCCGAAGCGCCGGGCTATTCCTTCGGCACAACGAAAGATATTGCGCTCATCGCGTCGCTTGTGAGCGGCGACGAAGCCGGGCGCGCGGTGCTGGCCGACCCGATTTTGCCAAAGGCAATTCTCGCGCAAGCTTCGCTGACGTATCCCAACGGCTATTCAGTCGGTTTGGGCGATACCGTCAATACGCGCGTGAACACCGAAACCGTGGAATTGCTCCTCGCTGCGGCCCGCCAGCGGGGCGACGCGGCGTTGGAGGAATCTTTAACGGCGATTTTGCGGCGCGAAATCACCTTGGGATATTATAATCGTTCGGCGAACGCAAATCTGGTTGCCCTGACGAAATATGCCGGCGATTTGAAAAAAGTTTCGCCCGCTGCCGACAACGGGCAGCGCACTTATTTTGGCCGCGCATTGAACGTACTCATGCAGCATAATCTCGGGGAAGATTCCGAACATTCGCTGGGCGCGGCGATGTATGGCACAGCGGGTGGCCACGTTCATGCGAACGGACTGGCCATCGAACTTTATGGCGCGGGATTGACCCTTGGCGCAGACCCCGGACGCGGCACGAGTTACTGGCAGGCCGACCACGCGCAGTATTATTCCCAGCCGCCCGCGCATAACACTGTCATCGTCAATGGCCGGTCGAATTATCCGATCACCCGGCGCAGCCAGATCGCGATGAAATTGGACTTGATCGAACCCGCGCCCGGCGAAAACGGCATCAGCCCGGACATCAGTTTCGCGCAGGCGTCATTTCACTACGACGAACCCGCCGCCGAACAGCAGCGGACGCTCGCGCTGGTCCGCATCAGTCCGCAGGCCGGTTTTTATTTCGACGTGTTCCGTTCGCGCGCGGAAAATGCGACGAACAGTTTTCACGATTATCTTTATCACAACATCGGTCAGTCGTTATCGTTGAATGATGAAAATGGAAATGCGTTGTCATTGACCGCAACAGGCTTACTTACATCAACGAACGGAAATCTAAAAGGCTACGACTATTTCAAAGACGAAAAATCAGCGGAGCTTGCCGGAAATTTCAACGGCGTTTTCACGGCCACGTTGGCTGACGGTTCAAAACATCTGATGAATTTCTGGATGCTCGGCGAGCCGGAACGCCGCGTGTTTTCCGTGACCGCGCCGCCCGACCACGCGGCGCGCGAAGAATTGCATGGCAAGCTGGATGAAATCCCGATGCCGACGCTGGTCGTCCGGCAATCCGGCGATGCGTGGCAAAAATCTTTCATCGCCGTCTATGAACCTGCGCTTGCATCCGAAGGCGTGGCGATTCAGTCGGTGCGCGCAGCAAAGACCGACGGTGAAAATTCCAGTCTCGCTGCGTGTGTGGTGGAAGGACACGAAACCGACAATGGCAAAAAATCTTTTAGCATTTGCCTGGCACAAAATGATCAAACGAACGCTGACTGCAAAGTTGAAGGTTTCAATTTCAACGGCAGTTTCGGCGTGGCAATACGGCACGACGGTGAACTGGATGAATTGTATTTGGCTCATGGTCAAAATTTAGGAGATTCAAAATTATTTCTTTCCGCGACAAATGATTCGTTGATTGACGCCGCGCTGATTCGCAATGCCGAAGGTTGGCGTTATTCCGCTTCTGCGGCCATCAAGGCTGGTTTGGTTTTTCCTTTGCCAGCCGGCACTTCTCCAGAAACCGATTGGACCATTTGGCGTCAGGACGGAACGAACCGAACCAAAATCGAACCTTCAGAATTTCGCGTGGAAAAGAATTCGTCAGGCCAAGATACATTGGCCGCCGTTTGTATTTTGCCCGCTGGCCGTGACCAGCAATTGCGGATCGGATTGCCGGATAAAATTAAATAGAGCAATGAAAAGACAAAGATTCATAATTCGATGCGTTATTTTTTTGATGACGTGGCTGGAAATCTGGCAGTTTCTCCCATCGGCCCGGGCTGATGACGGCGACGCGCGCATGAAGTGGTGGCGCGAGGCGCGGTTCGGAATGTTCATTCACTTCGGCCTTTACGCCATTCCCGGACGCGGTGAATGGGTGCAATGGAATGAGCAAATTCCCGTCGAGGAATACGCGAAGTTTGCCGACCAATTTAATCCCACAAATTTTAATCCAGACACATGGGCGGAAATCGCCAAGGCCGCCGGCATGAAATACATGGTGCTGACCGCGCGCCACCACGACGGCTTTTGTTTGTTTGATGACTCGACAAATAATTTCACGAGCGTGAAAACCGCCGCGCACCGGGACTTCGTTGCGGAATATGTCAAGGCCGTCCGCAAAGCCGGACTGCGCGTGGGATTATATTATTCTCCGCTGGACTGGCGTTTTCCCGGATTTTTCTTTCCTGATTTGCAGCGTCAGAGCGCGGAGGCGATGCGCGACCAGTATCATCGTCAGGTGCAAGAATTGCTGTCCAATTACGGACAGATTGACGTTCTGTGGTTCGACGGCGGCGAGACGGACTGGCTGGACTTCAGCGGCGATTGGAACGGCGCAAAATGGCAGAAACGTCCGGCGAACCAGCATTATCATGGCGGATTCAGTTGGCAGCATGACCAGGTTTACGCGATGCTCCGCCGCCTTCAGCCCCAGGTCATCATCAATGGCCGCGCCGACATGCCGGAGGATTTTCATTCACGCGAAGGCGACGCGGCATTGGGCAGCTTCGACAATCAACATCCGTGGGAACTTTGCACCACGCTCGCCGGAGCGTGGGGATATGAGCCAGACAAATCCCCGAAGCCGCTCAAGGACTGCATCCAATTGCTCGCCAAAGTGGCGGGACGCGACGGCAACCTGCTGCTCAACGTCGGTCCGCGCCCCGACGGACAGATTGATCCGGCGCAGGTCCAGCGATTGCGCGAAATCGGCGAATGGCTCGGCAAATATGGCGAGAGCATTTATGACACGCGCGGCGGCCCGTTTTTGCCCGACGATTACGGAACTTCGACGCATCGCGGCAAAACAATTTATGTTCATGTCCTGAAATGGTCGGCGGAAAAACTCGTTTTGCCCGCGATTCCTGTAAAAATTATTCACGCCTCGGTGTTGACCGGCGGAGAAGTGAGCTTCACCCAAACCGAACGGGGCAGCGAGATTTCCGTGCGACCCGCTGACCGCAGTGAGACGGATACAATCATTGCTTTGCAACTGGATTCATCCGCTGACGAAATCCAGCCGGTGTCACTGAACAGGTAAGAAATCTGGCAACATGAGTTCGACGATAAAAAATTCTTTCCGCCCCGGCGAACTCTGGCCGGACAACAACGGCGTCCACATCAACGCCCACGGCGGCGGCATTTTATTTCACGGCGGAATTTATTTTTGGTTCGGCGAACACAAGATTGAAGGCGAGGCGGGCAATGCGACGCACGTCGGCGTTCATGTTTATTCCTCGCGCGATCTTTACAACTGGTGCGACGAAGGGATCGCGCTGTCGGTCGGCGACGATCCGGCCAGCCCTATTACGCGTGGCTGCATTCTCGAACGGCCAAAAGTCATCTTCAATCCGCGCACAAAAAAATTCGTGATGTGGTTTCATCTTGAGCCGAAAGGCGCGGGCTACTCCGGCTCATTGAGTGGCGTCGCGGGGGCGGACAAAGTGACCGGACCGTATCAATTTTTGCGCTCGTTTCGTCCCAACGGCGGCGTATGGCCGTTGAATGTGCCGGATGCCGACAAATGCCTCTTGAGCGCAGACGAACTTGCGCGACTCGGTAAAATGGAATTGGGCGGCGGGCCAAGGCCGTGGTATCCAAAGCGACAGCTTTTCCGTCGCGATTTTGCTGGCGGCCAGATGGCTCGCGACATGACGCTGTTCTTGGATGACGACGGGACTGCATATTACATCTACGCTTCCGAGGCCAACGGCACGCTACACATCTCGCAATTGAGCGATGATTTTTTGCAGACCGCCGGAAAATTTATCCGCGTCCTGCCGAGACGTTTCAATGAAGCTCCAGCGATGTTGAAATTTCGCGGACGATATTTTCTGTTCACGTCGGATTGCACCGGCTGGTCGCCGAACCCCGCACGGCTGCTCGCGGCGGATTCCATTTTCGGAGATTGGGAGGAACTGGGCAATCCATGCCTCGGAACGGGCGCACAAATCGCCAATACATTTAATTCGCAATCCACTTTTATCCTGCCCGTTCAAGGAAGGTCAGATGCGTTCATCTTCATGGCCGACCGGTGGAATCCAGAAAACGCGATTGACGGTCGCCACGTCTGGCTGCCGGTTGAATTTCGTCACGGCGTGCCGGTGATCGCGTGGCATGACGAATGGGATTTAAGTTTTTTCGCCGACAAATGATTTGAAATAAAATGAATCGCGCATTCAAAACAAATTACTTTCACGTTCTCGCGCTGCTGTTTTTATTATTCGCCGGACTGTCGTGCCAGAGTGCCAAACAAAACACCGAAAACACCGAGCCTGAAAAAAATTATGACTTTTCCGCCGTGACCGGACGTGTTCAAGGCTGGGTGGACGCTGGTTATTATCCCGGCGCGGCGGTGCTGGTGGCGAAGGACAATCAAGTCATTTATGAAAAATGTTTCGGCGGTTACGCGCCGGAAACACAGGTGTTCATCGCCTCGGCGGGCAAATGGCTCGCGTCGGCGACGATCATGACTTTGGTGGACGCGGGAAAAATTTCGCTGGAAGATCATTCGTCAAAGTTTTTGCCGGAATTCAAAAACGATCCGAAAGACAAAGCCACGCTACGCCAGATGCTTTCGCACACGTCCGGTTTTCCGCCCTATCAGCCGAAAGGCAATCCGGTGGACAATTATCAAACGCTGACGGAATCTGTCGCGCACATTCTTCCGTTGCCATTGGATTTTCAGCCGGGCGAACGGTTTGATTACGGCGGACTGGCGATGCAAGTTGCCGGTCGCATGGCCGAAGTCGCGGGCGGCAAAGATTGGGAAGCGCTTTTTCGAGAACGCATCGCCGCGCCGTGCGGCATGACGAACACGCATTTTGTTCCCGTGGACAACGGCGGCGGTCACGC
Source organism: Verrucomicrobiia bacterium (assembly GCA_036490295.1). GTDB lineage: Bacteria > Verrucomicrobiota > Verrucomicrobiia > Limisphaerales > UBA11358 > UBA11358. The sequence goes on along the minus strand of DASXED010000160.1, from coordinate 38,186 downwards.
GCCGATGCTTGGTGGCGGCGCGCGCAGCACCTTGCACGATTACGCGAATTTTCTTTCGATGATTTTCAATGACGGAAAATTCAACGGCAAAAGAATTTTGTCTCAAAAAGCCATTTCCGAAATGCAGGCGGACCAAGTGCGCGGCGCGTTTGTGAAAACGGATGAATTTGTCGAGCACGTTCGCGGCGCAAAACACACCGGCATTTACGGCCTCGGCGAATGGCGCGAGGAACTAGACGGGCAGGGGAACGCCGTTTTGATCAGCAGCCCGAGCTGGGCCGGCGCGTATCCGTGGATTGACAAAACGACGGGTGTTTACGGCGTCATCATCGCGCACGTGAACGTGGGAAAAGCGAACGCAAACAAGTTTTCCGGTTTTTATTCGAGCCCTGAATTGGCGACAATGACGCGAAAGATTGTAACCCAAACGCACTAAATTTTTTTCAAAATGAATCCTTCTTTATCTGATAAATCAAACACCAACACCCCGATGATCAGCATTTGGTTCGGCAATTTTTTTGAACCGTTCTACAGCGACCGCGAGGCCGTGCGGCGTGGCATCGCCGAAGTTGCGGCACTCGGTTTCAACACCATCAACCTCGATTCAAAACCGTGGGAGGATTTTTTCGCGCGCTATCGCGGCGAGCCGGCGAGCCAGTATGTCGGGATGCAGGAATTCATGATGGCGGAAATGGCGAAGCACAATTTGGATTACACGATGCTCGCGCTTTATCTCTGCGGCGACAATCTGTATCCGACCATCCGCGACGTGCCGCCGGTGCGCGGCGAAGAGCCGACGCTGCCGAACGGCCAGCCGATGGGCACTTATAAATATTGGTCGCCTCGTGCGCAAGAAACGATGGTCGAGCACGTTCGCGGTTTGCTGAAACTTTATGGCAAGGGAATGCGTCGAAACGAGGCTGGAAAAATCATCATGCAGACGATGTTCGAGCCGATCCCGAAACCGAGTTTCGATGCGGAAGGCAAACAACACTATTTCGCGTGGCTGGAAAAAAAATACGGCGGTGAAATTCAAAAATTGAATTCGCGCTATGGTCTCGCGGCAAAATCCTTTTCCGAACTCAAACCAAATGAATACTGGCTGCGTCCCGACGAATTGAACTGGGTGGATTGCTCGCGCCCGACGGCGGATGATTTTGCTAAACGCACGCCGGATTTCAATCGCTGGATCGACAACCAGACTTATCTCGCCGAAGTGCTGGACGATTATCTCGCCACGATGAAGAAACATTGGCGCGAACTTGAGCCGAATCTTTTCATCGAGCCGGTGCTGCATCAGTGGGGATATTTTTTCAACCCGCCCGGCCAGACGATGTGGCAGACCGGCCAGCGCGCGTTGGATGCTTATCGCTGCGCGCCGCACGTGGACGGCGCGCTGTTCATCGCGTCGCCGCTCAATGCCGAAAACCGCGCGGACGCGATGGCGTTGAGCGTCGAGGCTTCCATCATGCGTTGTGCGAACATTGGGAGAAAATTTACCGGCGGTCTTTATCTTGGCCGCCATGTGAACGGCGACATTTACCGCGTCGTGCCGCCCGCCGAGGCCATCGGCACGCTGGTCGCGAACGGCGCGTCGGCGTTGCACACTTATGGCTACAGCGGACTCGACGACGGGGGCGTGTTGTTCCGCATGGACGATATGTTCAAGGATTCATTGCGCGAGGGAAACCGCTGGGCGGCGGAAGTAATTCCATTGCTCGACCAGCCGCGCGCGAAAGAAGTCGCGCTGCTGTTTCCCGCCGAGATGAGTCTTTACGAACCGCTGGAAGTGGACACCGACGGACGGCATCGCATGGATTTACTCGGCTGGTATTCGCAGTTCACCGACCTCGGCTGGCACGTGAATATTTTGCATCCAACGCAAATTGCGGCGGGCGCGCTGGCGGATTACAAACATCTCGTCGTGCCGTACAATTCGCTTTATGGCGTCGCTGAAGATTTAGTGGGACAGGCTTCCAGCCTGCCCGAACAGGCAGGATGCCTGTTCCACTACGACAATGCCACGCTTGAATCAGCGGTGAAAAAATTTGTCGCTGACGGCGGCACAATCTTCCACGGGCCGCACTGCGAACTCGCGAAACGCGCGCTCGGAATTGAAGAAGAAACCATCGCGTTCGATTGCATCAAGTGGCAGGAAGAAGTCATTCCGCACGGCTGGTCAACCGTCGCGTTTCGCAGCGGCAAGGCGCTTGGCAAATATATTCAATCCGGAAAAAACGCCGTTGCTCAAACCGAAATCGGCAAGGGCAAAGTTTTCTCGTTCGGTTTTCAATATGGCCATTCCTATTCACGCCGCACGATGCCGATTGTTCCGTCGCAATATGGCAAACGCGAGATGCACCCGGTCGTGTTGCTCAAGGAAACTCCGATTGCCGCGCTGGTCGGCGCATCGCCACAAGCGCCAATTGCGCCCATCAAAGGCGTCGAGTTCGCACGCTTCGGAAACAAATTTATCATCGTCAACCATCGCTCCAGTCCGGTGGACATCAGCGGCGTCAAGGCGCGCAAAATAATTCCGCAAGTGCCGTCCGCTCCCGGCTGGCTCGCCGCACACTCGGCGACTTGTCTGGAACTTTGAGTTGCAGAATTGTTGAACCATGCAACCTGACTCGGTTGAAAATAATTTCCGCGCAGACAAACCGTGGCGCACGCTGCTGAATTTATACCGTCCGGAACGCCGATGGGTAATCTTTGCGGCGATTTCTTATTTGTTCAAGGCCAGCCCGGTCTGGGTTCTGCCGGTCGTCACGGCGAACATCATTGACATTGTTTCGCATCGCAGTTCAGGCGGATTGAAGGCGCTCTGGATCAACGCCGCCATCGGCGCTATTTTCATCATTCAAAACATTCCGTCGGCGATGCTCTATGTGAATTTTTTGAGCCGCGCCGTCCGCAACGTGGAAATCCGCCTGCGCTCCGCTCTCGTGCGCCGGATGCAAATGCTTTCGATTGGCTATCACAACCGTGTCAACACCGGATCGCTGCAAACCAAAGTCCTGCGCGATGTCGAGTCCGTCCAAATGATGAGCCAGCAACTCGTGGACATCGGCGAAATGGCCGTCGTCACCATCGCCGTCGCGTTCGGAGTGACCGCGTGGAAAATGCCCGTCTTTTTGCCGGTGTTCATTTTGTTCGTCCCGATGGCCGCCGCGATCCGCTACACGATGACCGGACGATTGCAGCGCCAGAACGAACTGCTGCGCAAACAGCTCGAAGGCATGAACGCGCAGGTGATGGGCATGATCAACATGATTCCCATCACGCGCGCCCACGCCGTCGAAGCCGGGGAAATTGAGCGCGTCAAAAATCAATTTGGCAATGTCCGCAGCGCGGCGCGATCGTTCGACAAAACCGCCGGATTTTTTGGCGCGGTCGCGTGGGTGATTTTCATGCTGTTCAACCTCGTCTGCCTCGCCGTCGGCGCGTGGCTGAGTTTTCGCGGCATCATTCCGCTCACGCCCGGCGACATTTTTTTGCTGACCGGTTACTTCGCTCAAATCACCAACGCCGTGATGCAGTTGAATTCCATGCTGCCGCTCATCACGCGCGGCTTCGACGGACTGCGCAGCATCGGCGAAATTTTGGAATGTCCCGACATTGAGGAAAATCGCGGCAAAAAATCCATTGAGAAAGTGCGCGGCGAATTTCGTTTTGAAAATGTCAGTTTCAGTTACGACAAAAACAGCGGCGCACAACCAGCATTGCAAAATATCAATCTTCACATTCGGGCCGGCGAAGCCATCGGTATTGTCGGGCCGAGCGGTTCAGGCAAGTCCACGCTCGTCAGTTTGATCACCGGATTTCATCGTCCAACCAGCGGCAGAATTTTTCTCGACGGTGTGGACATGAACGAAATTGATCTGCGCACGTTCCGCCGCCATCTCGCCATCGTCAGCCAGCAGACGATTCTGTTCAACGGCACACTGCGCGAAAACATCGTCTATGGCACAAAGGACGTGACCGAGGATGAATTGCAGGCAGCCATCGCCGACGCGAACGCCGTCAGTTTCATAAAAGAATTGCCGCAAGGTTTGGAAACGGAACTCGGTTCGGCGGGCGTGCAATTAAGCGGCGGCCAGCGCCAGCGCATCGCCATCGCGCGCGCGCTGCTGCGCGATCCGCGCGTGTTGATTTTGGATGAGGCAACCAGTGCGCTCGATGCCGGAAGCGAAACGATGGTGCAGCAGGCGCTTGAAAGATTGATGGCCGGGCGCACGACTTTTGTTATTTCTCATCGGCAGAATGTTCTCAAAAATTTTGAGAGGATTATTGTCCTTAACAACGGGTCAATTGCGCGTTAGCAGCCAGCTTGGTCGCCGCAAAAAAAAATCAGTTGGCCGGCTTTCACGCTTTTGATGGAAGCGTGGTGCCATTAACCCATTGACCTTCCACGAGCACTTCACGGCAAATCTTTGGAACGCCCCGCTCGTTGTGATTGATCAATGAGATGAGCAATTGGATGGCGACTTTGCCAATCTCCTCGGAATTCTGGTCAATGCCCGCGTCAGCGTTTCCATCCAGCACGCTTAACGCCGCCAAGCCAATGTCTTTAGGCACTTTGTAACCGACCTTTTTAAGCAAATGGCGAAGTTCCCGGACATCGGTCAGGATGGCGTCCGGCTTGTTTTTTTTAAGCCATGATGCGAGCAACCGCTGATCCTCTTCGCTGTTGTCCTGTGTCAAGATCAGCATGGGCAGCCGCTGATCTGGACTCCATTTCATCTGGCTGAAAAGAAAACCAGCGCTGAACCGGGTGTGCACTTTTGCCGAAGTCGCCAAACCAATGCGCCGATAGCCGTTTTTCCAGATATTTTCAAACGCGATCAGGCCGTCTGTCAATTGGTCGCTGCTTACTAAATGCGCGTGCGGAAACGAAATGGAATAACCAAAACGAACCACGCAAAAATCGTCCCACTGAAAAGCACGGTAATCAGGTCCGGCATCCTCACGTGGCGGCAGCAAAATGCCGCGAATGTTGCGGGCGCGAAGGATTTTTCTGAGCCGCGACAACGAAAGATTTTTATTCACGATGAATTCTTCCAGGCGAAATCCACATTGTTCCGCCTCTTCAAAAGCGCCTTTCCAATAGAGGTTGAATTCTTTGAGCGCCCGCAGTTCTTCAGGATTTGGCCAGCAATTGATCCAGGCAAGTTCGGCTCCAATGGGTTTTGCGATTTTGCTCCTGCGATAATGCGCCAGCGCGCTCAACATGGGATCGGGTTTGTATCCCATTTCCTTCGCCGTTTTTTGCACCTGTTCGCGCAAGGCCTTTGAAACTTGCAAGTCGTCCCGCAAGGCGCGCGAAATGGTTGTATGCGAGACGTTCAGCCGCCGGGCGACATCGCGGAGAGTTATGCGTGACTTGGATAATGCGGATGACATCGGATAATTGAAACTCAAGCTTTACGGAAAAAGAGTGAAAATGCAAGCACTTCGTTTTTGAAAATCATGCGTAAATACAACGGCAGCACCAATGTGCGTTTATTTCTTGTTGTCGGTGTCCGGCGTTCGGGTATTGTAAGGCCAATATCCAATTTTGCGTTAACCTTATACCCAGCAAGCCGGCTCCAAGTTCTCCAACCAGATTAATTCTATGCAAACAAAACAAGCCAAACTCCGTCGCACCGCAACGCTGAAGCCCGCCTTTGGCCTGCTTGTCTCCCTCGTCACGTTTTTGGCGGCAGCGCCAAAGGTTCACGCCCAAAGCGGCACCTGGACCAATCTCGTGAATGGCAACGCCTCTGGCACTTGGAGCACGGCCGCCAACTGGAACAACGGCATTGTCGCCAACGGCGCCGACAGCACTGCGGACTTCAGCACGCTGAACATCACCACCAACAGCACTGTTACAGTGGATATAACGCCAACCATCGGCAACTTGATTTTTGGCGACACCGCGCCGGACAGCACTCAGGCGACAAATTGGGTGTTAACGGGCGGCACACTGACACTACAGGTCAGTTCCGGTGTGCCGACCATCACCGCCAACAACGGCACGAACATTATCAGCACGGTGCTCGCCGGCACCATGGGCTTCAACAAGGCGGGCGCTGGCATTATTAGATTGAACGGCGCGAACAATATAACCTTGAGTAGTAACATCAATATAAACGCCGGGATTTTACAGGTTGGTAATGCCAACGCGCTCGGCGCCACAACTCCCAACGGCAGCGCAACCTTGTCGAACGCCGTTGTGATCGCTCCGGGTGCGACCATCCAAGCGCTCCCAACGATTCAGCCCAACTTGCATCCCACTTATGTCGGTGGAACTGGCGTTGGAGGCACACAGGGCGCGATTTATGCCGATCTCAGTTCACAAGCTCAAAACCAAAACAACACCCGTTATTGCATCGGCCTGCTTACTGCTGCGAGTCCGGCGGTGATAATGACAAACGACACTACCATCAGGGTGGATGGGACGAACATTGAAGCGCTCGGCTCGGTAATGCTGATAGGTCACATCACTACCTCCAATGCAATTACTGGCCACATTGCCAACGATACTAACATTACTTTGACCAAGACAGGCACGGGACGGCTGTCAATTGATCCGGCCACCGGGTATAGCGGGGGAAACATACACGTTGCCCAGGGCGGATTAAGATTCGGCAACAACAACGACATACTCGGCTTTCAGACCGTGACTGTTGATGCAGGCACGAGATTACAGTGCGGGAACGTCAGCAGCCTTAATTCAGCCAATTCTACCATTGTGTTGAATGATCAACTGGATATAGACGCTAACCCAACTGTCACCACTGTAGGTGCGCAAGTTATCGGCTATTTGTCCGGGTCCAGCAGCGGTTATATCACCAACGGCGGACTAGGCGCGGCCCAGGCGTCAATGTTGACGATCGGCGGCACCAACGGCAGCACCACCACTTTCAGCGGGACCATTGTCAAAACCGTGGATGGCAGTGTCGGCCTTAGGATTCAAAATACGAACAGCACGCTTAAACTGACGGGTGCCAACACATACCAAGGCGTGACGATCATCAATGCCGGGACTTTGCTGGTCAACGGCTCGCACATCGGAGTAGGCGGTTACACGGTGGCCAGCGGTGCTACCTTGGGTGGCTTGGGGACGATTTCTGCTGCTGTAACTGATAATGGCGGAACAATTCTGGCCGGAGATCCGTCAAGTCCGGACGGCACGCTTGCCATCTCTAACAATATCACTGGAACATCCTCCGGCTCCATCATCATCTCCAACGCCACCTTGGCGGTCAACGGCTCCATCGGAGCAAGCGGGCAAATCATCAGCACGCTGTATATGGACAACGGCACGTTGCAAATCCCGATTAGCACCGTGGGGCCATCAACCTACGTTTCCGCGCTCAATGTGGATGGAGGCTCCACGATCAGTTTCAGTATGTCCACGCCGCTTCTGGGGCAATACCCGATTATTTCCTATAGTTCAATTGGCGGTCTGGCAGGCTTCAGCGGCCTGTCTCTCGTTGCTCCAGCGGGCATCGTGGCAACTTTGTCAAATAACGTCGCGAATTCCACTATTGACGTGGTAATCGCCGCCATTCCGGTGTTGACTTGGAACGGCGTGCCCGATGGCGATTGGGATATTGGAACCTCGACGAACTGGCAGGGAGGCCTGGCTTATACCGAGCCGGGCGGCACCGGACTTATAGCTCTCTTTGACGACACCGCCCACGGAACGACCAGTGTGAACCTGACGACCACTCTTACGCCTAAAAGTGTGACAGTAAATAACAACAGTCTGAACTATACTTTTTCCGGCAGCGGACATATCAGCGGCGCTGGCGGTCTTGCCAAGCAAGGCAGTGGGATGCTGACCGTCGCGAACAGCGGTAATAATTTCACCGGCAGCGTGACATTGCAGCAAGGCACATTGCAGGTCGGAAACGGCGGCACCACTGGCGACCTCAGCACCGGGCCGCTTGCCAACAGCGGAACGCTGGCGTTGAATCGCTCGGACACTTTCACGCTCGCCAACACCGTGAGCGGCAACGGCAACATCACCAAGGCCGGCGCAGGCGCGGTGACCGTGCCATTTAGTGGCGATAGCACCGGGGCAGTGACGGTGACCACGGGAACACTTCAACTTGCTCCCAGCGGCACGAGCACGCTTTCAGGCAATGTGACCGGCGGCGGCGCGTTCGGCGTGAATGGAGCGGGCACGGTGATCTTGACGGGCAACGGCAATAACTACTCCAGCGGCACCGTCATCAGCAACGGCGCGCTCCAATTCGGGGATGGACTCGGCAACGGCGCATTGCCGCCTGCGGGCAGCATTACGGACAACGGCACGCTCGCACTCGCCTTGGGCGGCACGCTTGCCAACAATGTTTCCGGCAGTGGCGGCATTTCCATTGTCAGCAATGCCAATGTGACTTTTGGCGGCAGCGAAACCTACGCCGGTCCGACGCTGGTGCTCGGTGGTTCGGTGACTGCCACGGCCTCTAGCTATCCTTCCGGCAGCGTGTTGACATTGGGTGATCAAGCCGCTGGCACTGTAATGGGCACGGCAAATTTCATCGCCGGCAACCCGGTGATTGGTGGCTTAAATGCGGGTGGCCAGAGTTCCACCCTTTACGACACAATAAATTTGGGTGCCGGCGGCCAGACGCTTACCATCAACGGTAACGTGAGCATGGGTTATGTCGGTCCGGTGGGCGCGGCGGCATCCTCGTTGAGTTTTCAGGCCATCGGCTCGGGCTCATCTGTCGTGGTCAACACCAACGGTGGCATCATCCAGATTGGCTTGGGCGCAACTGGCTCGGGTGTCAACCCGGACAACGTCTTTGTGGATTTCTCCCAGATTGACAATTTTGTTGCCAATCTCGGCGCCAGCACCAACGGCACAAACTCTGCCTTGAACATGGGCACGCTGGATGGTAACCCCGGTTCGCCTGGCGTGCTCGGAGGCGTGGCCAACCAGCTTATTCTGGCCGCCGTCTCCAACTCCATTACGGCGGGCACAATCAACATCGGCGCGGGTGGCCGCCAACTCATCCCGGATTTGCGTCTCGGTTCCGGCACCAACGTCTTTAATGTCGGCACGTTTAACGTGGGAACTGGCGGTCGCGACGGCGGCCAAATGGAATTCAACACCGGCTCCGGCGGCGTCCAAATTCGCGGCGCGGCGGGCGGCTCGACCAGCGCCAACTACAACCAGGGAGTGAACACCACCGCCACCGGCGCGGGTTTTCTGACAACCGTTGATTTTACGGGTGGCTACGCCGACTTGCTTTTTGGCCCGATGGTCATCGGCAACGAACCGGCTCGCGTTGGCCTCTGGACGAACTTGTTCACCTTCAATCAGGGCGTTCTCACTGCGGCCAGCGTGTCGCTTTCGCAAGGAGCCAACTCCAACGCCGATTACAGCGTAATGAATATCAACGGTGGCACAGCGACGCTCGGCCCGGTCAGCCTGGCGGCGAGCACTGCCGGTTTTGGAATTCTCAACATCAATGGCGGCACAGTCACGGTGGCGAACATCACCCACACAGGTTCTGGAACGGCCATGTTGAGTCTCGATAACGCCACGCTGAATTTGAGCCTCACCAACAGCGGCAATCCCTTCACGGCCCCGGTCGTGGTGAGTTCATTCAGTGCGAGCGACACGGTCAACCTGGGACTCTCCGGCAGCGCCTTCACTGTCGGGCAGTTCCCGTTGATAAGTTACAGCGGCAGCATCGGCGGCAGCGGTTATTCTGCGCTCAACCTGACCAGTCTGCCGGCGGGCGTCGGCGGTTATTTGTCCAATAACGTCGCCAACCTTTCCGTGGATGTGGTCATCACCAATGCGCCTGCGGTCGTCAGCACGAATCCGGCAACGGCAAACTTCAAGTTCATTGTCACTGGCGGAGTTGGAAGCCAGGCGTTGAACTTCTCCTGGGCGCCAGACCATCTTGGCTGGCAGCTTTACACAAATTCAACCGGCTTGACGGCCACGGCCAGTTGGTTCCCCGTGCCCGGATCGGCGGCGGTCACCAATGAAAGCATCACAATTGATCCGTCGAAGGCGAACATCTTCTTCCAATTGCGGTATCCTTGATGGCCACGCTTGAACAGCCGGGTGTCTTTTAATTCATCCGGCTCGCCGTAAAGAAAACATGACGATGAAAACCCATAGATTTGCGCGTGTGGCTTTTGAAAATAACCGGAGTGGCGCGGTGGCCGCGCGGCAGCGCTGTGGTTTTACCTTGATTGAGCTTTTGGTGGTCATTGCCATCATCGCCATTCTGGCGGCGATGCTTTTGCCGGCGCTGGCTGCGGCCAAACGTCGCGCCTATCTGGCGAATTGCACTTCCAACTTGAGGCAGGACGGTCTGGCCATCCGCATGTTTGCCGACGATAACAGTGACGTTCTCCCGTCCGGCCCGGATGGTGTTGCCAATGGCAAAGGTCTTAGTGTGGGGCAGGTTTGCGCGTATTATAGCGGCATGCCCAACCTGCAGGATTATTTGCTGTATTACATCTACTCTTATGTGGGAGCACCCGCGCCATCCACTGCGGCAATAAGCCATCCTCCAATTAATTCCATTAAAACGCTGTTCTGTCCGGCTGATGCACAATACAACCCCATTGCCATCGCCTCCAATTACCTTGGCGTTGTCAGCTATCAAATGGTTGAAGGTGCCCCGGCAACCCCTGGAGTAGGCTACTGCCGGCTGCAATGGGATCCTTTTGGTTACAACTTAACGCCAAGCAACCCGAACCAGTCGGTGATCCCCCACAAGATGTCTGAGTTGGCGCTGGTAAATTCACCCTCCGAGATATGGGAAATGGTGGATTGCGACAAGGTGGCAAATCCGGGAATTGGCTCGGTGGCGACCCTGCCGGCGACACCGATACATGGCAAAGTTCGCAACTATCTTTGGTTCGACGGACATATCTCCGTCTACACGACAGATACGGTAAACCCCATCGCCGGCAGCCCATACCCACGCCCATATTACGGTATTAATACCCAATAATGAATTAATGACTCATTTTTTGGCCATCGAGGTTTCCCTGCCTATGCCGCGCAGCAATCATATAGAGTAACTACTACCTGATGGAAACGCTTGACTAGGAATTTCACAACGGCGGGACATGGCGGTAAATCGCGCCAGATGTTACTCTATTATTACTCTATTCCAAAATCATGGAAGCTATGCCAATGAGCCTTGATTTTATCAAACGCTTGAAGTCCATTGATGCCAAAATTTTTTGGTTGCTGGCTACGGTTGTGCTTTTCGCCGCCGCCGCGCGCGCAACGAATGTTGATGTCCAATGGGACAACGGCGCGGGAAACAATGACTGGGGCAACGCGACGAACTGGAGCGGAAACGTGCTGCCGGGCACCGGCCTCGGCACGACCGGCGACAAGATTCACATCAACTTGAGCGGCGCGGGTCGCGCAATTTACTCCACGGCGACGGGTGACAATACTTACCAGTTCATTCGCATTGGCGACAGCGCCAGCGGCGAGCTTCTAGTCACCGGCGGTTCGCTCGGGAGCGATTCAACGACGGTGAGCTACATCGGTCAGGGTGGGAACACCGGCACGGTCACAGTCACCAACGGTTCGCTGGCTTTGGGCGGTTACATGGAAGTGGGATTGAATTCTGGCAGCACCGGCAACATCAACGTGAGCGGCGGCTTGCTGGACTCTAGCCGAAACGGCACCATTGGCGGCGTTCCCAACGTCAGCATTGGATTTGGCGATGGCACAGGCACGCACGGAAACTGCGTTTTATCCGGCGGCGAATTGCGGACGCGCACGGGAATTTTGCTCGGTGCAAACGGTGGCACCGGTCGTTTCGAGGTGGACGGTGCCGGCGTGGCGAACGTCGGCACGGATAACGCCGCCGATGACGGATTCTGGGTGCAAAATTCCGGCAGCACACTCGCGGCGTATGTGACGAACGGCACGCTCGGCTCGATTTACGTCGCCCATTTGAGCGGGCCGGCGGGAACTTATAGTTCCGGCAACGTGATGTTCATGCGTGGCTCACTGCTCGAAGTCGGCTTCCTCGGCGCGACTAATCCCGGCGCGTGGAATTTGATGACGTGGGACGGCACGTTGCTGACCAACGGACTCGCGTTCGCGCCGGGCACGGACACGAACTGGAGTTTCGCTTTCGTGACCAACAACGGCGCCAGCCATGCGAACACGCTGCGCATTATTTATATTGCCGCGAACCTTTCTCCGCCCATGGGCATCGTAGCGGTGCCGGGAAATTCCCAAGTGATGCTGCACTGGTCGGCGGCGGCCGGTGCGACGAATTATTTTCTCAAGCGCGCCACATCGTCCGGAGGGCCTTACACTTTTACGAACTCATTGGCCGACATCAATTACACGGACACCGGACTTACGAATGGCGTGACTTACTATTACGTCGTCAGCGCCGCGATGACGAACGGGCTGACGGGTAATTCATTTGAAGTCCGCGCCACGCCGTTCGGCGGCAATTTTGTTCACCCAGGTGTCATGCATACGGTCGCCGATTTGGAACGCATGAGAACGAATGTATTGGCGGCCAACAATCCTTGGTATATGGGCTACACAAATATGCTCGCCGATTCCCATTCGTCGTCGAGTTACGCCATGGAGGGACCGCTGACCACGATTCATCGCGACGCAATTGTTCCGGCTCTACCGACGGAATTTCAGGACGACTGTGGCGGCGCGTATCAAAATGCGTTGCTTTGGTATCTGACCGGCGACCCAGCGCATGCGGCGAAGGCGATACAAATTCTCGACGCATGGTCGTCCATCTGCACCAACACGTCCGGCTCGGACGTGCGGCTGGCCTGCGGTCTGCAAGGATTCAAATTCATCACCGCCGCCGAGATCATCCGCTACACCGGCGCGCCGTGGTCGCAGGCGGAAATCAACACCTGCAGCAATTTCATCCGCAACGTGATTCTGCCACAGAACCGGATGTATGGCGGTGGCAACTGGGGCCAGTGCGGTGCAGCCAGCGCCATGGCTGCCGGCGTCTTTCTTGACGACGAAGGTGTCTTTAACGAAGCCATGAACGCCATGAAATTTGGCGCGCCCACCGAGTGCGACATGGGCGTCATGGATTACATCAATCCGGGTGGCTGGACAGATGAATCGGATCGCGACATTGGGCATTGGGGTTTGGGGCTGGATGACATTTGTCAGGGCTATTGGACGGCGTGGTGCCAGGGTATAGATATGTGGACGTTTCTCAACAACCGGCTGCTGGTGGGACATGAATATCTCGCGTATTTCAATGCCAATAATACTACCAACAACGGTTTAAGCGGCTTGACCAATGTCCTCGTTCCATATGTTGCTGGCTTTCAATGTGACGGTCCGGCAAACACCGGCCTGATCACGCAAACGGCAGGCGCCTTGGCCCAGGTTGGCACATGGTTTCCACTTTGGGAGCAAGCCTTTAATCCTTATCAAAACATGATTGGCCTTGCTGCGCCGTGGTCATCCAATGCCGTGGCCCAGATTCGCCCGGAAGGTTATGACCGTGATCACATCGCATTTGGAACACTTGTTGCCGCACTGCCGCCGCTAACCGCCGGGTTGCCGGTCATGCCGTCCGGTTTGGGAGCGACATGGAGTAATGCGCAGGTCAGCTTGGTTTGGAACGCGGCATCCGACGCGACAGGTTATAATGTGAAGCGCGCCACTTCGCGCGGCGGCGATTACATCAATATCGCTAGCATTGCCGTGACCAGTTACACCGACAACACCGTGTCGAACGATGTGCTTTATTTTTACAAAGTGTCCGCGACAAACAGCGTTGGCGAAACAGTCAACTCCGGTCTTGCAACGGCATATCCTTCAGCCGCCGCGCCAGCCGCGCCGAGTGGCGTCATTGCCAGCACGATTTCGCACGTTCGGATTGATCTCGCATGGAATTCAGTTTTGGGCGCGACGAATTACATCGTGAAACGCTCCACTGCAAGCGGCGGGCCATACGCTACGATTGCAAATGGCGTGGGCACAACCTTTCTCACTTATGCCGACACCGGGCTGATGCCGAACACAACTTACTACTACGTCGTTTCCGCAACAAACAACATCGGTGCCAGTGCCGACTCCGCGCAGGTCATCGCTACGACATTGCCCGCGCTGCCAGCTTCCTGGACTTATTCGGACGGCGGCTATGTCACAACTCCGGGCAACGCCACTTACACCAATGGTGCATTCACAGTTCAAGGTGCTGGCCTTGATTACGGTGGCGGTGCGGCGGATGCGTTTGGCTTTTCTTATTTGAACATGACGGGCGACGGCACAATCATCGCGCGCTATACCTCCCGCTCCATTTACAGCGGCTTGAACAAAGCCGGCCTTTCGATGCGCGAGTCACTTGCTGAAGGTTCCAAGCACGTCTTTCTTTTGTTTGACGGCACCAGCACCAACGGTTTCATCTATCGCACTTCCACGGGAGGCAACGGCACTTCCACCGGTTCAACTAACAGTGGCGGCAAGTTGCCTGAATGGCTGAAGCTGACGCGCGCGGGAAATGTCTTCACCGGCTCAGTTTCCACCAACGGCACAAACTGGGTCGTCGTCAACTCGCACACCATCACGATGAACAGCACTATTCTCGTGGGGTTTGCTGTTTGTTCACGCAACAATGGCGCTCTCGACACTGCCGTTTTTGACAATGTGAGCGTGACCGGTTTGTGGCCCGCATTGCCGGGAACTCCCACCGACCTGATTGCCGTGCCGGGGGACACCAGCGTATTTTTGAACTGGTCTGCTGCGACCAATGCCACCGGCTATAATTTGAAAAGTGCTAATGTCAGCGGCGGTCCTTACACGACCGTCGCCACGAATTGGAGCAGCCTGATTTTCACCAACACCGGCCTCGTCAACGGCACGCCTTATTATTATGTGGTCAGCGGCACGAATTTTTTCGGTGAAAGCGCCAACTCCAGCGAGATCAGCGTGCGCCCCGTTTCGTTTGCCGCGCCGCAACTTGCTTTCCAAACCGGCGGCAATCAAATCCAATTCACATGGCCGTCGGATCATTTTGGTTGGGAGTTGCAGGTTCAGACTAATTCTCCGGGCAATGGACTTGGAACCAATTGGATGACTGTGCCAGGCTCGAGCGGGACAAACCAAATGGGGGTTCCCGTTGATTCTGAAAATGGCAGCGTCTTTTACCGGTTGATTTACCCGTGAAAATCATTGTGATAAGCAGAAAACGCTTGTTTTTCAATATCCGCACAAGTGTGCGTAAAACTTTCGTTGTCTTAATGTCCAAATGACATAAAAATTTCCTTCAAAGCCCGACACCTAAAATCAAAACCTAAAAATACGTATGAAAAAAACTCAATTCTCATCACGGTTCGCTGGGACGCGCAATTTCATCAAGATATTTGCCGCTTGCGTCGCTGCGAGCCTTTTCAATGCAATCTCCTTGCAGGCTGCGACGGTTACTTGGACGGGCGGCGGGGCCGACAACAACTGGCTTGATGCCGCCAACTGGAGCAGCAATCCGAGCCTGCCAGTCACAGGAACCGGCACTTCCGGCGATCAACTTCAACTGGATACCACTGCGAACTATGCCATCTACGCGGCGGCGGAAGGCGCGCTGACCTATCAATCCATCCGCGTTGGAGTTACTGCGAATGGCCGCCTGGACGTTACAGGCGGCACGCTCACCGCAGACGGCAGCACTCAGGGGCGGGTTGGTGTCGGTTTCGCCGGGACTGAAAATATCGCCGGTGGCACCCTCAAGATTGGCGGTGACGAGCAGATTGGCCTTAACACCGGCGGCGTTGGGATTGTGAATGTGTCGTCAGGAACATTGGACGTAACCCGAGGAACCACTGAGGATGGCGTCGCCAATGATAGCATTAGCCTCGGCGCGGGTGGCACAGCCACGGGCACTCTGAACTTGAGCGGTGGCAATGTCTACACGCGGTTTGGTGTCGAGGTTGGTCAAAGCTCGCTGGCTGGTTCCGGCACTTTTAACGTCATGGGCGGCGGCATCGCAAATATTGGAACCGATAATGGTGTTAATCTCACCAGCGCTGGTTTCTGGCTTCAGAAAGGCAATGGCACCCTTGCCGCCACTGTTAACAGCACTGGTTTCACACTTGGACAAATCAACATTCTTAATGGCACTGCCGCTCCGCAATATGTCTCGTTCGAGGCCGGGTCAACCTTGAGCCTCGGCTTCAGCGGTGCTGCGCCTACTTCCACGATGTCTTGGAATTTGATGACTTTTAGTGACACTGATTCCCTTACCAACAACTTGACGCTTGCCGCTGGCGATGCTGCCGCTGGCTGGAGCTTCGGGATTGTTGATAATAGCGGAACAGATGATCTGCAAGTCACCTACACCGTGGCGGCTGTTCCAGAACCATCCGTGCTGTCTTTGTTAGGAGCGGGAATCGCGGGATTGGGTTTGGTGATGCGCCGCTGCCAATCGTAAAAAATCCGCAGGTTTTCACAATTCCCGGAAATATTTTATTTCCGGGATTTTTTTGGACGAAATTTTCGATTCATTGGCGCAGCCAACGCACAAGTGTGCGTAGAACTTCAATTGTTACTGCCGCTGGTTGGCGGGACAATTACCAGACGTTCGCAATTTTTTAATGCAATCATCATAACGATTTTTTTAAGATACATACTGCTGCTTGAAAACAACATTACACAATCAAACCGTGCTGGATCGGAACATCAAACCTCCCGCGCGGCCGAATTTGAAAAGCGCCCTTGACCTTTGCGTTGCCAAAACCCGCGACAACATCAAACGGCTGGCTGACGAGCCAAAAACCGCGGCGCTGGCCGTGGATGGCAATTATTTTAATTGGCAGGAAGATTTCCACGAGATCGGCAACTGGACATCTTCCTTTTTTACCGGCATGGCCTTGCTGGCCTGGCGGGAAACGGAAGACGAATTCTTCCTCAAACAGGTCCTGCGACTCGCGCCACACTACCGCGAGAAAGTGTTCACCCGCAGCATGGACACCATGCACGATCTCGGCTTCCTTTATTCGCTGTATTCAGTCGCGCTTTACAAATTGACCGGCGACAAAAAACATCGCGAAGTCGCTTTGCGCGCGGCGGAAGCATTGGCCGGCCGGTTCATTCCTGAAGGCGGCTACATCCGCGCGTGGGGACGAATGGATGAATTCAACACCGATTACGCCGGACTGGCGATCATTGATTGCATGATGAATTTGCCACTGCTCCATTGGGCGGCGCAGGAAACCGGCGATAAAAAATTCCGCGACATTGCGATCCGCCACGCGGACACGACCTTGAAAAATTTTGTGCGGCCTGATGATTCGGTTCTTCACGCATTCCGCTTCGATCTGAAAACCGGCTGGCCCGTGCGCGGCGACAATTACTGCGGCTGTTCCGTGGAATCCCATTGGGCACGCGGCACGGCTTGGGCGATTTATGGATTCGCGTTGAGTTACGGCTACACGCGCGACGCCAAACATCTTGAAACCTCATTAAGATTGGCGCGAAAATTCATCGCCAGCCTTGATGAGGAAATAGTGCCGGTTTGGGACTTCAAATTGCCCGCCGGTGAAAAGACAATCCGCGATTCCTCGGCTGCAGCGATTGCCGTGTGCGGTTTTCAGGAACTCGCCAAACACCACGCCGCCGACAGCATGATTTTGAAGGCCAAGGACGCCTTGCTCGACCGGATTTGCAGCAAAGATTACCTCAATTTCGACGACAAATGTCCCGCCATTTTGAAAAACGGCCAGGTCGGCGATGGTATTAACGGCGCCAAGAATGCTTACACCAGTTGGGGCGATTATTATCTCATGGAAGCCATCGTCAGAGAATTGTCCGGAGCCGAAGGATGGTGGTGATGAAAAAGAACGCGTTCCGCATCGCGTTGTCCTTTTTGCTGATGACCGTCTCGCCGGTGTTGGCGGATTTTACGTTCGTCCATCCCGGTTTGCTGCAAAGCCGCGAAGATTTGGCGCGAATGAAAAACGCCGTCGCCGT
Organism: Verrucomicrobiia bacterium; assembly: GCA_036490295.1. GTDB lineage: Bacteria > Verrucomicrobiota > Verrucomicrobiia > Limisphaerales > UBA11358 > UBA11358. The sequence continues at coordinate 20,227 of DASXED010000160.1, read as the reverse complement.
GAAATCAGAACCGGTTTTTTCCGGCTACGAAATTTTCCGCGCCAACGCGCAGTCGCAGTTGGATTACAAAATGCGCGGCCCGCTGGCGATGGTCGGAAGAAATCCGACCGTCGGCCAAACCGCTTACGACTCCGATGCGAATGCCGCCTACCAATGTGCCATCATGTGGTGCATCACCGGCGACATCGCTTACGCGAACAAATCGAAGGAGATCATCAACGCGTGGTCTTCAACTTTGAAATCAATTACCGGACGCGACGCGGTTTTGATGGCGGGACTTGGGCCGTTCAAAATGGTCAACGCGGCGGAAATTCTCCGCTACACTGACGCAGGCTGGTCTCAAGAAGAAATCCAGCAGACGGAAAAACATTTTCGCGAAGTCATTTATCCGGTCATCGAAAATTTCGCGCCGTTCGCCAACGGCAACTGGGACGCGGCGGCCATCAAAACCATGATGGCCATTGGTGTTTTTTGCAATGACCGCGCGATGTTCGAGCGCGCGCTGGATTATTATGCGGACGGCGCGGGCGACGGACGGCTGACGCATTACATCATCAACGAAACCGGCCAGTGCCAGGAAAGCGGTCGCGACCAGCAGCACACGCAACTCGGCCTCGCACACCTGGGTGACTGCTGCGAAATCGCGTGGCATCAGGGACTCAATCTTTACGGCTACGACGACAATCTGCTGCTGAAAAGTTTTGAATACACCGCCAAATACAATCTCGGCGAGGGTGTTCCTTTCGCGGAAACTTTGGATCAAACCGGAAAATATCATCACACAATTATTTCAACGAACGGACGCGGCCGCTTCCGCGCGGTGTTCGAGGAAATTTACAACGCCTATGCAAATCGTTTGGGGATTTCCGCGCCGTTCACACAACGAGTCGTTGAAAAAATCCGTCCCGAAGGAGTTGGCGTTCCGAGCGCGCCGAACGGCGCGGATCACATCGGGTTCGGCACGCTGCTTTTTTCGCGTCCATTTTCAAATCCAACTTTTTCGAGCAGCGCGCCAGCGTCGCCTGGCGGAGTCATAGCACAAGCTTCGCCGAAGGAAATCAAACTCACTTGGGTCGCATCAATTGGCGCGAAAAGCTACACAATCAAACGCGCGACTTATCGTAGCGGCTTTCTGCTGAAAGCCGCTACGACCAACGATGACGATTACAAAATCGTCGCGCGCAATCTTGCGGCGACAACTTATACGGACACAAAAGTCAAATCCGGCGAGGTTTATTATTATTTGGTTTCCGCCGTGAATGCGTCTGGCGAAAGTCCCGGTTCATTTCCGTTTTCCATTTGCGCCGGTTTGCCGAGACCGTGGGCGCACCAAAATGTCGGCGCGATTTCAGGCGGCGCGAACTTTGACGGAAATACTTTTACACTTGAAGGCGCGGGCGCGGACATCGGCGGCACGAACGATCAATTTCAATTTGCGTTCGCTCCCTTGAACGGCGGCGGCGAAATCATCGCGCGGTTTGTTCCGCAAACCAGCTCGCAATTTTCCAAATTTGGTTTGATGCTGCGCGAAACTTCCGCCGCCGATGCCGCCAATGTCGCACTGCTGGTTTCGCCGGAAGCCGGACGGAACGTGGAAGCGCCGGGCTGGCGCGCGGAATTGTCCGTTCGTGAAAAAACCGGCGCAATTTCCGCCATCCGCACCGTCAGCGAAAACTTTTCCGAGCCGATGGCGACATTTGGCCGCCTGACGGATTTTGTCTGGCTGAAACTGGAACGACAAGGAGACAATTTCACCGCTTCAATTTCTTCCGACGGCAAAATATGGACGCCGATTGGCACTGTGAATGTTCCGTTGAAGAAAAAACTTTTAATTGGTTTGTGCGCTTGCTCGTGCATTGCCACTGTCGCGACGACGGTGAAGTTTGACAACGTAACGGTGACAAATGACACAATGGCCAATTCCCCATGATTTTCAGGATTGTTTCCATGGGAAACTTTGAATCCGGCAATTTAATTCATCGGTTAAAAATTACTTTGATTACGGGATTCAGCACGTCAGCCAGATTTAATTTCATGGCTGGCCTCCCCTGAATTAACGATTGCGAGAATTGCCGCCTTGAGTGGTGCTTGAAGTTTTGCCCAAGTCGTGACAATGCGTGTCAGTTCGGGACAAGAAGGGATTGAATTTCGGGAGTCTATTCGGGAGTCATCTTCCGAATTTTCAATAAAAAATGGCGGAGAGAGGGGGATTCGAACCCCCGATACCTTTTGAGTATTCACGCTTTCCAGGCGTGCGCGTTAAACCACTCTGCCATCTCTCCATTTTATTTGTTAAAAGTCAGTGCAAATTAGCCGTCGCGTTTAATCTGATACTGTAATATGACACTATTCTTGTGAAAGGCGGTAAAACAGGATTAAAAAAAGGTTTGGCAAAAAAACGCCAATGCCAAATTTAATCCGTTACGTTTCATCGGGCATATTATTCGCGCGAGTGCGCGCCAGGGCAAGCTCATTCGCCGTTCGCTCAAGGCTAAGTCTTTTTTGTTGCAAGGCTTCGCCTCTGTCCGCAAGATCAACAAGCGATTTAACAGTGACGCAACGTGACCAGTTTTGTTGTCCCCGGTCTGGCCGATGGAGCTACGTATTATTTTGCGGCGACGACTTATGATGACGCGGGCGACGAAAGTGTTTTTTCAAATGAAACGTCTTTCAACACCGCCAATGGCAGCACGGTGATCTTGACGTCCGTGTCCGGCGCGAACAATCAATTTTCATTTCTCGTTTCTCCTTAAATGCGCCTTTGCCGGCTTTTGGCAGGCTCGTTTGCATCTCTAATTGCCGGCCAAAGATGGAGATTGCCGCACCGTCAACAAATTTGGCTGGACCAGTGAAAGTTCGCCATGGGTGTCGCCAATAAATTGCGCGCCGACGAGGACATTGTTGGTGCAGGCGGTGTCATTGATTCGAAAGGCCGCGCTTCCGCATTTGTCGGCCATGAAGCCGGTGAAGGAATTGTTTGTGCATCTGGTTTGGGACGTGGGTTGCCAGCCGCCGGCGGTTCGTTCCACTGCTTGCGCCATGAAAACACCGTAGTCATGGCTGTCGCGGACGGAAATGTTGTGAAATTGATTGTCACAACTGTCACGCATGAAGATGCCCAGATCATTCGCGTCAAGGCTGGCGTCCTCGATGACATTGTGGTTGAAATCCAGATCAAGCGAGATGCCCGCGCCGGGATTGTCGTGCAAAAAAAGTTTCGCAAACGTGGAATCCTGCGTGAGATAACAGGCGAGGCCGTCAAACTGATTGCCGAACGCCGTCAAATCGCGCACGGTCAGCCGCCGCACGCCGAGCGTCGTGACCAGGCCGCCCGAACGGCAGTGGGCGCAGGTCACTTGTTCAATGGTTGAATCGCTCACGTCTTGGACAGTGATTCCGTTGTTGCGAATCTCCGAGCCTTCACCCTGAAGCCGCCAGAGTTCGCGCTGTTGATGCAAACGGTTTCCATCAATGAAAAGACCGCCAACGCGCAGATGTTTGACGGTCTGTTTTGGATCATTGACCGGCTCGCCCATGATGATGACCGGGCAGTTGGCATTGTCCGCCAGAAATAAAATTGTGGAAGCGCCAGCGCCGCTCAATGTTTCATAATCGCGCCGCAAAACGATGGGATTGTTAATTTCTATTTTTTCAGCCGGCAACATCACTTCGCCGCCGCTTGCGGGCAAATCGTCCAGCGCCTTTTGGATTTCGGCGCACGTCACGCCGGATTGCAGCGTCACGACCAATGGCTTGATGGCCGGCATTTCCGAAGCAGCCACGCCAGCCGCCGGAAAAGCCAAAAAACACGCAAACAACAAACTTTTATTTAACGCCTGTTGAAACAACCCAACGGCTTGCCTGATATTTTCCATAATTAATGCAACTGTAAATTTTCTTGACGGGTGAAATTAACGCTTGTGTCTTAATCTCGCCCAATACGAATAAAATTCCACCAAAATTTTTATTTTTTTGACCAACAATCGGGGTCATTCCGGTTGGTTTTTGGAAATCACTTCCGCCGTTCAACTTGCGGCCTGAACAACGGGATTGGATCAGCTTACTTTTTGCGGGGGAAGAACGGCCAGAGGCGAAGTGTCGGCAATCGTGGCGAGCAGTTCGCGTCCGGCGCGCAGGCCGGTTTCAAACGCGCTGAAAACCGTGCCCGTCTGCGCATCGGTCACGGTCGCCTCGCCGGCAAAGAACAACGTGCCGGCAACGGGCGCGCCCAGCGATTTTGGCAGGTCGAGTCCGTTGACGGGCAGATAACTGTATGCGCCGCGCGTGCAGGGATCGTCCGTCCAATTGAAAGTGTGCGCGGAAACAAATCGCTCCTGAATTTTCCCGGCGCGTCCGGGAAAAAGCAGGGCAACGGTTTTCAGGCCGAATTGTTCCAGTTGCGCCGGGGAATACTTGAGCAGCAGGTCGGCTTTCGGGCCGCCCGCCCAGCCGGTCAGGACTGGTCCGCGCGGGTCGGTCCACCACGTTGGAAAAACTTCGTCGGGCGCGACGATGAAACCGAATTCCGGCCACCAGCGTCCGCTGAATTCAAAAATGACTTTAATGACGTTGCCAAAGCGCAGTTGTTCGATGGCTTCGCGTTTGTCATCGAGCGGCGGTTGAAATTCCACCGCGCCGGCTTTCAGCACGCCGAGCGGCAGCGTGATGACGGCGGCGTCGGCTTCGGTCGAAATTTTGCGATCCTCGTGACGGAACGCAACTTCCACCCGGCCGGGTTGCCAGCGGACCTTTTCGACAAACGCATTGGTGAGGAGCTTGCCGCCGTGCGTCTGGATTTCCCGTTCGAGAAAATCAACGAGCGCGCCGTAGCCTTCGTTGATGCGGCTTTGCTTCGTGCTCGGCATACGTTCGGCGGCGGATTCACCGCGTCGCAATGAATGCGCGCTGATGTGGCGCGGTTGCGCGGCGTGATAGCCTTCCACGAAGCCGACGGCCTGCTCGCGGTCGGCGATGTTCAGGTTTTGGATGTCGAGAAACTCCTCAAAGCTGCAATCGCGCCGGTGGATGTCCACCCGATGGATGATTTTGCTCATCTTATCCAGAAAGTTCATGTGTTTGAATTGTCCCTGCTGGAAAATCTGGTAATTCTCCGCGATGGCATGAGTGGAAAGTCCCGCCGCCAGGATCGCGTTGGTGATGGTCTGGCTTTCACCGTGAAGAAATTCCGCGCCCAGTTCGACAGGCAGCTTGCCGATCTTGACGGTGTGGATGCGTCCACCGAAATGATTCTTCGCCTCGAGCAAAATCACTTTGCATCCCATGCGAACCAGGGAACTGGCCGCGCTTAATCCCGACACTCCACCGCCGATGACAACAACTCTTTTTTTCATGTCGCAGCGATTTTCAGCAGATGGAATGCCAGATGAAAAATTTATGCGGTCGCAATTTGCGCGGAAATTATTTTTTCAATTCAAATAAAAAAGCCGGATCACAGGCAGATCCGGCTCTTGGGGATGCTGGCGCCGTTGCAAGCGCCGGTGAGATTGTTTAATTCAAATTCATCATGCTGCAAACGCGCGGGGTCAGGCCGCCTTTTTCAATTCTTCAACTTCTCCGCCGTTCGCCGACTCATTACATCGTTCTTCGGCCAGTTCGCTCAACTTGGCGTCCGCCGCCTTTTCCTCGTCCAGAATTTCATCCAGGATGTCCGCAGCGTCCTCATTGCCGAGCAGTTTCGCCCAGTCGCGCAAACCGCCATACGAGGCGATTTCATAATGCTCCGCCTTTTGCCCGGCAAAAATGAGCGCGGCGTTGATCGTCGGCGATTTTTTATTTTCCGACGCGATTTCATCCGCCTCCTTGATGATGCCCAAAATGGCGGGGCATTTTTTGCTTTTGGGCGTTTTGCCGAAAGCCGAAAAAACTTCCTCCAATTTCCGAACGTGGCCTTCGGTTTCCGTGAGATGCATTTCAAACGCGGCGCGCAAATCTTCGTGGGTCGCGGCCCTGGCCATTTTGGGCAGCGCCTTGACGAGTTGGTTTTCGGCGTAATACATATCCGCCAACGAATCTAAAAAAAGGTCTTCAAGCGTGTTCATAATTTTTTCAGTTAAATGTTTAGTTGCTCTTTTTTTTGCAAACTGACGCGCTCCTTGGAGTGTCAGATCAAACCAGCGAAACCTTTGAGCAATGAACGTGCCGCCTCTGAAATGCCTGAAAATGCGGGAAAACAAAAAAACAACCGGCGTTCAAAATTGCAACGTGCAAACTCCAAAAAAAACAAGTTGCAGGTTGCAATTAAATTTGAAGCATTACGAAAACAAAAAAAGTTGCGCGCAAATGCCGCCGTCGAAAGTTGGCGATAATCCTTAATCCTCTTTGAATCCGCCTTGCGTCGCGCGACGGCGTGCCACCGCCCCAAATTTTCCGAAAACAAATTCAAGGACTACTCTTCTGAAAACAGATATTCCAAATCCACCGACGTGAGGCTGCGCGCGAAACCTTCTTCGCCGAGAACGTCGGCGATGGTTTGCGCCTTGCTCTGTTGGAGTTCCCAGATTTTTTCCTCGACCGTGCCGGGCGCGATTAGGCGGTAGGCATTGACAGTTTGTGTTTGTCCAATTCGATGCGAGCGGTCAATCGCCTGCGCTTCGACCGCCGGATTCCACCATGGATCGTAAAGCACGACATAACTCGCGTTGGTCAAATTCAATCCCGTTCCCGCCGCGCGCAAACTTAAAAGGAAAACACATGCGCCGGTTTCTTTTTGAAAATCGTTGACCACTTGTTGACGGTCTTTCGTCTGGCCGGTGAGCATATGCGTGTGGATGTTTCGCGCCGCGCAATCTTTTTCGAGCAGTTGCAACATTTGGACGAACTGCGAGAAAACCAAAACTTTTTGTCCGTCGGCGATGAGCGGGTCGAGCAGTTCAAAAAGCGTGTCGGTTTTGCCGCTGGCAGTGTCGCTGCCGACGAGCGATGGATGGCAGCAAACCTGCCGCAACCGCGTGAGCGCGGCGAGGACGTGCATTTTGCTTTTGTTCAAACCTTGCGTCTCGACGGCTTTCATCACTTGGTCGCGACTGCGGCGCAATTCGGCGAGATATAATTTCCGCTGTTCGTCGCCGAGTGGACAATCGCGTCGCTCTTCGATTCGATCCGGCAAATCTTTCGCAACGTGTTTTTTCAAACGCCGCAACAGCAGTGGTCGCAATTTCGCGGACAAACGACGACGCGCAATTCTCTGTTCTGATTCGGCATTTTCGCCGCGCGGTTCGTAGTTCTCCAAAAATTGTTCCTGCGTGCCGAGATAGCCGGGCTGGATGAAATCCACGATGCTCCACAAATCGAGCAGCCGGTTTTCCAGCGGCGTGCCGGTGAGCGCCATCTTGTGTTCGCATTTCAACTGCTTGACCGATTGTGTGACTTGCGCGCCGGGATTTTTGATGAACTGCGCCTCGTCCAAAATCACCGCGCGGAAGGAAAATTTATGGAACTCCTCCAAGTCGCGCCGCAACAACGCATAATTTGTGACGATCAAATCATGCTGCGGAATTTGTTTCCGTAAATTGTGCCGCGCCGCGCCGCTTTCCAGCACGAGCACTTTCAAATTGGGCGTGAATTTTTCCGCCTCGCGCCGCCAGTTATGCAAAACGGACGCCGGACAAATCACGAGCGACGGCTTGTGATTTTTTTTGTTCTGTTCCTGCAACCACGCGAGCCACGTCAAAGTCTGCAGCGTTTTTCCAAGCCCCATGTCGTCTGCGAGAATTCCGCCAAGCTTGATGCGGACAAGATGCGCGAGAAAATCGAAGCCTTCCTTTTGATACGGGCGCAACTCGGCCTGCAACATTTTCGGCAGACCGATGCTGGGAACGCCCTTGAATTCGGAAACGCGCTTTCGCAATTCCTTCGCTTCGGGCGTTTCCGCAAATCGCGAAAATTCGTCGTCATCCAGATGCGCGACATTTTCGAGTCCGACTTTTTGCGGCACGGCGATCAAACCTTCCACGCCCATGTCGGCCATCGCTTCGTGCGCGCCCTGCACGGCGGCGGTGTCGAGTTCGACCCAGCCGGAGTTCGGCAATTTCACAAATCGTCCCGTCGCGCTCGCGAGCCGTTCCAAATCCGCCTTGCTCAATTTCAAACCTTCCTGCTCCCATTCGGCGGAAACGGAAAGCCAGTCAATGCCGCTGCCTTTGACAATCAATTTCGGCTTGAGCGTGCGCGGCGTGAGGAACAAACGATGAAACGCGCCGTTGCCGAGAAATTCCGAATCCGCTGGTCGTAACGCCCACGCTTCGGCGAGCGAGCCGAGAAAATTTTCGTTCGCATCGCCGATCCACAAGCCGGGTTCGGGCGTGAACCAGTCCAGTTTACGAAGCCATTGAGTCGCCGGTTCGAGGCGCGCATCGTCGAGAAGCTCAGGTTTAGTGGCGCTGGCATCTTGCCTGCGTGTTTCTAAATTTTTTTCCGAACGAGCAGGCAAGATGCCCGCTCCACCATTTTTTCCGTCGCGCTGCCATTCATTTCCGTTCCAAAACCAAATGCTTTGGTCGCGCTCACTCTTGGCCAACAGGCGCAGGCGAACTGTGTCGTCGAGCAATTCAAAAACAAACTGCGGCGCGGCTTTGTGCGTGACGCAAAGCTGTTCCCAATCCACGCCGTGATTCGATTGCGTCTTGCGAAGATGCAAAAGCAAACGATGGCTCAATTTGCGGACGGGCACGGACGGTTTATGCGCGAGATATTTCAGCACGCGCGACGGCGGCGCGTTTCGCAAAAGGAAAAAAGAATTTCCAACGAGCGCGAGTGGCGGCTGGTGGTTGAAAAATTTCGCGGCGGCGACGGAATGATTTTCGCCGCCAGGCAGATTGAAGCGGTGTGTGAACGAAAGTTCCTTGTCGCCATTTTCAAGGTGCGGCGCGAGCGAAATGATCTGCCCGTGAAATTGCAGCGGCTGACCGTTGTCGGAAAATTCCAGACGATTTGTGTTGCCCCAGCGCGCGAGCCATTGCAGCAATTCGCCGTCGGACAAAGTCAAGGTGTCGCTGCCGTCCTGCCGGTTGCGGTGCGTGTCGGCAATCCACTGGATGAATTCCCAGTCGTGCGGCGGAAAAAGTTCCTGCTCGTGCGTCGCGCGGACGACGAGATCAATCATCTCGCGCAGCGTGCGCGCCTTCTCGCCCGTGCGCGGGCGCGACAAAAGAAATTGCACGGCGAGGCGATGTCGCGACGGCTCTTCGTCGTCGGGTTTTACCTTGCAGACGACGCGCAACGTGGCGCGCGGCGTGTCGAGCAGCGGCATCGCGGGCGGCGAGAGCCAGTTTTCCAATTCTTGGACCAATTTAACTTCCTGCTCGGCTTCCTCGGCTTTGGCAAAACGGTCGAGGCTCGCGTGCGCTTGCAATTCCGGCGGCACGGAACGTTTCGCGCGCAGAAATAAAAATGCCAGTTCTTCCAATCGCGTCTTGCCGGTTGCGTTCAGCAATTTCGGCCACCAATTCGTGTCGGGAAAATCTTTGCGCGAGAGCAGGAGTTTTTCAAAATAATCTTCAAGCAGAAGCCATGAGCGTTGCGAGTCGGGACAGGCCGCAAAATTTTTCAAAATCTCCTCGCGACCGCCGACGGTTTCCTTGGAGTCGGAAAGTTCGCGGCGCAAGTCCGCGAACGCGCCATAGGTTTGCGACAGCACCTTGTGGTGCGCGTCGTATTTCGTCCCGCCCGTCCTCGGGCCGTGTGCGTTTCTGATTGCGACTTTCGGCATGAAAAGATTTAGGTTTATCATTTCGTCATACGCCGCAACTGCGGTCAATCATAAATCGAAGAAATTTATGCACAGGCGGAGCAGTTAAATTCTTGCCCATTTTCTCCGGAACATGGTTTTCATTCTTGGCTGGCGAAAAAAAAGACTGTTCCCTTTTCGGTTTGGCGTCCATGTATTGGGTGAATGATGAATGACGACATGGCATTGATCCGGGATTACGCCGGGCGCCAGTCCGAACAGGCGTTTGAAACGCTGGTCGGGCGTCACGTCAACCTCGTCTATTCGGCGGCGTTGCGGCAGGCGCGCGATCCGCATCTGGCGGAAGAAATCACGCAGGCGGTTTTCATCACACTCGCGCGCAAGGCGAAAACTTTCGGCCCGGACACAATCATCCCAAGCTGGCTGCATCGCACCGCCGGTTTTGCCGCCGCCGATGCCATGAAAAGCCGGCGTCGCCGAGAACAACGCGAACAGGAGGCATTTATGCAATCCACCTTGAACGAACCCGAAAATGAAGCATGGAAGCAAATCGCCCCGCTGCTGGACGCGGCCATCGCCGGGCTGAATGAAAAAGACCGGCACGCCATCGTGCTGCGGTTTTTCCAGGGCAAAAGCCTGGATGAAATCGGCGTGGCGCTGGGCGCGAGCGAGGACGCGGCGAAAATGCGCGTGAACCGCGCGCTGGAAAAGCTGCGGACATATTTTTCCAAACGCGGCGTGAGTTCGACGGCGGCGATCATTGCCGGGGCGATTTCCGCGAATTCCGTCCAGGCCGCACCGGCGACGCTGGCAAAATCCGTGGCCGCCGCAGCGATTGCCAAAGGCGCGGTGGCTGGCGGTTCAACTTTAACCCTCATCAAAGGAGCATTGAAAATTATGGCATGGACAAAAGCACAAACCGCCGCCGTCGTAGGCGCGGCGTTGATTCTTACCACAGGCACAAGCATCGTCGTGACCAAGGAAGTTCATTCGACGCGCATGAATCATTTGATCAACGCGCTTCCCCAAACGTCTGCGGAGCTGAACGCATGGTATGTGGAACCGCCCGCCGGGCAAAACGCCGCCACATTCAATTTGCAGGGCATCAAGGCGTTGCAAATTGGCGACGCAGACCAAATCGTCAACCTGCCGCTTCTGGGAAGATTGGCGCAGGCGTCGGACGTTCCATTGCCGCCACCTTTGAAATCCACGCTGACGGCCTTTGTGCAACGCAACCGCGATGCGCTGCAATTTTTTACTCAAGGGGCGCAATACGAGCAAAGCCGTTATCCGATGGATCTCGCGCAGGGTTTTGACCTCCTGCTGCCTCATCTTCTGGGGATCAAACGTGGGATGCAGATGGCGGAGATGGCGTCCATTTTGGATGCGGAGAACAACGATGGGAAATCGGCGGCTGATGATGTGCTGCTGACTTTGGCGCTGGCGCGATCGCTGAAAGCCGAGCCGATAGTGATTTCCCAATTGGTGCGCGTGGCGGGCGTTTCCATTGCCGTGGACGGATTGAACCAGGCAATGAACCGCACCACCTTGACATCGGAATCGTTGCGCGAACTTTCGAAGGCATTGCAAAGCATGGAAGATTACGATGCACGCGGCGAAGGGTTCAACCGCGCCATGACAGGGGAACGGGCGGCGCAGTTGGACTTGTTGAAAAATCCAGACCAGATCGTCCGGTATTTGAACACGTTGCCGGCATCGGGCATGACCGCCGCCCAATGCCGCCGGATGATTGAAGAAATAAAACAACCCGGCAACTTGAAGAAAGAGCTGAACGATTTTGAAACCACCTTCCGGCAATTTTTGTCCGCGCGGGAAGAAACTTTTCCTGATCGTTTGAGCGCCGACAAATTACTCCGGCGTCAAGCGGCAAGGGACACCAGCCGGGGATTGCTGTTCGGCGGATTGTATTGGAACGGTTTCGGCGGTTTTTCCGGCAGGGAAGCAGGCAGTCTTGCCAATCTTCGCCTGGCATTGACCGCCGTGGCGTTGGAGCAATTCCGCGCGGCGCACGATAAATATCCCGCCGCCCTGTCCGAATTGACCCCGAATTATCTGGCGGCAACTTTTCTGGATCCGTTTGATGGTCGTCCGTTGCGTTATCGGAAGCAGGACGCCGGCTATGTGCTTTACAGCATCGGCCCCAACCTGAAAGATGACGGTGGCCGGCGGATGAACGGAAATGCCGGAGACATGATATTCACAGTCGTCACGCCGCCGGTGCGTTGAAGCCGGAACTTGAAAGTTGTTCCCGTTGGACGGGAACACAAGCGAAGGCAAAAGCACAGAAGCGCACGGTCTGAAATTTCAGAAACGCATTTAACCACTGTATTTATTGATTAAATCGCGCCTTTCCTTTGTAAAAAAGAATGGTGGTAGGTGATGGATTCGAACCATCGAAGGCGTAAGCCAGCAGATTTACAGTCTGCCCCCGTTGGCCACTTGGGTAACCTACCATCCGCCCGAAGGCGGGCTGCACATTAAATCAGAACATGGCCGTTGTTCTCAAGTTGAAAGTTCGGAATTCAGGATTGTCCGGGAATGGGGTTTTCGATTTCAACCCGCTGACAAAAACTCCCGCGAACTTTTGCCCGCGTGAGTTTGCGATTTCTCCTGACCGGTTGGCGGCAATCGAAGGTCGTTGCACGCCGCCCGGTCGTTTGAGCCTGGCGCAACAAGTTTGGAACTTCGCCAGTTGACTTCGGAACTTCACGCGCGAGCCATGGAATTGACGCGCGCGAAATTTCTGTTAATCTGTCTGGCCATTTATGAATCGAAATCCGCACGTGGCAGTTGTCGGCGCGACCGGCGCCGTCGGCATCGAAATGATCAAGACGCTGGAAAAAAGAAATTTTCCGGTTGGGAAATTGACGCTGCTCGCGTCCGCGCGTTCGGCCGGCAAGAAGCTTAAATTTCGCGGCGCGGACATCACGATCAAGGAACTCACGAAAGATTCGTTCGCCGGAATTGACATCGCATTGTTCAGCGCGGGCGGAAGCATCTCAAAAGAATTCGCGCCGATTGCCGCGAAAGCCGGCTGCGTGGTCGTGGACAATTCCAGCGCGTTCCGGCAGGACGAAAATGTTCCGCTCGTGATTCCCGAAATCAATGCCGCCGACGTGAAGTTGCACAAGGGCATCATCGCCAATCCGAATTGCACGACGGCGATTACGCTCATGGCGTTGTATCCGCTGCACAAAAAATTCGGTGTGAAACGGATTTTTGCTTCCAGCTATCAGGCCGTTTCCGGCGCGGGCGCGCAGGCGATTGCGGAATTGAAACGGCAGGTCGGCGAAATCGTTTCCGGCAAACCGGCGACGATGGAAACTTTTCCGCACCAGATCGCCTTCAACGTGATTCCGCAGGTTGATTCATTTCTGCCAAGCGGCTACACGAAGGAAGAAATGAAAATGGAAAACGAAGGCCGCAAAATCATGCACCACGCGAATTTTCGCGCGAGCGTGACGTGCGTGCGCGTGCCGGTGTATCGCTCGCATTCCGTCGCCGTGAGCGCGGAATTTGAAAAGCCGGTTTCCGTCGAAGCCGCGCGAGCCGTCTTGAAAAAAGCACCCGGACTCGATTTGATTGACGAACCGGAGAATAAAAAATATCCGATGCCGCTGTTCACTTCCGAAAAGGACAACTGCGAAGTTGGACGCGTCCGCATGGACTGTGCGCTCGACAACGGCCTGTGCTTTTGGGTCAGCGGCGATCAACTGCTCAAAGGCGCGGCGCTCAACGCAGTGCAGATCGCGGAGGAGTCGCTCAAATAATTTTCAGCACGGACGCCGAGTTGGTTGTGCGCCATTCCTTCCGAGGCGCGCGTAAATTTCCACTGTGGCTCGCCCATAAAAATCACGGAGCAGGAGAATCGTCCGCCGTCCCCCTGAAAATCCGCGCGAGTGGATTTTCTGTCAGTTTTTCGCGCGAAATCCGCCCGCGCAATAGATGACAAGGCATATCAGCAGGATCAGGCCAAGCCCGCTGCCGCCGATGACGGGACCGCCAAAATAAAACCCGCCGCCGCCAAACAAGAGAAGCAGAATAACGATGATTAATAATAGATTCATGGTGGTATGCGCCGGATGGAGATTGATAGACGTCACCGACCAAGGTTAGCCCGCTGAGGTCGGCACCCACATTGCCGCCTCCGGGAAGTTGAGCCGGGCTGGCGGCGTCAAACGCGGCGGTCAAGTCGAGTTGGGCTTGTTGGGCGTTCGTGTCGCCGTTATAGACCGTCCCGTTGATCTGGTTTGTGGGGATTCCCTGCGAACCAAATGGAAATAGTCCGACATCCCCATTAACGAAGGTATTGTTACCCGCCGTGGTGGTCGTGGATGAGGCCAGAATCGTGAAATGGGCGGCCGATTTTAAGTCAATTGCCGCCGGGACTGCCGCCAACATCCGGTGCGCGGGCATAAAGATCATTGTCAGGACAAGGGCAGGGAATATCTGGGCAGGGAATATCTTTTTGCACCTGTTTATTTTGTGTGCCCGAAAGATATTGGCAGCGAGGACGAATTGTTTCATGGGCTGATTGTCGTCGCCCACGTTTCGTTTATCTATGGGGTATAACCCTACTTCAACTGCATTTTATTTGACTAAATCGCGTCAGCGGGAAAAGTGGAATCGTCCGCCGTCCCCTCGAAAATCCGCGTGATAAAAAAGCGGCCTCCGTTTCCGAAGGCCGCTTTGCGTTTTCTTTAATTTGATTTTACGGTTTCGGCGTGGCTGGCGGCGGTGTCCACCATCGTGCGCGCGTTGGTGTAATCGCTTGCGAATGTCGCATCGCCCAACTGCCCGAGCAGGTCGTCCATCAGGGTCAGGCCGTCATCGGCGGCGTCAAATTCGGCTTGAATGTTTTCGGTGACGGTTTTGCCCTGGGCGCGGACATCGCGCGGCGCGCTGATGAGTGCATTGTAGGCGGCAATGGCGGCGGCCAATGCGGTCAGTTTGGAGGCGGTGATTCCGTAACTGGCGAGGCTGGCAAAATTCGCGTTTGCGGCGGCGTAAATGTTCTGGCAGCGTTCGGCGGATTGCACGTCGCGTCCGCCCATCAATTCGCTCATGGAAAAATTCACCTGCTTTATGAGCTGGTTGTTTCTGGTTTTGACTGCGTAGGCGTGAACGGCCCGTGTGATGGGCAGCGTGGCGTTGCACATGGCCGCGCGCGCGGCTTGTTTGTCCTGCGCGATGCCGCTGTTGTCCTGTTCATGGCTTTGGGCGAAGGTCTGGAGGTTGGCGACGTGGGTTTTGAAGTCGACGTGGGCGTCGACAAAGGCTTGGAGTGATTGACAGACAGCCGGATTGGCGTCGCAAATGCCACCGACGGCCAGATACATGGTCAGTTTATTGAGTTGTTTGGTTTTCATTTTTCAATTCAAAGTTGTTTCGGAATCTTAAAGCTCCATGATGAAACACGGACGAAAAGTGGAAATCTTTCAAAAATAATGATAAAATGTTCTGGCACACGCGCCAAAGACAACGGAAGACGGCCAAAATGAACTGGCCGTAACGCCAAATGCCCCGGCAGCGTGGATATTTGAACAGCACGATATGCCGTATGAGTCGGCAGAGATGCCAAATGTTCCGGCACATCTGCCAAATGGACTGGCAGTTGGAGCGGATGAAATGCCAGCTTGATTGGTTTTGACGGAAAGGCGGCCATTGGTTTTTTCCCAGTTGTCGCTGTTTGACCTTTCCACTCAAAAGGCAGATTATTCCGCTCGAAATAATCCAACCATGAAAAACATCCTGAAATCACTGTTGCTGTTCACGGTGTTCACCTTGGGCTGCGCTCCGGCATTGGCGCTGGAAGGCGCGATTGGCATCCACGATCCATCCACAGTCATCAAGTGCGATGGAAATTATTACGTCTATGGCACCGGGCGCGGCATTTCCGTCCTCACTTCCAGCAACGGATTCGACTGGCAGCGCGGGCAAAAGATTTTTGACCGCATCCCGGATTCCGTGAAATCATTCGTGCCGAAAAACGACGGCCAGAGCGTTTGGGCGCCAGACATCATCAATCTCAACGGGCAGTTCTATTTGTATTATGCGATTTCAAGCTGGGGACAATATGTGTCGGCGGTCGGCCTGCTGACCAGCCCGACGCTTGATCCGGGCAAGCCGGATTACAAATGGACTGATTGCGGCATGGTCGTCCATTCCGGCGAAGGCGAGAATTTGAACGCCATTGATCCGGGCGTGATCCATGCGCCGGACGGCACGCTCTGGATTTGCTACGGCTCCTATCACGGCAACATCGAGCTGGTGCAGCTTGATCCGAAAACCGGCCTGCGCATCGCCACCAATTCGCCGGTCACGGTCATCGCCGATGAGAGCGAGGCGTCGGACATCATTTATCACGGCGGATATTATTACCTGTTCGTCAACCACAACGGCTGCTGCCAGGGCACCAACAGCACTTACAACATCCGCGTCGGGCGCTCGCAAAAAATCACCGGCCCGTATTTTGACCGGTATGGCGATCCGATGACGGAAGGCGGCGGCACGCTTTTTCTCGCGTCGGAAGGCCGGGACATCGGCCCCGGACATTTTGGTTTGCTCGTGGATGACGGCGTGGAAAAATTTAGCTGCCACTACGAAGCCGAACTGGGGCGCAACGGTCGTTCCATTCTGGACATCCGTCCGCTGCTCTGGACGGTGGACGGCTGGCCGATGCCCGGCGAAAATGTCCGCGACGGAACTTATCAAATCCGCTCGCAACGCACCGGCACGATTCTCCAAGCTTCCACAAACGCCGCTGCAAATTCCGTGCAGACCGGCAGGTATCTCGTTCGTGACAATCAAAAATGGAACATCACAATTGCTGGCGGCGGTTTTTATAAAATCACCAGCGCGATGGGCGAAAATGTTTTGACGGCGGCGGACGAAACGGCGGATGTTGCGCCGTTCTCCGGCGCAGACAACCAGCTTTGGAAAATAGATCAACTTGCCGACGGCAGCTACCGCATCGCATCAAAAACTGGAAAGCTTGCGCTCACTGCGGCTTTCAAAACCAGGCCGGGCAACGGAATTGCGCTCCAGCCGTTCACCGGCGACGACGCGCAACGATGGGTGATCACCGCGCCATGATGTCAAACTCAACCCGGACACAGGCGTAAAAATGAAAAACTGCGATCCAATGGCTTGAAGATGGTGGGCCCGCCCGGATTTGAACCGGGGACCAAGCGATTATGAGTCGCCTGCTCTAACCGCTGAGCTACGGGCCCTAAATGGCATTGCCTGTTGCATGATTTCAAGGTCTTTCAACGCTCTCAAAAACCATTTTCTACACTGCAATTTTATACTGTTTGCCTGTGAAAGAGCAAAAGCTAAAAATAATTTCGAGACTATCCGAACAAATTTTCATCAAAGAATCGGAAATCACTTCGGCGATTTTATTAGAGGGTGAAAATGAATTGCCGCGCTTGAAAATCAGCTTTAAGGCAGGAAACGAATGCGTGATTATAGAAAATCCGAAAGAGATTTGGGCAAAACTTACTCCCGCTCTTAAAAATCTAAACTCTTGTCAAGAAACACAGACAGAATGTTTGAAGTGACAAAGAATCCAATTGGCTTCTTATCAATGACGAAATAAATGACCGTTCCATCGTCTGATATGGAATACTTTTCGGCCTTTATTATTATGGGATCTCCATGAACTGGATGTATTACAAATGCTCTCATAAGAATCGGATGAAAACTCAATCAACACCATTTTACAAGCCTTTATTTCAGATTCAAAAGTTAGGGTGATATTCGACGTTGTTCCCCAAATTAAGACCTCAAAACCAGCCATCCGCCGTAGCGGCGTCTCGGCAGAGCGCCGCAAACTTTTGGAAATTGGAGAATGCGGCTTTCTGTCGAAAGCCGCTACACTCCTTTTGCAGAGGTCTCAAATTGATAATCTCAAGACCGCCATTGCAGAGTTGCGCGCCAAATTAAACGGAATAAACGGGACTGAATTTTGGCGGCCGTTCAGCCCGGTTGTTGCGCTGCGCATCGTCAAGGTTCTGTCAGTTGAAATTCATCCGGCTGCGGGTGCGCTCCGTTTCAAGCTGCTGGCGGATCATTTCAATTTTCAGTTTGAGCAGTTCGTGGTTTTCCTCGGTGCGCGCCGCGAGTTCCCGTTCCAATTTTTCAATCTGCGTCTCGTAAGTTTGCACGCGCTCCTGCATCGTCATTTGCAATTCATCCAGCCGCCGGACAAGCCCGATGATTTCGGCGGTGGCCATTTGCTGCGCCACCAGCAGCTCGCGCCGCTGCACGGCCAGTTCCTGAACCAGCGCCTCTTTGACCACCTGCGCCAGATGCGGCGCAAGGTCGGCGTGGAGCACAACCGGATTTTGCGGCGAAAAATTATTTGTGCGCGCCGGCAGCAACGAAACGCGCTGACGCCGTGAAATCCATCGCCACAACATGAGCAGCGCGGCAATTGAAATGGCCACCAGCATGGAGAAAAATAAATTGTTGCGCGCAGGAATTTTCAGCGGCTGATTTTGTAACGCGATAGTTTGCTCCAGTTTTTTAGGCGAATCGTTTTGCGCCAGATTGACGGCTGGCAACGCCGGTTGCGTTTCGTGCGGCACATCATGTCCGGCGATCATTTGCTGACCGGGCGAACCGGCCAATTTTTCATTCACCTGGGCGCGCGCCAGTTGCGTGAGTTCGGCGTCTGGAAAGCAATTGGGTTTCAGCAGCGTCGCCAGCGCGCGCGCCAGCGGCTGTTCATCGTCGGACGCGAATTCGCGGCGGAAAATGATTTGCAATTGCGAGAGCGTGGTGACGTTCGATTCTGCGACGAGTTGGCCGCGCGTTTCCGCGTCCGCGAGCGTCAATTTTTCGTTTGGATCATTTACCGGCACGAGGCGCACGGTTTCGCCGGCGGTAAAATTTTCCGGCAAATCATCAGGCCGGACGGCGTGCTGCATCGTGAGCAGCAAAAAATCGAGCAACCGGTTTTGCGCCGCCAAATCGGGATTGCCGCGCGCCCACGTCGCAGCCAGATCAGCGGTGATCGGAAAATTTTTATTTTTGATGTTGAACGCGGTGATGAGATAGCCGAAGTCCGGCGAGGCGATTGTCTGGTCATCAAGCGGCGCACGATGAAATGCGTCCTGAACGGCGGCGCTGAAATTCGACCGCGCATCGGCAAACCCGGCAAGAAATTCATTTGCCAGCGCGTTTGTCGCGCCGGAACAAAAACGGAAAATCGCCGGCGTTCTCGTGGCTTCAGCCGATTTCGACGCGGCGGTCGCAGCAAGGTCTTTGGCGCGAAGAACGGAAACGCCGAGCAATGTCAGAACGCAAATCAAACAAATGCAATGCGCCACTTTTTTCATGCGTTGTTCAAAAAATAATCTTTCATCGTTTCAGACCAGTCCTTCGAGCATCTGCGGCATCTGTTCCAAAGTGCGGGACAACGAGGCGCGGGCGATGGCCTGTTCGGCTTCGTGTGTATCGGGAAACAGAACCTTCCAGCCCGACGCGGCAAAACATTGTTCGCACGTGACTTCGAGATAATTTCCGCTGATTCCCATTTTTTCGCTGCGGATCAACAAGTCGGCGATTTGCACGGAGGCGATGAGATGCGCGTGATCTTGCGCCTTTTCGGGTTGATGATGAAAACGCGCAGTCTGCACGAGCAATTCAGACAGCCGGTGCCGTTCCAGGTAAAGCGCGCCCAGTTCGGCATGGTCAACGCCCAAAACTTCGTTTTCAATTTCCGCGAGGTCGCGGACGCCTTGGATCGCCTGACGATGAATTTCCGTGAAATGATCCGGAAACGTCCACGCCATGACGATTTTGCCGACGTCATGCACCAGTCCGGCGATGTAATCCGAATCGTCCGGCGGCGATTGCACGGCTCCGGTGATTTCGTGCGTGAGAATGGCGGTGCCGATGCAGTGCTGCCAGAATTCGCGCCACGGAAAAGCGCATTGCCGCGTGAGCCGCTGGAAATCTTCGATGACGGGCGTGACCGTCACAAGCTGGCGGATTTGGCGGACGCCCAGATAAAAAACCGCTTCCTCGATGCTGTTGACGGGCGTGCTCAATCCGTAATAAACCGAATTGACCAGCCGCAACAGCCGCGAAGTCAAACTGGGATCGCGCCGGATGATTTCGGCGATTTGCGCGGTGTAGCGGTGTTCCGTCAGCACCAAGCCTTGCAAGGTTTTGTTGATGCTGCTTAATGAAGGCAAAGACGGGCAGCGCGAAAGTTGCGCCTTGATTTCATTTGGACCGAGCCGGGCGATGCTTGCTGGCGTCAAATTTTGCACTATTTCGTTACTTGAATAGACCGTGTTCTCTTTGCATCGGCTGTTTTGGGGAAAACTTTAACGCTGCGAACAACTTTTGTGGGATTATGCAGTTGACAAACTAATGGGACAAAACTGGTAGGACGGGCAGTCCTCTGCCCGCCGAACGCGTTGGTTTGCAACCGTCGGCGCGCACGGAGTGACGCGCCCTACCCGGAAAGTTTGTTAACTGCATAAT
>DASXED010000156.1:0-24573 GCA_036490295.1 Verrucomicrobiia bacterium | reverse complement strand
GCCGCAGGAAAGCGCGCCGGTCGGCGATGAAACGATTTTGGAATTGGCGACGGCGATTTCGCCGGAATTTGCGAAGCTGCGAAAAATAATTCTCGCGTGGGATTCCGACCATCATGTCGCGGCGGATCACGTCGAGGAAATCCACGACGACGCGCACAACCGTTTTCATGAACTTGGCGGCTATCAGCTGGACGCGAAGGCGAAGCAGATTTTGTCCGGCCTCGGCTTTCGTGAAAAAGATTTCGACCGTCCGGCGCGCGAATTGAGCGGCGGCTGGGTCATGCGTGCGCACCTGGCACGACTGCTAGTGCAGGAACCGGATTTGCTTTTGCTCGACGAACCGACGAACCATCTCGACCTCGAAGCGCTGCTGTGGTTTCAGGAATATCTCACGACGTATCCCGGCGCGATTGTAGTGATTTCGCACGACCGCGAATTTCTGAATCACATCGTCAGCGGCATCGTGGAAATCCGTTCGAGCAAGCTCAACCGTTATCGCGGCAACTACGACGATTTTCTCGTGCAACGCGCCGCCGCCGAGGAGCAACTGCTCGCCGCCTACAAGAACCAGCAGCGCGACATCGCGCGATTGCAGGAATTCGCCGACCGTTTCCGCGCCAAGGCCAGCAAGGCATCGCAGGCGCAGAGCAAGCTCAAGCAGATTGACCGGATGGAAAAAATCGAAGCGCCGGTGAACGACACGAGTAAAATCGGCTTCAGTTTTCCGCAGCCGTTGCGCAGCGGCCAGAAAGTCATCACGCTCGAAAATATTCATTTTGCTTACGGCGAAAATGTGGTCTATCGCGGCATGGAATTTCTGGCGGAACGCGACCAGCGAATTGTTTTGGTTGGGCCGAACGGCGCAGGCAAATCCACGTTGCTGAAAATTCTCGCCGGGGTTTTGGTGCCGCAATCCGGCACGCGCACGCTCGGCCACAATGCGAAGGCCGGCTATTATTCGCAGTATCGTGTTGAGATGCTAAGCCCGGAACGCACGGTTTTTGAGGAAGCGATGGACACGACGCAGCGCGTGACTGAGCAATTCATCCGCACGCTGCTCGGCAGTTTTCTTTTTCGCGGCGACGACGTTTTCAAAAAAGTCAGCGTCTTGAGCGGCGGCGAAAAAAGCCGGCTCGCACTCGTGAAGCTGCTCCTCGACCCGCCAAATCTGCTACTCATGGACGAACCGACGACGCACCTTGACATGGCGAGCATTGACGCGCTCGTCGGCGCGCTGAAGCAATTCAAAGGCACACTCGTTTTCATCAGTCACGACGTTTATTTCATCCGCGCGCTGTCCGGCCACGTCGTCCACGTCAACGCCGGCCAACTCACGCATTATCCCGGCGGCTACCAATATTACTTGGACAAAACAAAAGCGACTTCCGCACGCGCGGCGCTCACTTCCGGCGGAAGCAGCGGAAAGCTGACCAATTCAAGTCCCAATCATTCGGTTCAGAAAGTCGCGCCAGTAGTGAAAGTTGACCGCAAGGAACAAAAACGTTTCGAAGCCCAGCAACGTCAGGCGCGTTCCGGTGAAAAAAAAGCGCAGCAGCAACTGGTTCACAAACTGGAAAAAGAAATCCAGGAACTCGAAGCCAAACAGATTGAACTCACCGCCGAATTGGAAAACCCGGATACTTACAACAAGCCCGGCCGCGCGCAGGAGATCAACCGCGAACTCGCGCACGTCCAGGAACGCCTCGGACAGGCCACACCCGAATGGGAAGCTGCCGAAAGCAAACTGGCAGCGACGCCTTAAACGGTTATGAATCCGCAGCGCATCGTGATTGTCGGTGGAGGCGCGGCGGGATTTTTTGCCGCGCTCGCCTGCGCGGAATCGCGGCGCGGCGCGGAAATTTTCATTCTCGAGAAAACTTCACAATTTCTTTCCAAGGTAAAAATCTCCGGCGGCGGACGCTGCAACGTCACGCACGCTGATTTTGACGCGCGTGAATTTTCCAAACGCTTTCCGCGCGGCGAACGTGTGCTCATTTCCGCGTTCGGAAAATTCCAGGCCGGCGACACTGTTGCATGGTTTGATAGTCGCGGCGTGAAATTGAAGATTGAAAGCGACGGGCGGATGTTTCCGACGACAGATTCTTCGCAAACGATCATTGACTGCCTGCTCAACGCGGCGCAAAAAGCTGGGATAAAATTGAAAATGAATTGCGGCCTCGAAAATGTCGCCAAAAAATCCGGCGGGTTTGAATTGACGTTGTCTGTAGGTAGGGCGCGTCACTCCGTGCGCGCCGTGATTGGTTTGCAGCCCGACGGCGCGCACGGAGTGACGCGCCCTACCACGGCCAGCGAAATTTTATCGTGCGACAAATTACTTCTCGCGATTGGCGGTTGCCGCACACCTGCGCTCGGCCAATTGGCGGTTTCGCTCGGCCACAGTTTGAAAATGCCCGTGCCGTCACTGTTCACGTTTCACATTGAAAATCCGTGGCTGCGCAAACTCGCCGGAGTTTCCGTTGAAAATGTTGAAGCGTCTGTGCTTGAAACAAAACTTCGCGAGCGCGGCGCGTTGCTGCTCACGCATTGGGGTTTGAGTGGTCCGGCGATTTTGCGTCTGTCCGCGTGGGGTGCGCGCGTGTTGCACGGGAAAAATTATCAATTCAAACTCCAAATCAACTGGCTGCCGCATTTGACTGAAGAAAAAATCGCGACGGAATTTCAAGCGCGCCGGAAATCGCAGCCGGCAAAATTGATCGCCAATTTTCCAATCTCTCCGTTGCCCGCACGGCTGTGGGAACAACTCGTGATTGCGTCCGGCATCGTGCGCGAGACGCGCTGGGCGGCGCTTTCGGGCGGCGCGCAGCACAAGCTGATTCAACAATTACTGCGTTCGGAATTTTCTGTGACCGGAAAAAGTTTGAACAAGGATGAGTTTGTGACTTGCGGAGGCGTCAAGTTGAGCGAAGTGAATTTCAAAACGATGGAAAGTAAAATCTGTCCGGGATTATTTTTTGCGGGCGAGGTTTTGGACATTGACGGCATCACCGGCGGGTTTAATTTTCAGGCGGCGTGGACGACCGGCTGGATTGCCGGGCGCGCGATGGCGGGCAATTGAACGGAAGTCACTGCAAAACAGTCAGAACATTATGCAACCGATGAAAATTGCGTGTATCGCAGCGGCGGTGGGGGTGGGCATTTTTGCCGCCGTTCACAACGCGGGACGCGCGCAACCCACGGAAATTTCAACCAACCAAATTTATCAACCGAGCGATATGAATAATTTTAAGAAACCGGACGCGGCGGAATTGAAAAAGAAACTGACGCCGGAGCAATTCGCCGTCACGCAGGAAGCCGCCACCGAACCGGCGTTCCGCAACGAGTTTTGGGACAATCACAAGCCGGGCATTTATGTGGACATCGTGTCGGGCAAGCCGCTGTTCAGCTCGCTGGACAAGTTTGATTCCGGCTGCGGCTGGCCGAGTTTCAGTGTGCCGCTCAATCAGACAGACGTGGTTGAACACACGGACAATTCCTACGGCATGAGCCGCACCGAAGTCCGCTCGACGGCCGCCGATTCGCACCTCGGCCACGTTTTCGACGACGGCCCGCGCGACAAGGGCGGCTTGCGTTATTGCATCAACTCGGCGTCGCTGAAATTCATTCCGGTGGAAGAAATGGAAAAAGCGGGCTACGGCCAATATCTCGAACCGTTCGTGAAAGCGGGCTTGATCAAGGCGAGTGTAGTTTCAACGAACGCGCCGACGAAGAATTAAATTATGATTGGCTATTGGTATTTTATTCGCACGTCATATTCCAACGCAACCATCTCAACATTCTGCCATGCGTGAGTTATCGCATCGTTGGCGTTAATTTGTCTTTCAATTCCTGTTGTTCCAACTGTTTCCAAAGAAGATGAATGAGTTACTGTTCCAATCGCCGCAGCCAATGCGTTGGCTCGTGCCATACTTGGAGTTTGTTGCGCTTCCACTTCCCAAGTCTGAACGTAATTGAGCCAAGCCAATTGAAACTTTTTTGGACAAGCTGATGTGTCAATTTTATGCAATTGCGCAACATATTGGCTGGCTAAAAAATTCGTTCGAGACATTCCGTTTTTGTAAGTTAAAATTTGCACAGAATGTTTTGCCGCATTTGCATTCTGGTTAATTACATCTATGATGGATTGTGTCCTTGATTGTGCGACTGCTCCTTTGATTGCGGCAAAAACAATAACTCCTCCTACCAAAAGAAGACATATTATGCGAAATGGTTTTTTCATTTTTCTAAAGTAATCCAGAAACGTAAAAGTTTTGTCGAGTCTAAATAATTTTACTTCATCGCCGCATAGACGTGATGCACGTCGTCGTGGTCGTCGAGCGAGTTGAGAAAATCCACGACCTCTTTGCGCGCGGCGGTGTCCACTTCGCGGAATTCCTTGGCGACGTAGCGCATCTCCGACGCGATGACGTTCCAGCCCGCCGCTTTCAACGCCTTGGAAACGTGATCGAGATCTTTTATTTCCGTCAGAAATGTCGCACCTTTTTGTCCGGCGGGAATTTCAGCGGCTTCGAGCGGCTCGATCTCCTGCGCGCCGGCTTCAATCGCGTCGGCCTCCGCATCACGGTTCGCGTCCGCGTGCGTGGCCTCGACGACGCCGAGGTGATTGAAGAAAAACGCGACGCTGCCCGGCTGTCCCATCGAACCGGCCTTGAAAAGATTTCTGATTTCCGGCGCGGTGCGGTTGCGGTTGTCCGTCAGGCATTCCACGACGACGGGGACTTTGTGCGGCGCGTAGCCTTCATAGACGACCGTTTCATAAACCACTTTTTCGTCCGTGAGTCCCGCGCCCTTTTTGATGGCGCGCTCGATGGTGTCCTTGGTGACGGAAGATTTCCTGGCCTTCTCGACGGCGACGAACAGGCGCGCATTGAGGTCGGGGTCGGCGCCGCCGAGCTTGGCCGCGACCATGATTTCGCGGACGAGCTTGACGACCATCTGGCCTTTTTTGTGCGCGTTGATTTCGCGCCCGGCTTGTTTCCATTGTGCGCCCATAGGATTTGAGGATTGTGGGAAAAATATCCGAAAGGCTCAATGCAAATTGCAGACTGGTTGCGGAATTAAAATTGGGATTATGCAGTTAACAAACTAATGAGACAAAACTGGCCTGCCGCGACGAGCGCGAGCACGGCGGGTAGGGCGGGCAGTCCTCTGCCCGCCGAACGCGTGGGTTTGCAACCGACGGCGCGCACGGAGTGACGCGCCCTACCCAGAAAGTTTGTTAACTGCATAATCCAATTAAAATTGTTTCGCCGGAATCAGGAAGATTATGAATTTTGAGAAACTTCCAACGGAAACGAAGATTTGATTGCCGTCCGGCGAGTCCAAAAAATTATTCCCGCCCAGCCGGCTAAAATCACCGCCGCCAATCCCGACAAATATAATCCCAAGGTGAAGCTGGAGGGTTCGTATCGAAATTCCAGCGTCGCGTCGCCCGGCGGGACAATGACGCCGCGCACTGCGTAATTGACGCGGAGAATCGGCGCGCGTTGGCCGTTCAGGTATGCGTTCCATCCTTTGTCCCACAAGTCGGCGAGAACGACGAGGCCGGGAGTTTGCATTTGCACGGACAGGGTGACGCGCGTGGGAATTTCAGAAATAATTTCCGCGCTGCCACGGCAGGAATCAGGGAGATTTACCGGCGATTCGACATAGGCCACCGCGCGCGGATCAAATTGTGGTGAAGAAATTTTTTCCAATTCTTCTTGATCGTTGGTCACGGTTTCAGCGTGGCTTGAAATAAATGCGCGCGGAAGTGCAGCGCGGTTCAGCATCACCCAATAATCATCGCTTTGAAAGGCAGGGCGCATTTGCGAAAGAACCGGCCCGCGAAAAATGACATAGCGGACGCCCATCATATCGAGAATCGGCGAAAGCCGGACTCCATCGGGCGGCAGGAAACTGATTTGAGGCACGAACCATTGTGTCATGGCGTAACTCACGTCGGGAGAACGCGGGTCGGACGTCTTCATCATGATGTCCATCAGCCGCGCCGGATCAATCGCGTCGTATCCACGGACGTCTCGCAATCCATGAGTCTGCGCGAGCGTGGCTGGCAGGCAACTGAAGCCGATGATGCGGCCGGGATCGGATTTTGCAATTTCTTCCAAAACTGGAATTCGCGGATAATAAAGCGCCGGATCGCATTGCGGGCTGCGACCGTGGGCAAACCAGATTAAATCGGCCAGAAGAAAACATCCGAGAATTGAAATCGCCCATGCCGGCCATTTTTGCCGCCACCACAAAATGAGCCATCCGAAAAATCCCAGGGCGCACCAGATTGCCGCCGTGGCATAAGAGCGGGTGAACCATGACTGAACCTGCCGCGCGCCATCGAGGGTCTGAACCGAACGCCACGGTTCTGCGCGCGCAACCGACTGCGTGATTTGAGTCGCAACGGGTTCGGGCAAAAAAATTGAGCGGTAAATGCACCAGACAAGCAAACCCGCCAACACGGTCGTTGGAATCCAAAACCACCGGCGTCGTCCGACGATTCCATTCCAAAGCGCGTCCAATCCCGTTGCCGTCATACCGAGAATTGCGAATGACGCTGCGAACACATCACGGTTGTGGGACATCATGTTCAATCCGGGCAACCGCAGCAGCGCGACAAGCCCCGGCACGTTCAAACACCAGCCTGACGCAAAAAAAATGAGCAGGCACCAAAACACATTGATCGAACGATGACGGCTGCTGCACCAGGCCAGCGGCGCGACAAACAGCGTGGCGATGATGCCGGCGTAGGCTGCGGCGGAACTTTCATTCTGAATTTCATCGGGGATGCGCGCGCTTCCCGTATGCGATGTGCCATACATATCCGGCAAAACAATTTGCGGCAGCGCGGACAATCCCACAGGCGGACGCTCTTCCGCGCCCGCGCCGCGCCGTTCCATGCGCGCCCCGGTGTGCGCGTATTCCAGCAGCGGCAACAAGTAGGGCGTTGCGAGCAAAAATCCGCAAAACCATCCGAGCGCCAGTGCGAAAATGGGCCGCCGAGCGCGCTGCTGAAACCATTGGCCGCGATAAACATCCAACAACCGCCACGCGGCAAAAAAGCCGGACGCCAAAAGCACTTGTCCGCCGACGTCCAGCGCGCCGCTCACCAAAACCAAGCCTGTTATTAAACTTAATCCAATTGCCGCGAACGAATTTGCGCGCCGCACGGAGCCATCAATTGCCAGCAGCAGCCAGGGAAACCAATAAACGGGCGCGCACGTTGGAAATCCCTGCCAGAAAATAAAAAATCCCGTCATGGGATAACACCACGACGCAATCGCCGCCGGCCAAAAACCCACCGCCAGCATGCGGCGAAAAAAAAGATACGCGCCGAATCCCGCGATGATTGCGGCGAGCAGTTGCGTCCACGCAAGGATTATTGGCGACGCGGCGCAACATTCCAGCAGCATGAAAGGCGAAAACTTCGGCCAGACGACCGGTGCTCCTGCATATTGATATGGCGTCCACATCGGAAGCCGTCCCGCGTGAAATTCAGAAATGGCGAACTGGCGGGCCGGTTCCCACTGAAACACCAAATCCACCAGAATCGGATTTTGCGGCGTCATCTTCACAATTTCCGGCGTCCTCGGAAGATAGGCGTTTTTCAAACCCAAAAGGTCAAGCGGCAGCAACACCTTTTGCCCGATCAGGGACGGCCCATACAAAATGAACTGTCCCGCCACGATGCCGGCCAGGACAATCATCCATTTCCCGATGAACCGGGGTGTTCTCATATTTGAATCCGCCAACGAGGAATTTTAGCGGCCTGTCAATGCTGCCAGAAATGAATTTGATCTGGCAAATGGATTTTATTTTTGCGCGCATGATCCGCCGTGATTTCCGGCAAACGGGAATTTCTTTGAGGATTTGCGCCGCGCATCTTAATCTGCCTGCGTCATTGCCATGAACGCCACAGATTCAAATCCGCCCGCCGCGCTTTCCGAATCGCGCGAGCGCAAAATAATTTTGCTGTTGTGCTGCGCCGCCGCCGTCCACGTCTTTGTTTTTTCCTGCGTGTTTCCGTTTTTCAACAACGTGGACGAGCAGTTTCAATACGATCTGGTGGTGAAGTATTCGCAAGGCCGCATCCCCTCGAAGCTGGAAAAATTGTCGGCGGAATCGGCGCATTATTTTACGCTGTATAACACGCCGGAGTATTTTGAGAGTCCGGCCAATTATCCCGGCGGGCAGTTTCCGCCGCCGCTGTGGACGCAGCCTGCGGAAAAAATCCGGCAGGTTCTGGCGTTTGGCGTGCCGTTCTGGCAAAAAATAATGACCAACTACGAATCCTCGCAGGCGCCGCTTTATTATGCGGTGGCTGGTTTTTGGTGGCGCGTTGGACAACTGCTTGGAATCGAAGGCGGACGCCTCCTCTACTGGCTTCATTTCCTGAACATATTTTTCGTCGTCGCGCTCGTCTGGCTGGGACACGCCGCCGCGCGAACCGTTTTTCCCGGACAAAATTTTTTGCGGCTGGGCGTTCCGGCGATGCTGGCGTTTTTTCCGCAATCGGCGTTTTATGCGGTTCAAAACGACGTGCTTTCGCCGCTGTGTTTTGGCGCGGCGTTCATTTGCCTGCTGAATTTTTTGCGCGCGGAAATTCCCGGAGCGCGGCTGGGAACGGCCACCGGCCTGATGTTGGCCGCCGTTTTTCTCACCAAAATGACCAACCTGCCGCTGATCGCAGTCGCGGCGGCGGTTGTCATTCTCAAAATCCGGCGGCTGGTCAAAGCCGGAAACTTTCGCGCCGCGCTGCCGTCGTTGATCTCGCTCGCATTGTGCGCGGGACTGCCGATGGAAATCTGGATGACGTGGTGCAAATCCGCTTTCGGCGATTTCACCGGCACGGCGGTGAAAATTCATTATCTCCACTGGACGCACAAATCATTCGGCGAATGGTGGCCACATCCGATTTTTACGCCGCACGGACTGTGGATATTTGTATCGGAACTTACGGGAACTTTCTGGCAGGGGGAAATCTGGTGGCATCACACGCCGCTGGCTTCGCCGTTTTTGGACGCGCTTTACACAATTCTTTCGCTGATCTTCGTCGGAATTGCGCTGGCCGTGCTGCTTCCGCGATTCGCCGCCGCAACCCAGCCGCAGCGCGAGGCGCTTTGGATCGGCTTCTGGAATTTTGCCGGACTCGTGGCGCTTTTCGCATTTCTGTCCGTCAGTTACGATTTTCACGATTGCCCTTATCCGTCGCGCGAGCATCCATATTTCACGTCGGGACGGCTGATGCTCGGCGTGCTGATCCCGTTTTTGCTGCTCTTCGTTTATGGAATTGACCGCGCGCTGAAAAAATCCGGCGACCGGACAAAGTTTCTCGCGCTGGCCGGAATGATTTTGTTCATGCTCGTTTCGGAAGTCGCCACCGACTGGCCGGTCTTCTCCAGCCAATACAACTGGTTCCATTTGTGAAATACCCAAAATGAATCCAGTCTGGCAGACCGATTTTGTTGTCGCGCACACAGTCCAACTCTCGCGCAGCTTGAAACATTGGACGGGACGCGAATTGTTGCCGGGAAATTTTCCAGCGGCTGAATTCGCGGAGAAAATTTTCCACGCGCCGTTCGCCCTCGTTTCGCACGGCGCGGAAGCCGATCCGATTTTGAATTACGGCAATCTCGCCGCGCTCGCGCTCTGGGAAATGCCGTGGGACGAATTCACGCGCACGCCGTCGCGGCTCACCGCTGAAATTGCCAGCCGCGAAGAGCGCGCAAAATTATTGGAATCCGTGGCGCGGCGCGGGTTCGTTGACGATTACAGCGGCATCCGCATTTCCAAAACCGGACGCCGTTTCAAAATTTCCCGCGCGACGATCTGGAATTTGTTGACGGAAGACGGCAAGCTTTGCGGCCAGGCGGCGATGTTCACGGAATGGAAATTGATTCGTTTCAGCGTGCAAAACCACGCGCTTTCTGCTTCACTTCCAAAACTCTGACAGTCGAATTTTCCATTGTGATTCCGAATTCTACAACGAGTTCATTTAGATTGTTGCCGTATTTTTGCATTCAGTGATGACAAACAACCCGCCGCCATTTCTGCAAAGTCCTGAACCGTTTTGATTTCAGAGGCGGAAAGTTTCGGAGAATATGGCCTTATGTTTTCATCATGATTTTGATGCTGGCTTGGTTTTCTAATTCGGCAATCCACTCGCGGGCGCAAGCAGCGAAATGTTCGAACTCCTTTTCCACCGGAACATCCAGGCTTTTGAACCGGTCAAAAAGCACGCGCTTGCAGTAAGTTTTGCCGTCCGCCATTTTTGGAAAAAATTCGACGATGCCCAAGCCGTGTTCGTGATGCTGGCCGAGCGGATTCGGCGGAAGCTCGCGACCAATGGAAACAAAATCAAGTCTGGCCGGCATTTCAGCGACATTTTGTTTTTCCTTCGCGAGCCATTGTTCAAAGGCTTCATCCTTTATGCCGGTTTCTTCCCAGAACTTGAATTTGTCCACGGGCAATTCCAAAAAACGGCGCGCAACAAAATCACAATCCAGAAACGAAAGAAAGTTGCCGGCCTTTGGGCCGTTGTCGCGATCAAGCAAGACGCGATAGATGGCCTTGAACGCACTCGGCTGGTCAATTGAAGCGAGCCGCGTGGCATTGAACACGGTGATCTGAAGCGCGTCGCCTTCCCACTTCGATTGCAGCAGAAGCGTTGCGAGCGTGTGAAGAAAGGCGCGTTGCGTGGCGGTGAGTTCCTGCGCGCGCGCGGGCAGGGTTTCCTGCAAGCGGGTCTTCTCCTCATCAGCCGCGTAATTCTCCAGCCAGTATTTTGCGGCGCGGATGCGGAGGGTGAGATGCTTGCGCTCCAGTCCGGTGAAGGGCGAGCCTTTGCGCTTCTCCAATTCCTTCGCGGCGTCGAGATGCGGCATTTGGATGAGCGCGGTGACGAGTTGAAAATCTGCCACCCAATGATCCGGCTCGACAGCCGCGCGCGACAATTCGTAAACGCGTTTGTCGTCAGCCGAAATTTTCGGGTCGTGGAAATAGCGGTGATGAAAACGGTCAAACTCGTTAAAGACCTTGATGATGTGAACTTCCGTCGGTTCAAAATTTACATGCTGCTTCGGCGGCGTGCGTATCATCAAAAAGCGCAAAATCTCCGGCGGCAGAAAATCCGTCATGCCGCGCGCGGAAACACCCACGCCTTTGCTTGAACTCATCTTCGCGCCGCCGACGAGGAAGAATTCATAAGGGCAATTCAGCGGAGGCTTTTGGCCGAAAATGTCACGCAGGCAGGCCGCTGCAACTTCTCGCGAGCCGCCCTTGGTGCTGTGATCCTGCCCCGCACCTTCGATGGTGACGGGAAATGTTTTCCACTTTGCGCACCATTCGAGTTTCCACGGTAATTTTCCATTGCCATCAAACGGCGGCATCTTGCCGCGATGACCGCAGCCGCGCGCCCACTTCACAAGATCGGGCTTGCATTCATAAGTGACTTCCCTGCCGTCATAGGCCGTTATTTCGGTCGTGCCAATTCGTCCGCACTTTTCACAAATGACCTGAAACGGATGCCATGTGTCCGACCGTTCCGCGCCGCTGACCTCCTTGTAAATTTTGCGAACGACATCAGCCTTGCGGAGAATCGTGTCAATCGCCTCGTTGAATTTTCCGGCGCGATAAATGTCGCGCATCCGGTAAAACTCCGGTTGCACTCCAAGTTCGGCAAACACGCTGAAAAATTCGGAAATGAAATGCCCGGCCATGTCGGCCGCTTTTGAGCCGGGCGGTGGTGGCGTGTTGCAAAGCGGCGCGCCGAGATATTTTTCAAAGTGCTCTGTTTGTCCGTAGGGAATTTCGTCCACCGGGTCGTAATCGTCCACGCCGAACATATAACGCACGGGCACACCCTTGGCTTTGAGCGTCCGGTAAATGGCATCGTGAATCAATGGTCCGCGCAATGCGCCCACATGGGCGCGGCCCGAAGGCGTCTTTGAATCATTGATTATTTGCGGTTCTTCAATCTTTTCAAGCAATTGGTCGCACCAAAACATAATTAAAAAAGAGCATTGCAAACTTGTCTCGAAAACTCAACTTTGGACGCAACATTTCTCGCGGCAAGTTTATTTGCGCATTTTATGAGTGCAGCGCAAAGATTTGATTCATTGAATTCCGGCGCGGTGTTTGAAAAATTGATCGAACCGACGCTGATCCAGCCCACGTTCATCACGCATCGGTGAACAATGTTTTGAGCTACATCGGACGGTCGCTTTACACGGCTGACCCTTATGCTCCAATCAAAGTGGATGAGTTCCGCATCTGGAACGGCGCGCTCACCACCACGAACACCTTTGACATCACACAGCCGCAATTCTACCGCGTGATGGTGCTGCCGCCACAGTAATCCGGTCGCAGTCTTGCAATCCAACGGCTAGGAATTGCGCCAGGACAAAAGGCAACGGCAATTTTTTCCAGCTTGTGCGGAATTGTCACGCTGGAAACAAGGTTGAAAGTCGGCGGTAGATTTTCTAACTTGTGGCGGCGGATGTCAGTCCGCTCTAATCTTTGCTGGCGAAAAACGAGCCGATTCACGTCGGTTGCTACGATCAAAAATAATTTTATGAAAATCTGGCGCGGACAATTCCTGGCGGCTCTGGCAGTTTTCCTGTTTCTTACCGGCTGCAACAAGCCGCCGGGCGAGTCTGCCGCGAGCGGCGACGTCATCAAGGTCGGCGAGTTTGCTTCGCTCACCGGCAGCGAGGCGACGTTCGGGCAGTCGTCGCACAAGGGGACGGCGCTGGCGATTGACGACCTCAACGCGGCGGGCGGCGTGCTCGGCAAAAAATTTCAATTGCTGACCGAAGACGACCAGTCGCAAGCGGGCCAGCCCGCGACGGTCGTGCGCAAATTGATTTCGAGCGACGGCGTCGCGGCGATTTTGGGCGAAGTCGCGTCGTCGCGCTCGCTCGAAGCCGCGCCGATCTGCCAGGAAAACAAAATCCCGATGATTTCGCCCGCGTCCACAAATCCGAAGGTCACAGAGGTTGGCGATTACATTTTCCGCGTGTGTTTCATTGATCCGTTTCAAGGCACGGTCATGGCGAATTTCGCGCTGCACACGCTGCACTTGAAAAACGTGGTGGTCTTGACGGACGCGAAGAGCGATTACAGTTTGGGGCTGGCGAAATTTTTCAAGGAAGGTTTTGTCGCGGGTGGCGGAAAAATCGTCGCGGAACAAAATTACAGCAGCGGCGACAAGGATTTCAGCGCGGAGTTGACGGCCATCAGGTCGGCGAATCCCGACGGCATTTTTGTTCCCGGCTATTACACCGAGGTCGGGCTGATCGCGTTGCAGGCGCGGCAGCTTGGCATCAACATTCCGCTGTTCGGCGGCGACGGCTGGGAATCTTCCGCGCTCGTGCCGATCGGCGGCAAGGCGTTGGAAGGCTGTTATTTTTCAACTCATTATTCGCCGCAAGACACATCGCCCGCCGTCCAAAATTTTGTGAAAGAATTTCAGGCGAAATACAACGAAACGCCCGACGCGATGGCCGCGCTCGGCTACGATTCGGCGATGATTCTGGCCGACGCGATAAAACACGCCGGAACAACCGACCCGGCAAAAGTCCGTGACGCGCTCGCGGCGGAAAAAGATTTTTCCGGCGTCACCGGCAAAATCACGATTGACGCAAACCGCAATGCTTCCAAACCCGCAGTGATTCTGACAATCACGAACGGGCAGTTTCAATACGTCGAAACCATCGCACCGTAAATTTGCCGGTTCGATGCACTCGACAAAATTCCATCACCGCGCCATTCTTCGCGCGCTGACATGGCTGAATTTTTACAACAGTTGATAAACGGATTGGCGCTTGGTTCCATTCTCGCGCTCATCGCGCTCGGCTACACGATGGTTTATGGGATTTTGCGCTTCATCAATTTCGCGCACGGCGACGTGTTCATGCTCGGCGCGTTCGCCGGATTTTATCTCACGCCCAAAGTCGCAAATTTTTTTCCGACGCCTTCCATTTTGAGCGGCCTCGTCGTCATGGCAATGGCAATGGCCATTTGCGCGGCCATTGGAATTGTCATTGAAAGATTCGCCTACCGTCCGCTGCGCAACAGCCCAAAATTAACCATGCTCATCACAGCCATCGGCGTTTCACTGTTTCTTGAATATTCCGGCCAGCTCGTTTTTGGCGCGGCGCCAAAAAAATTTCCCGCGCTCATTCCCGTTTATCCAATGGCGAATCTCGGCGGCTTGAGCGTCACCAGCAATCAAATCATCGTGCTGGCCGTGACGCTGCTGCTGCTGGTCGCGCTGCGGTTCATCGTGTTGAAAACGAAGATCGGCATGGCGATGCGCGCGCTGTCGTTCAATCCCGAAGCCGCCGCGCTCATGGGCGTCAACACCGACGTTGTGATTTCCTTCACCTTCGCGCTCGGCTCGGCGCTGGCGGCGGCGGCGGGAATTTTGTTCGCCGTCAATTATCCGGCCATAGACCCGCTCATGGGCATTTTGCCGGGACTCAAGGCGTTCGTGGCGGCGGTGCTGGGCGGCATCGGCAACCTGCCCGGCGCGGCGCTCGGCGGCATCATCATCGGCGTCACCGAGACGCTCGTCGCCGGCTACATTTCCTCGACCTACCGCGACGCGATTGCGTTCGCGATTTTGATTTTGATCCTGCTCGTCAAACCGTCCGGGCTGCTCGGCAAAAAGGAAATCGAAAAAGTATGAATTTCCCGCGCGCCAAAACTTTTCTGCTCGGCGCGATTGCGCTGTGCTTTCTAATTTCGCTGTTTGCCAGTCAAATTAATTCCTACTGGCTTTTCATCAGCTACGACGTCGGCATCAACATCATCCTCGCCGTCAGTTTGAATTTAATCAACGGCTACACCGGACAATTTTCGCTCGGCCACGCGGGTTTCATGGCCGTGGGAGCTTACACGGCGGCGATGATTACCAATCAATTTGGAGAATTGAACACGTTTGCGTCCGGCGCAGTTTTTCTAACCGCATTGCTCGCGGGCGGTCTTGCGGCGGCGGTCGCCGGATTGCTCGTCGGAATTCCCACGCTCCGTTTGCGCGGCGATTATCTCGCCATCGTCACGCTCGGCTTCGGCGAAATCATCCGCGTCATTTTTCAGAACATGCAATCCGTCGGCGGCGCGCGCGGCTTGAGCGTCATGCACGGCTGGACGAATTTTTTTTGGACGTTTGGCTTTGCGGCAATCACCATTTACGTCGTTGTCGCGCTCGTGCATTCCACTTACGGTCGCGGTTTCGTCGCCGTGCGCGACGATGAAATCGCCGCCGCCTCAATGGGAATCAATCCCACGAAATACAAGGTCACCGCGTTTGTGATCGGCGCGTTTTTTGCCGGCATCGCGGGCGGACTTTACGCGCACTCGAAGCAATTTCTCACGCCGGGCGGCTTCGGCTTCATGCAATCCATCGCCATTGTCGTCATGGTCATTCTTGGCGGCATGGGAAATACCGTCGGCGTGATCATTGCCGCGATTTTGCTCACGTTGCTGCCGGAATTTTTGCGTCCCGTCGCCGAATATCGCATGATCATTTATTCGCTGCTGCTGATAATTTTGATGCTCACGCGGCCACAAGGACTTTTCAGTTTGCGAAAATCATTATCGGTAAAATAAAAAATGTCCGCGCTCTTGCAACTCGACAAAACCACCATCCGCTTTGGCGGATTGACGGCGGTGTCGGATCTTGATTTGCAAATTGGCCGGAATGAGCTGGTCGGTTTGATCGGGCCAAACGGCGCAGGCAAAACGACCGTGTTCAATCTTGTCACCGGCGTTTATCAGCCGACTGCGGGCGCGATCTCCTTCGACGGACAATTGACGGCGAACCGCAAGCCGCACCAGATTGCCCGGCGCGGCCTCGCGCGCACGTTTCAAAACATCCGGCTGTTTCCGTCGTTGAGCGTTTTCGACAATGTGCGCGCCGCGTTCCATTTGCATTTGCGCGGCGACGCCCGCCACGCGCTCTGGCGCGGAAACGGTTTTTTCGCGGAGGAAAATGAAATCGCGGCAAAAGTCCTGGAACTGCTCGAAATTTTTTCGCTCGGAAAATTTCGCGATGTCTGCGCAAAAAATTTAAGCTACGGCGACCAGCGGCGGTTGGAAATCGTCCGCGCGCTCGCGACGAAACCGAAATTGCTGCTGCTCGACGAACCCGCCGCCGGCATGAACGCGAGCGAAAAAACCGAGTTGATGCGTCTCATCCAGTTCATCAAGGACAAGTTTCAGATTTCCGTTTTGCTTGTGGAACACGACATGAAGGTCGTGATGGGCATCTGCGAACGCATTGCGGTTCTGGATTACGGCGTGAAAATCGCCGAGGGAAAACCGACGGAGATTCGCGCGAATCCGAAAGTCATAGAAGCTTATCTGGGGCAATAAAAATGAAAAAGATTTTTACCACCAAGACACCAAGACACAAAGTTTTCTTGGTGTCTTGGTGTCTTGGTGGTTAATTCCGATGCTGGAAATAAAAAATCTTCAAGTCAGCTACGGCGCGATCAACGCGCTGCACGGGATTTCCCTGTCCGTGAAATCCGGCGGCATCGTCACGCTGATTGGCGCGAATGGCGCGGGCAAGACGACGACGCTCAAAACCATTTCCGGTCTGCTCAAGCCCAAGTCCGGCGAGATTTTTTACGACGGCAAAAACATCGCCGGCCTGCCGCCGCATCAAATCGTGAAGCTGGGCATTTCGCACGTTCCCGAAGGCCGGATGATTTTTGCCAACCTGACGGTGCTGGAAAATTTGCAGCTTGGCGCGTATTTGCAGAAAGATAAAAAAATCATCCGGCACGAACTCGAACACGTTTTCGGTTTGTTCCCGCGATTGCGTGAGCGCGAGAAACAAATCGCCGGAACGCTTTCCGGCGGCGAGCAGCAAATGCTGGCGATTGGCCGCGCGCTGATGAGCAAACCGAAATTGCTGTTGCTCGACGAGCCGTCGCTCGGACTCGCGCCACTGTTGGTGAAGGCGATTTTTGAAAAAATCGTCGAGATTAACCGTGAACAGGGCATCACGATTTTGCTCGTGGAACAGAATGCAAATCTCGCGCTGGGAATTTCCCATTTCGGCCATGTCCTCGAGACTGGTAAAATTATTTTGCAGGGCGACTCGGAATCGCTGCGCCAGAATCCGCAGGTCAAAAGCGCGTATTTGGGCGGCTGATTTGCCTGAAAAGTCCTGTTGACTTCACGCGTCCATCTGATAAATTCCGCGTCCCTTTTGTTTGGGTAAAAAATGAAAACGTATTTGCCGAAAGTGAATTTGGATGAGCGCAAGTGGCACGTCATTGATGCCGATGGCGCGGTGCTTGGCCGTCTGGCCGCGCAAGTTGCCGACGTTCTGCGTGGCAAAAACAAGCCTGTCTACACGCCGCATCTTGACGCAGGTGATTTTGTCGTGGTCATCAACGCGGAAAAAGTTCGCGTGACCGGCAAGAAGGAAACGGACAAAAAATTCATGACCTATTCCGGCTGGAAAGGCGGCGAGAAATACGCCACCGTCGCGCAAGTCCGCGCCAAGCAGCCGGAAAATCTCATCATGCACGCCGTCAAAGGCATGATTCCGAAAAACCGGCTCGGCGCGCAATTGCTCACCAAGCTGAAAGTCTACAAAGGCCCGAAACACGAACACGCCGCGCAAACGCCCGCCGTGCTCGCGCCCGCCAAATAATTTTTATCATGGCCAAATCCACTTCCACTCCAATCATTGAATTTCTCGGCACGGGCCGGCGCAAAACCGCCGTCGCGCGCGTCCGCCTCGCGACCGGCAGCGGCAAGATCACCGTGAACCGCCGGACATTTGAAAATTATTTTCCGCTCGAAACCCTGCGCTCCGTCGTCATCCAGCCGTTGACGGTCGCCGGGGCGCTGGAAAAATTTGATGTGCGCGTGAACGTCGCGGGCGGCGGGCCGAACGGCCAGGCCGACGCGGTGCGTCACGGCATTTCCCGCGCGTTGATCAAATTCGACGCCGCGCTGCGTCCGCCGCTGAAGGCGGAAGGATTGCTCACGCGCGATTCGCGTATGCGCGAGCGCAAAAAATACGGCCAGCCGGGTGCGCGCAAGCGCTTCCAGTTCTCGAAACGTTGATCGTTTCGGAATTTTTAAACCCTGCTGGTTCAATCCGGCAGGGTTTTTTGTTTTAAGAAAAGTTTTTATACGGTAAAAGAAAGGCAGAAATGAAATCGAAGAAAGTCGCAATCGTCGGCGCGTCGGGATATTCCGGCGAAGTCTTGGTGCAATTGCTCCTGAACCATCCGCACGCGGAACTGGTCGCCGTGACCTCGCGCCAAAACGCCGGGCAAACTTTGGCGCAAGTTTTTCCAAAATTCGCCAGCCATCCGAAATCAAAAGCCATTCGCTTCAGCGAGCCGAACGCCGAAGTTTTGGCAAAACAAGCCGACGTGGTTTTTCTCGCATTGCCGCACGGCGTCGCTGCCGAATACGCCGTGCCGCTTTTGAAAGCGGGTTGCGTCGTGATCGATTTGAGCGCGGACTTCCGGCTGAAGAGCGCGGCGGTTTATAAAGAATTTTACGCGCACGACCATCCCGCGCCGGAACTTTTGAAAAAATCCGTTTATGGTTTGCCGGAAATTTATCGCGAGCAAATCAAAAAATCTTTGCTCATCGCATCGCCCGGCTGTTATCCGACCAGTATTTTGCTGCCGTTGATTCCGCTGCTAAAAGCCGGACTCATCAAACCAACCGGCATCATCGCCGATTCCTTGAGCGGCGTCAGCGGCGCGGGCCGAAAGGCCGAAGTGGATTATCTTTTTTGCGAGTGCAACGAAAGCGTCCGGCCTTACGGCGTGCCGAAGCACCGGCATTTGTCCGAGATCGAGGAGCAACTTTCGCTCGTGGCCAAATCGCAAGTCGTCATCCAGTTCACGCCGCATTTGATTCCGATCAATCGCGGCATTTTGACGACACTTTATCTTGAGCCGGCGGGAAAATTGACCGAAGAAAAAATTTCCGCCTGCTACAAAAAGTTTTACGGCGACGAACCGTTCATCCGTTTGCTCGAAGGCAAATCGTTGCCCGACACAAAAAATGTCCAAGGCACGAACGTCATCGAAATCGCGTGGCGGCTCGACCCGCGCACCGGCCGGCTCATCGTGATGAGTGCCGAGGACAATCTCGTCAAAGGTGCGAGCGGTCAGGCCGTGCAAAGCATGAACATCCTCTGCGGTTTTCCCGAAACCGCAGGACTGGTTTAAGCCGTGCCTGCGACTGTTTCCAAACCTGCCAAGTGGGACGCCGCTGATTATGCCGCGAATTCCGTCGTGCAACAAACTTGGGCGCGCGAACTCATCGCTAAATTGAATCTACGCGGCGATGAACACATCCTTGATGTCGGCTGTGGCGACGGCAAGGTGACGGCGGAAATTGCGTGTGCCGCGCCTCACGGTTCAGTGACGGGCATTGATGCTTCGCCCCAAATGATTGAATTCGCCAAAAAAACTTTTCCAGCAGAAAAGTTTCCAAATTTGAGGTTTCGCGTGATGGACGCGCGCAAAATCAAATTTGAACGGCGATTCGACCTGGTTTTTTCCAACGCCGCCTTGCATTGGGTGGACGACCACGAAAAAATTCTGCGCGGCGCAGCGGCGGTTTTGAAATCTGGCGGGCGGCTCGTCGTT
Source organism: Verrucomicrobiia bacterium (assembly GCA_036490295.1). Classification (GTDB taxonomy): domain Bacteria; phylum Verrucomicrobiota; class Verrucomicrobiia; order Limisphaerales; family UBA11358; genus UBA11358. The sequence continues at coordinate 4,924 of DASXED010000156.1, read as the reverse complement.
TCCTGCGGCGGCAAAGGCAACGCGCAGGATGTGTTTGTGGCATTGCGACCAGAAATGCGTTTGAAACGCTGGCGCAATTTTTTCCGAAAAATGCCGACGCCGTATTTTTTTTACGCGCCAAGCGATTACGAAAAATGGCTGCCGAAATTCGGTTTCAAAATCCAAAAATTAAAACTCGCGTCAAAAGACGCGGCTTACAACGGCGCGGAAGGTTTTGCGACTTGGCTGCGCACGACGTGGATTCCCTATGTCCAGCGCGTGCCGGAAATTGTGGGACAGGCTTCCAGCCTGTCCATGTCAGGCAAGATGCCTGACCCACTAAAAAACCTGCGCGAAGAATTTATTGAAGCTGTCACGCAGCGTTACGTCGCCAAGCATCCGCCGGATGCGGACGGGAAAGTTCATGTCAAAATGGTTCGTCTGGAAATTGACGCGATAAAAGTTTGAAAACCTCGCGCGGCTTCCGCAAATTTCCGTCCGCATCAAAATGAAAAAAATATTCAAAGAAATTCCAAGTTCAGTCGTCGCGCCCAAAGGCTTTCTCGCCAGTGGCGCTTTTTGCGACATCAAAAAACTCGGCACGGGCAAAGGCTCGAACAAAGGTCAGAAACGCGACCTCGCGCTCATCGTTTCTGAAACGCCCGCAACGGTTGCCGGGATGTTCACGACGAATCAAGTCTGCGCCGCGCCGGTGAAAATTTGCATCGAGCGCGTGAAAAGAGGAATGGCTCAAGTCGTCGTCGTGAATTCCGGCAACGCGAATGCCTGCACCGGCAAGCAAGGTTTTGCTGACGCGCGCGAAATGGTTTCGTTCACGGAGCGCGCATTGAATTTGCCGAAAGGCTTGGCGCTCGTCGGCTCGACCGGACGCATCGGCGTCACGATGCCGATGGATAATGTTCGCGCGGGAATTATTGAAGCGGCGACTTTGCTCGGCAGCGAAATTAAAAATGCGGATCACGCTGCGGAAGCAATCATGACAAGCGATTCGCGTCCGAAACAAATCGCGGTTGAATTTTTGCTTGGCGGGAAAAAAGTTCGCATCGGCGGCATCTGCAAAGGCGCGGGCATGATTCAGCCTGGTATGAGTCCGACGGGCGCGCGACCGGCGACGTTGCCGCACGCCGGATTGCACGCGACGATGTTGTGTTTCATCACGACGGACGCGGCACTTGACGCGGAAGTTTTGCAAACGGCGTTGAATGAGGCCGTGGCGAATAGTTTCAATCGCATTACCGTGGATGGCGACATGAGCACGAATGATACGGTTTTGGTTTTGGCGAATGGTTTGGCTGGAAATAAAAAGTTCAAGGTTCAGAGTTCAGAGTTCAGAGTTTTCCAATCCGCGCTGAATCACGTTTGCCTACAACTGGCGAAGATGATTGTGCGCGATGGTGAGGGCGTTCATCGCGTCGTGACGGTGCGCGTGAATGGTGCGAAGACGGTTCAGGATGCGGATACCGCCGCGCGCGCGGTGGCGAACAGCGCGCTGGTGAAGACGAGCTGGCACGGCGGCGATCCGAATTGGGGACGCATCATTGATGCGCTTGGTTATTCGTCCGCGAAAATCGTCGAGGAAAAAGTGGACATTGGTTATGGCGCTACGGCAGCACCCGCCTCCGCCAAAAGCGCTTCGGCGCGGCAGGGAAAAATTCTTTGGAGTTTGAAACGCGGGCAGCCGACGAAGGCGACGTTCAAGCAACTTTGTGTCGCCGTTGCGCCGAAGGAATTTGATTTGCACATCAATCTGAATCTCGGCAAGGCGGGCGCGGTGATGTATGCCTGCGATTTGACGGAGGAGTATGTGGACTTCAACAAAGGCGATGTGGGCGATCCGGGTTCGCTGGGCGGTTGATGCTTGACGGTGCAAATAAATTGAGTAGTCTCTTTGTAGATACATTATGCAAACAATGATTCAACAATGGGGAAACAGCCTGGCTTTGCGGATTCCAAAGGCGTTCGCGCATCAGGCCAGGGTTAAAAAAGGCAGTGCCGTCACGCTTTCGGTGGAAAAGGGGCGCATGGTGATGAAGCCATTGAAACGCCGAAAATATACCCTGGAAGAACTGGTTTCCAAAATCACGCCGAAGAACCGGCATCCTGAAACCGACTGGGGCAAACCGATGGGAAAGGAAATCTGGTAAGTGTCCGCTTACGTTCCCAATCGCGGCGATGTGGTCTGGATAAATTTTGACCCGCAGGCCGGACACGAGCAAGGCGGACGCCGTCCAGCAATTGTCCTTTCGCCGCGCTCCTACAACAAGCCTTCCGGGCTGGCGTTGTTTTGCCCCGTCACCAGCCGCGTGAAAAATTATCCGTTTGAAGTGCCGCTGCCGGTTGATGCGCCAGCGGCTGGCGTCGTCTTGGTGGATCAATTGCGGAATTTGGACTGGCATTCCCGGCAGGCCTCGTTCATTGGAGTTTTGGACGAAGAAACCTTGGTTGAACTCATGGAAAAATTAAGGCCGCTGGTTGCGCTGGACGATGAATAAAAACAAAAACCGCATCAATCTGAATCTCGGCAAGGCGGGCACGGTGATGTATGCTTGCGATTTGACGGAGGAATATGTGGACTTCAACAAAGGCGATGTGGGCGATCCAACAACACTTGGAGGATAAAATGGCAATCTACAAAATCGAAAATAAATCTTTAGAATCAATTCAGTCCACAAGTTTTGAAGTGGAAGGAATTTTGGAACGAAGAGACTTGCAACGAATGCTGCGAGAAAAAATAGACATTATCTCACCAAGAACACTTGTTATCGCCGAGGAATTTTCCGATTGGGAAGATACTAAATCACGGTTGGATTTACTTGGCATTGACGAACTCGCAAATCTTGTTGTCATCGAATTGAAGCGAACTGAAACCGGCAACTACATGGAACTTCAGGCTGTTCGCTATGCGGCAATGCTCTCAACGCTGACATTTGATAAAGCAGTTCAAATTTACGAAGAATTTCTCCGCAAAACGCAGCAAACGAAAAACGCGAGACAAGACTTGCTCGCGTTTTTAGGATGGCAAGAGCCACACGAAGACCAATTCGCACGAGATGTCCGAATTGTTCTGGCAGCAGCAGAATTTTCTCCCGAACTTACAACGAGCGTTCTTTGGTTAAACGAACGCGACCTAGATATTCGATGCGTGCGCTTAAAACCATATCGTAGTGGCACTCAAATCTTATTGGATGTTCAGCAAATCATTCCACTGCCCGATGCTGATGATTATCAAGTCAAACTTCGCGTCCAAGCAGAACAACGGCGCGAAGCCCGACAGAAGGACTACACAAAATATAATTTCGCCGACAGAATTTATGGAAAAAACGGTTTGGTTCTTGCAGTGGTTAAAGCGTATTTGCAAAACAAGCCCGCGACGACATTTGAAGAATTGAAGGTCGCATTTCCAGATGAACTTCAAGGATCGTGGGGTGTTTTTGACTTGCTGGAAAAAGGACAAGAAGTTTTTAATCGGTCAGGTCGTTATCGTTTTTTTATTGATGAACCTGACGTGCTTGTCACAGGAGACAAAAAACAAATTGTTGTTTGCACCGAATGGGCGGTAAGAAATATCGGAAAGTTTATTGAGCGTGCTCGCGAATTGGATTTCCAAATCTCATAATTATTTCGCCAAATAAAAAAGCCGCCGGATTTCTCCAGTGGCTTTTGCGTCTCAAACTATGAATCAATAAGCGGCTTGCGTGCCTTTGATGGAGCGTTTTTTCATCCACGGCATCAGGCCGCGCAGGCGTTCGCCCACTTTTTCGATGGGATGGTTCGCGCCTTTTTTCATCAGCGCGTTGTATTTTTTGTAGCCGCCTTTGTATTCGGCCACCCAACCTTTGGCGAATTTGCCGGACTGGATGTCCTTGAGCGCGGCCTTCATTCGTTTTTTCACGCTGGCGTCAATGATTTTTGGCCCGACGGAAATGTCGCCCCACTTGGCGGTTTCGGAAATTGAAAACCGCATTCCACTGATGCCCGCTTCGTTCATCAAATCCACGATGAGCTTCAATTCGTGCAGGCATTCGAAGTAGGCCATCTCCGGCTGGTAACCGGCCTCGACGAGCGTTTCGTATCCGGCCTGGATCAACGCGCTCGCGCCGCCGCACAACACGGTCTGCTCGCCGAACAAATCGGTCTCGGTCTCTTCCTTGAACGAGGTCTGGATGACACCCGCGCGCGTGCCGCCGATGCCCTTGGCCCACGCGAGAGCGACGGCCTTCGCCTTGCCGCTCGGATTTTGATAAATGCCGATGAGCGCGGGAACGCCTTTGCCTTCGAGAAACTGGCGGCGGACGATGTGTCCCGGCCCTTTCGGCGCGACGAGAATCACGTCCACATTTTTCGGCGGCACAACGGTTTTGAAATGAATCGCAAATCCGTGCGAGAACAAAAGCGTCTTGCCCTTGGTCAGGTTCGGCGCGATGTCCTTCTCGTAAGCCTTCGGCTGCTTGGTGTCGGGAATCGCGACGAAAATCACGTCCGCGCGGCGCACCGCTTCCGCCGTCGAGTAGACCTTGAAACCTTTTTCGCGCGCGACGGGTATGGACTTGCTGCCTTCGTAAAGGCCGATGATGACGTTGCAGCCGCTCTCCTTGAGGTTGAGCGCGTGGGCGTGGCCTTGCGAGCCGAAGCCGAGGATCGCCAGCGTTTTGTTTTTCAATACGCCGAGGTCGGCGTCTTTGTCGGTATAGACTTTTGACATAAAATGATTTGAAACGGACGCGAAGGCTAACAATGCCAAACAGAATGGTCAAATCGCAAAATCCAGTAAATCCAGTAAAAATTGTGGGATTATGCAGTTGACAAACTAATGGGACAAAACTGGTAGGACGGGCAGTCCTCTGCCCGCCGAACGCGTTGGTTTGCAACCGTCGGCGCGCACGGAGTGACGCGCCCTACCCGGAAAGTTTGTTAACTGCATAAT
>DASXED010000122.1:0-41278 GCA_036490295.1 Verrucomicrobiia bacterium | reverse complement strand
GCGCCAGAGTTCGCCCGATGTCCGCAACCTCAAGTGAATGTGTAAGTCGATTTCTGACTGAAGTATTGGACTCCAATGAAAAGACCTGCGCCTTTTGCATCATGCGTCTAAATGACGAGCTAAATACAATGCGAGATTTGTCGCTATAGAAATCTTCTGGCTTCCATTTTCTCTTAATTGTTGAAGGTCGCAGTCGAGTATTAAAAATTGGCAGCCGTCCTCCGAAAACAAAATCGTCAGTTGCAAAATCTTCTGATCCAAGACGCGGACGGTATAGTTGTGAAATGATTTCAAAATCATTTTGAGAAATTGGTTTCGGTAATTGCCGAAGATTTTCGGAATCATTCATAGAATTCTCCTTCGACGATTTCATTATTAAAATTATTTTCCCCGAAAATCTGGTCGAGTATGACTTTGACGTAGTGGCTGGCGTGCCAGTCGCAGTGGTAATAAAAGCTGCCGGTCTTTTTGAGGACGCGGGCGAGTTGGACGCAGCGCGGCCTCATGTAGTCAATGTAGGCGCGGGTGGATTCGTGGCGGTCGGCAAAGGCGCGCTTCTCCCTGGTCTCGCCCCAGAAGACTTCGTAGTTGCGGTTGGAGTTGAAGGGCGGGTCAATGTAAATGAGGTCAACGCAGGCGTCGGGCAGCTTGGCGAGCTGTTCCAGATTGTCGCCGCAGTAAATGACGCGGGTGTCGAGGAGTGAACTTGGACGGCCCTCACCCCGGCCCTCTCCCGTCCGACGGGCGAGGGAGTTTTTCTTTTTAGTGGTAGGGCGCGTCGCTCCGTGCGCGCCGTCGGCGGGCAGAGGACTGCCAGCCCTACCTTTGGCGGCGGAAGATTTCTTTGCCATGCGCGGAGTTTGCGCGGGAAATTTATCAGCGTCAATCCGCGTTCATCGGCGGTTAAACCAGTTTTTCAACTTCACATCCACTGATTCAAACCCTCGTGGCGCACCGACCACTTGCCGTCGCTCGGAAAACCGGGCGCGTTCGTTGACGGGCCGTTTGTCCAGCCTGCGGCCATCATCGCCGTCGCCGCCAGCAATCCGCCGTTGGCCGGCAGATACGCGGTGAGGTTTTCGCGCTGGTAAATGTGGCCGTTGGGATGGCGGCGGTTTTTCACCGAGTTGATCAGCAGCGCGTCCACGGCAAGCCCGGGTTCGCCCGCGCGCGCGGCGGCCAGCGCGGCCATCGGAAAATCCCAGCCCCACGCGCGATCCCATTGCCAGACTTCCATCACGCGCCGCACGGTGCGCCGCATGGTCTCCGCGTCCGCGCCGTCGCCGGGCTGCACGCCGAACGCGCCGAGCAGCGCGGGATGCTCCCAGTTCCATGCCGTGTAAGTGTCCGGCATATTTTCCTGCATCAGATAAAGCCCGTCCTGCACCGGCAGCGGCGAAAGATTTTTCAACACTTCATCCCATTTCGGCTCGCGCGCGAGACCAAGCCGTTCGCGCCAGGTCTGCGCGACGCGCAAACCGAATCGCCAGTAGGCCAGTTCAAACGTCGGATTGATGGTCGTGAGCGTGTCGGCGTTTTCGGAAACGGTTTTCATCGGCGGGCCGAGGACGAATTGTTTCCGCGCCTCGTCGTAGTGCGCGTAGCTGGCCATGAATTCCGCACTTTCAAAAACAATTTCTCGCCAGTGTTCCAAGGTTTTTTTGGTCGGCTGGTTGCGCCAGGAAAGTTCCGCGTAATAAATCGGATGCGGCTGCTGCCAGATCAAAAGCGGCGCGACGGGCGACGGCGAATCGAGTCCGTCCGGCCCGACCATTTTCTGCCAGCGCACGCCACGATAACCCTGCCGTGCCGCAGTCTCGCGCGCGAACGAAATAAAACGCTGGTAAAAACCGAGGCTGTTTTCCAAAAGCGGAAAGCGGTTCCACGCCGCGAAATGCGCGCTGTGCCACCAGTGCATTTCGAGGTGGAATTTTCCATACCAAGTGTTGTAAAGCAGCCCGGTCTCCTGCGACGGCAGCGAACCGGCGCAGTGGATCGCCGTGTTGTAAAGCGAAAGGACGATGCGCCGCTCCACTTCTTCCGCGCGCGGGTCGGTGCTGCCGCTCAAATCAATCGCGCCGCCGTCGTTCCAGAAATTTTTCCAGTGCGTCGCGCTCGCGGATTGCACGCGGCTGAAACTTGGCACACTTTTCGGCAGCGATTTCGGCGAGAACGCGTAGACAAATTCCAGACTGCCGGAATTTGCGCCGAGCAAAAATTCATGCGCCGATTTTTGCGCGAGCGCACCGCCGCGCGACCATTCGAGGCTTGTAAAATAAACATCGGCGTCCAGCTTTCGCTCGAAGTCTGCGTGAGTTTCGCCGCGACGATTTAATTTTGTCGTGTGACTTTCCGGTTTTGTCCAATCCGCCGTTTTCATTTCCGGCGTGCCGTATGGAAACGCGAGCAACACTTTTATCTGGCCGGTCGCCAGCAGCGGCGATTCGACGCGCACGGCGATTGCGTCCAGTTCAGGATGGCAGCAGGTCTGGACGTGAACCGGCTGGCCTTCAAATTCAAAACGGCTGTCATTCAGCCCGCTCCACAAATCCAAAACCTGCCGGCAATTTTTCAAATCGTCGGGCGTCGCAGCCGAGCCGTCGGATTTTTTCAATTCAAACGCGACGCGGCCAAGATGAAGTCCGTGCGGATTTTCGCGCAGCCAGTTGAACAAAGTTTCCTGCCCGGTTTTGTCCGTCGCGTAGCCGACCTTGCGGCCATAAACGTCAAATTCCTTGTAACGATAATCCTCGCGACGGATTCCGGCGGGCGCGGGAATCGTGTGCCAGCCCCAATGCGACATCGTGCAGAGCGGAAATTCCTTTTCGCATTCAGCGGCAAAAGTTTGCAATCCTGTCACGTCCGCAGTGAACGCGAATTCGCCGTTGCCGACCGAGAGCGCGGAAAACGGGTCAAGTTTCGTGATGGTTGGATTATGCCGTTGCACGAGCGCGCGGCGGTCAATTTTGCCGGCGGAATTTCCGAATGCGAAAGTTGGATTTGCCGCCAGCGTCAAACCTGCCGCGCCGGTGGCCTTGAGAAATTGCCTGCGAGTGAAATTCATGGTTGCCCGGAGGCTGCCACAAACGGCGGCATCGGGCAATCCAGCGTGTCGGAAATGGCGCGAAGCAGTTCGGCTTCGTTTTCCTGGATCACGCCGTCCGCGCCGACGGTGTGGACGCAGGCTTGAATCAAATTCCTTTTGATCGTGGGAACGGCCTGCGTGAGCCGGTTTAGCGCGGCGTCAATTTCGTTCACGCCGCAATTTTCCTTCGGCAATAACTGCAAATCAGAATCGCCCGGCGCGCGCAGATACGGCGCGCCGGTTTCAAATGCTTTCGCGACTTCGGTGGCATCGTTGCTGCCGATGTCCGCCAGCGCGGAAAGGATGACGGCGCAATCGGGCACGAGCGGTTTGAGCGTGTAAAATTGAATAATGTTTTTTTGCGGTCCGTTGAATTGCGAATCCAAATGGCGCAAGACGATTTTTTGCACAACGAATTCAAACAGTTCGATTTTGCCGTCGCTTTGGATCAGCCATTGCAGGGTCTGCGAAAATTTCTGGAAATCGGCGGGAGCCAATTGCTTCAACGCGCCGAGTGCGAGATTGACCATCGGCAGGCGCGCGTGCGCTGCGGCTTTGGAAACATCGGGAAACAGCGCGGCGGTTTTTTCGGAAATGGACGATGAAAAGCGTTTTGCGATTTCAGCGATTTGCCCGGCGCGTTCGTTTTCATTCACGCTCAAAATCAATGCAAAAATCAGCGCGGCGGAATCGAGGGGTTTGCGTGCGGACAATTTGATTTGTTCCGGCAACGAATCGCGCAATTGTTCGGCGTATTGCAAATGCAGCGGCGTGGGATTGCCGATGTTCGGCAGAACGGAATGTGATTTGATGACGGGCGGCTTTGCGTCGTCGCCGGAAGCGAGAATTGCGCCGCCAACGACCGTGCCGAAAAGATTCGGCATCGGCGCGCGTTTCGGTTTTGAAGTTTTGTCAGCCGACTCATCAAAGTCGTCGTAGCGAACTTCTGGAAATTTTCCGTCGAAATTTGGATCGAAGGCGCGGATGCGATCCGGTAACGGCGGATGCGTTTCGAGCAAACCGATAAAAGCCTCGCTGACGCCGTTGGAAAAAAACATATGCGACAATTCTTCCGAATGCGCGTGCGCGAGGCGCGAGCCGTTTTCGCCGAGACCGCCGATTTTTTTCAGCGCGCCCGTGATGCCGCCGGGATTTCGCGTGAATTGCACGGACGAAGCGTCGGCAAGAAATTCGCGCTGGCGACTGACGGCGGCCTGGATCAAACGTCCGAAAAAAACGCCGATGTAACCGATGATCAGCAATGCAATTCCCAGAATCGGCAGCGGATTTTGTCCGCGACCGCGACCGCCGCCGCGCGCGGTTTGCAAAAGAATTCTGCCGATGATCGCCAGGCAAAGAATTCCAAAGATTGTTCCCATGAGCCGCAGGTTCAGCCTCATGTCGCCGTTGAGAATGTGGCTGAACTCGTGGCCGATGACGCCTTGCAATTCGTCGCGCGACAAAATTTTCATGCAGCCACGCGTGACGGTGACGGTCGCATCGCCGGTTTTGTGGCCGGCGGCGAAGGCATTGATGCCGTTCTCGTCGTCCATGACATAAACCTGCGGCACGGGCACGCCGGACGCGATGGCCATTTCCTCGACGACGTTGAGCAGCTTGCGTTCGTCAGGATCGGTCGTGTTTGAGCTGACGAGCCGCGCGCCCATCATTTCTGAAACCGCGCTGCCGCCGGCGGCTAATGACGCGGTTTTGTAACTGCTGCCGATGAAAATGACGGCGATGGTGCCGAGCGCGACGCCGAGGAAAATTTGCGGGTCCCACAAATTGAATTGCGCCTGTGTTTCATCGTAGGAATGTTGGTGCGCTTGGACGCCGGAGAAAATCAGCAGCGACACGACATAAATGGCGGCAATCATCGCCGCGACCGCCAGAATAAAATAGATGACCAGCCACTTGGTTTTTTTCCTGGCCTGATCCTGGCGTTGGAAGAAATCCATGTTCGTTAAATCGTAAATCGTTGCATCGGCGGCGGCGTTTTCCGATGCAACGACCCAACGTAAAAAGTTGACCGCCGCCGAACTATTTTTTAATGACCAAATTGATAACCACAATGTTCATAAGAACGACAAACACGATGGCTCCGATAAATGTCCACATCATGCAAGCCGCGCCTTTTTTCTGCCCAAGATTGATAGTCCAGCCCATGCTCCGAATCGGCTTCGGAACCCAGACACGGCTATCCTTCTTGCTGAAATAAAGTCCACCCGACCAATTGTCGGGATTGTTCCATTCGCTCTCATTGATGTCTTCTTGCGCCATACAATGTAACGATTCGACAATTCAACGAATCACGAAAACGAAACTTTCGGCGCATCCTTTTGCTCCGGCTTGTCCACGACGAACAGTTCCGCTGCGGTGAAGTTGAACATTCCGGCAATCAGGTTGCTTGGAAAAACTTCGCGGTCGGTGTTGTAAGTCATCACCGAATCATTGTAAGCCTGCCGCGCGAAGGAAATTTTATTTTCCGTCGAGGTCAATTCCTCGGTGAGTTGCATCATGTTCTGGTTTGCCTTCAAATCAGGATACGCCTCGCTCACCATCATCAGGCGACTCAACGTGCCGGACAATCCGGTTTCCGCCGAGCCGAGACTTTTCATCGCGGTGGCGTCGCCGGGATTGGCGGCGGCGGCTTTCGAGGCGGCGTAGGCGATGTTGCGCGCGGCGGTGACGGCTTCGAGCGTTTCGCGTTCGTGCTTGATGTAACCTTTCGCGGTCTCGACGAGATTTGGAATCAAGTCGTAACGGCGTTTGAGCTGCACGTCAATTTGTGCGTAGGCGTTTTTGTAACGGTTGCGCATCGTGACGAGCTTGTTATAGACGCCGACGACAAACGCGATGAAAATCACGGCGATGACGGCGATGATGATTAAAACGACGATGGCAATTCCAAGTCCGGCGAGCGCCAAGGTCGCCGGTTCCGCCAAAATAATTCCAGTTGTCATAAATTTCCTTTCGTTAATTCTGTCAATTGCTACGGCAAACCGCGCACACAGGCAATGATAATTTCAGCGCAATTTTGGAATTGGCCGCCGGTTGAGATGATCCGTCGGTCAACCGGCATTTTTTTCAGCGGCTGTGTCCGGCTGGACGGGCAGATAAACCTGAAACGTGGAGCCTTTGCCGATTTCACTTTTCACGAGGATGACACCGCAGTGGCTTTTGGCGATGGAGAGGGCGGTGGACAATCCCAGCCCGACGTTTTTTGTGCCAAGTTCCTTGGTGGTGAAAAACGGCTCGAAAATCCGGTCGCGCAATTCCGGCGCGATGCCGCCGCCGGTGTCTGAAACTTCCAGCAAGACGTGCGGCCCCGCGCCGACCCTGCCGTGCATTCCGGCGAACTGGGCGTCCACTGTGAAATTGTGCGCGGCGAGCGTCAACCGCCCGCCATCCGGCATGGCTTCACCGGCGTTGACGCAGAGGTTGAGCAGCATTTGGTGCAGTTGAAGCGGATTGCCGGGGATGGGACAGAGATTTTCAGCAACTTGCGTTTCAATGCGGATGTTTTTCGGCAGCATCTGGGCGGTGATGCGGACAACGCCGTCGGCGAGATGGCAGAGGTTGACGGCTGTCCGGTGGCATTCCGCCTCGCGGCTGAATGACAGGACTTGTTTGATGGTGTCCGCCGCCCGCCGTGCGCTGGACTCGATGGCGGCCAGCACATACAGGCTGTCCTTGTCCTGAAGTTTGTGGCGCAGCAGTTCAACGGAAATCAAAACCGGCGCGAGGGTGTTGTTGAGGTCGTGCGCAATGCCCGTGGCCAGCCGTCCGAGGCTTTCCGTGCGCTGGGCGCGCAGGACTTCCGCCTCGAGGTTTTTTTTCTCCGTGATGTCGCGCCCGATGCCGACGAGTCCGATGATGTTTCCTTCGGCGTCGCGCCATGGGATTTTTGAAGTGAGCAACCAGCGGGTCTCGCCGTTCTGCAAAACTGCCTTTTCCTCGCGGTTGATGACTGTTTTTCCATCTTTAAGGACTGTCTGGTCGTCGGCAAAAAATGCCGTTGCGATTTCCCTTGGGAAAAAATCGAAATCGGTTTTGCCGATGGCGTCAGCCTCGGCCGTGCAGCCCAGGTTTTTCAAATCGGCGGGGTTGGCCATGATTTTGCGCGCGTTGGCGTCCTTGGCATAAATGGCGTCGGGCAGGTGGTCAATCAGTGTGCGGATCAGGTTGCGTTCCTCTTCCAACTTGATGGCCGCCTCCGTTTGCCCGGTAATGTCGCGGCTGATGGACATCACCCCGGCGATGTTCCCGCCGGTGTCGCGCCACGGAACCTTGGTGGTGAGATGCCAGCGGATTTCACCGTTCGGCTCAACGACTTTTTCCCGGCGGTTGATAACCGGCTGGCCGGTGCGGATCACCTGTTCATCGTCCCGTTGAAAACCTTCCGCCGTTGCGCGGTCAAAAAAGTCAAACCCGGATTTGCCAATCGCCTCTTTGACATCCTGCAAGCCCAGCTCTTTCAATTTGGCGTGATTGATCCAGACGTTTTTCCCGGCGCTGTCCTTGACGGAGACGAGGTCAGGCAGCAAGTCAATCAATGCGCGAAGGAAAAGGCGTTCTTCGGCACATTCCTTGGGGCTTAAGGTTTGTGTTTCCATGAAACAATCTAAAGTGGAATGGGCGGCAAATTAGTCCGGCAATCGTCGCATGACAAGCGCAATCCGTCACGGCTCGACTTCCACCGGCATTCCGGTCCACGCCAGCTTCAGCAAATACGCCGCGTCCCAGTTCGCCAGCCGGAAACAGCCGTGCGATTCCGTGCGCCCGACCTGCTCCGGCGCGGGCGTGCCGTGAATTCCGTAACCCGTTTTGTCCAGGCCAATCCATGCGACGCCGACGGGATTGTTAGGACCTGGCGGTAAAACCATTTTTTGAGTTTCGGAAGATTCAGGAAAAAGTTCCGGGTCAAACGTGTAATTTGGATTTGGCGCGACAACGACGACGTGCAGTTCGCCGACCGGTCGCTTGTCAAAACGCGCCGCGATGCTGCACGGAAAATGCGCGAGCAAATTTGTCTGCCCGTCAAATGCCTCCAGAAATTTCTCGGACAAATGGATTGCGACAAATGCCGCCTTGCCCACCGGTTCAGGGTAATCCACGTCGGGAATCTTCAAAATTGTTCCCGCAGAAATGTTCGTCCAGTTCACGCCCGGATTCAGCTTTTGAATCAGCAACGGATGCGAGTGCGCTTTCTCCGCGACCAATTCCAGCTCCGTTTCATAATCCAGCGCGGATTGCTGCGATTTCTCCAGCCACGTTTTTCCGAGCGGCTGCAAGCGCGCCAAGTCATTTGTCGTCACGGCGTAATTTGTCAAAATCGGCGCGTCAAGCGTCAGTTGCGGGCGCGTGTTCGTGTCGAGCCTGCCGGTCACGGGCAGATTTTCAATTTCCTGAAAAACGGAAATCGCCGCGCGCGTTTGCGAGCCGATTGCACCGTCAATTGAACCCGGCGAAATCCCGCGCCGCGCCAGCGCGACTTGCGCCTCCAATACGTCCAGCACCGGGCGCGGAAAATCCACCGGAGATTGCCGCGTGACGACGATTGGCTTTGGCTGCGGCTTGGCAGACACAATTTTAGCTGTCGCCGGCGCGCGGACAATTTTCTTTGGCAGACGCTCGTGCAGCCAGAAAAAATAAACCGCGCCGGCAATCAGGATTAAAAAAATCAGCCAGCGAAAACCGCCGCCGTGATTTTTTTGGCGGGACATTGGATATTTTGGTTTTGGACGGCGAGCCACGCGGATTATTTTAAGCGAACCGCGAAAGAACGCAAAGAACGCAAAGAATTAAAAATTTCCATTTTTGCGTTCTTTCGCGGCCAAAAAAACCGATGTTCAAGCCTTCGCCAGCATTTCCTTGTAGGCATGAGTGATTTGATCCACGAGCGGCGACGGCGCGACCGGTTCGCCGTCAAAGGTTGAAACCGGAATAATTCCCAGCGCGCTTTGCGTGATGAAAATGCCTTCGCAATTCCGCAACGCCTCCGGCTTGATGGCGCGCTCGTTCACTGGCAAGCCGAGCGTCTGACAAATTTCCAAAACCACCGCGCGCGTGATGCCCGGCAAAACGCCGCGGTCTGTTGGCGTCGTGCAAATCCCATCCTGATGAATCCAAAATAAATTACCACTCGCAGTTTCGGTCACTTCGCCGTCGGTGTTGATCAAAAGCGCCTCGTCCGCGTTTTTTTCTTTTGCCTCCGCGCGCGCCATGACGTGCAGAATTTTACTCGTCGTCTTGAACGACGAAAGCGGATCGCTTGCCGGAATCCGAAATGATGACGTGACCAAACTCCATTCAATTGATTTTTCCAGCGGCGGCGCGGCGTGCAATGTCATCACGACCGTCGGCCTGCCTTCGCCATTAAAATTATAGCCGCGTTCGCCCGCGCCGCGCGTCAATGTCACGCGCAAAATGGCGTCGGTTATTTTATTTCTTTCAATAAGTTGCGCGGCGAATTTTTCCAGTTCCTTTGGCGTGAACGGCGGTTTGATTTTCAAAAAATCCGCGCCACGCGTCATGCGCTCCAGATGTTGCGCAAAACGAAATGGTTTTCCTTCAACGACGCGCACAGTTTCAAACAAACCGTCGCCGAGCAAAAAGCCCCGGTCGTTCACGGAAACGACGGCTTGCGTCTCGGGCAAAAATTGTCCGTTGAGAAAAACGAGCATGAAATCAATTCCTGATGGCTTTTCAATTATCCGAAACACGAAAATTCCGCGAGCGGAAAAATCTCATGATTTGTAGCAGCCGAGGTGACGAGGCTCAAATTTCTTTGCTGAAATGCCTTGTTGTCAGAAAGAATGAGCCTTCTTACGTCGGCTCCTACGATTTTTTATAAAAACATTGTCCGGTTTCCGCCAAAACCGGCATTTATATGTAGATGCAAGACTTGGACGATCTCGCGCTGTTGCGCGAATATGCGGCGAACCATTCCGAAGCGGCTTTTGAAGAATTGGTTTCGCGGCGCGTCGGCTTCGTCTATTCGTCGGCGTTGAGGCAGGCGCGCGACCCGCATCTGGCTGAAGAAATCACGCAGGCCGTGTTCATCATTCTGGCGCAAAAAGCCGGACGCATTTCCGACAAAACCATTTTGACCGGCTGGCTGTTCAAAACCACGCGCTTTGCCGCGCTCGCGCAAATGCGGGCCGAAATGAAACGGTCTTTACGGACGGCCACCATTGAAAAGGAGTTTCAAATGCAAAATGAATCTCAATCCGCCGCGACTGATGAAATCTGGAATCAAATGTCGCCGCTGTTGGACGAAGCGCTGGCGACGCTCGGCGAAACCGACCGGCAAGCCGTGCTGCTGCGTTTTTTTGAAAACAAAAGCTTGGCGGAAGTCGGGAATTATCTGGGCGCGGGCGAAGACACCGCGCGCAAGCGCGTGACGCGCGCGTTGGAAAAATTGCGGAAATTTTTTACGAAACGCGGCGTGAGTTCGACCACGGCCATTCTTGCCGGAGCGATTTCCGCCAATTCCGTTCAAGCCGCGCCGATGGCGCTGGCAAAATCTGTGACTGCCGTGGCGATTGCCAAAGGCGCGGCGGCTTCGGTATCAACCTTAACCCTCATCAAAGGAGCATTGAAAATTATGGCATGGACAAAAATGAAAACGGTAATTGTGTTTGGAGTATGTGCGTTAGTCGTAACAGGAACGGCCACACTTACAATTCACGAAATCATCAAGCCAAAATTTAATCTAAATGACTTTTGGGCGACAAGTTATCCGACGATTTCGGGTTCTCCCGAAGTTGTTCAATCCATGACAAATGGCTTCGGTCATGAATTAGACTCAACTTTATCAGCGTCGCCAGTTCAACTCTGTTCCATAAGTGGCTTGTTGAATCAATGCATGGAAATTTCGGGCTGGCGCTACTTGATTGACAAAGATGTTTCGGCAGGAACTGTTAAATTTGGTTCTCAAAAAGAAATGACCGGAGAAGAATGGGTTGCAGCTTTTGAAAATGCTCTGCAAACGGGCAAACCGGAATGGTGGGATGGAAAAACCAAACGTATGCACCGCGAAAATTTAGTTTTAATTCGTTTCCCTGAACAAAAAACGGTGCTGGTTTTGCCAAAAGATAAATCCGCAAAATATCAATAGCTCAAGCTCGTGCCGAGCCACGAAACTATTGATATGTTGGTGGTGAATAAAGTGAAGTGGCCAAATGAGTCGCGGAGCGACAGCCGGAAATTAGCCAGCTACGAAGTGGCTGGATCATCGGCGAATCAAATCATTCGTCCCGGCGGGACGACGGAAAACACGCAATCAATTCCGCCGTCCCTTCAGGACGGTTTTATTTTGGAACGATATTCCCGGCACCATGTGCCGGGCTAATTTCCATTCGTCGCTCCGTGACTGCCAGCGCGGCGGAATTTTATTTGTAGGAGTCGAGGTGACGAGACTCAAATCAATTTCCCGTTTTCGATTTTGAAATGAGCCTCCTCACGTCGGCTCCTACAATTTTCCAACGCGGCGAAAAATCCACGCGCCTTCGCCAGCGTTTCCTCATATTCCGACTCGGGATTGGAATCGGCCACGATGCCGGCGCCGACGTTGAAATAAATTTTTTCCCGCGCGCAAATCGCCGTGCGGATGGCGATGCTCAACTGGCTTTCACGATTGAAGCCGAGGTAGCCAATCGCGCCGCAATACGGCCCGCGCGAAATGGGTTCGAGTTCGTCAATAATTTCCATCGCGCGGAATTTCGGCGCGCCGGTGATGCTGCCGCCAGGAAAACACGACGCGAACGCGGCAAAATGTGTGACGGATTTTTTCAACTCGCCTTCAATCGTTGAAACCAAATGCTGCACTTGCGCGAATTTTTCCAGCTTCGCGAGTTCCGGCACTTGCACGCTGCCGAATTCGCAAACTTTGCCTAAATCATTTCGCAATAAATCCGTGATCATCACAAGTTCAGAAAGTTCCTTCGCGCTGGTTTGTAATTCGTAGGCGAGTTGCGCGTCGCGCGTCGGGTCGGCGTCGCGCGGGCGCGTGCCTTTGATCGGGCGCGTGATGATTTGCGAGCCGCTCATGCGCAGAAATTGTTCGGGCGAGGACGAGGCGATTTGAAACTCACCGCAGTCAAGGAATGCGGAAAATGGCGCTGGCGAAACGGCGCTCAACTTTTCAAAAAATTCCCAGCCAGCAAAAGTTTTACCACCAAGACACCAAGGCACCAAGGATTCTTCATTGTGAAAATCCGTTTCACTTGGTGTCTTGGTGTCTTGGTGGTTAAAAACCAATTCCGCAGTCAACCTGTGCGAAAGGTTCACCTGATAAATGTCACCGGCCCGGATGCATTTTTGCGCGCGTTCGACGGCGGAAATAAAATCGTGGCGTGAAAAATTGGAATTGATTTCAACCGCAGAGGCGCGGAGGCGCGGAGAGAAAAATTCCGTCTCTGCGTCTCTGCGTCTTTGCGGTAATTCAGTTTTTGAAATAATTGAATTCCAAAATTCCATTTTTTCGTTCGCGCGCGTTTCGCTGCGCGAGCCGTCGGCGTTTAATCCGGTTGAAACAATGAAGATTTTGCCGAGGTGATGGTCGAAGACGACGAGGCTGTCGTAAAAACCGACGTGGCAATCGGGCAATTCCAGATCGTTGACGGCGCGGCGCGGGAGTTTTGGCTCGGTGAAATTTTTCAGGTCGTAGCCCCAATAGCCGAACGCGCCGCCGAGCGGAAACGGCAGGTCAATTTCGTCGAGCAATTCAAAACGAGACATGAGCGCGTCGAGCAAGTGCCAGGGATTTCCAAAATGCGGAGTGAGGAACGCGGAATGCGGAATTATTTCGCAACGCGAGCCGAAGGATTTGAAAACCAGAAACGGATTGGCGGCGACGAAGGAATAGCGCGCTTGCGCCGAACCGAAGGAATTGCTTCGCAGCAGAATTGCATTCCGCATTCCGCATTCCGCATTCCGCACTTGCCCGACGAGCGATTCAGGCGTGTGCGCGGTTTGGATTTCTTGGATCAGCGGGCGCATGGATTTTTAGACAGAATTGACAGAATTTTTCAGAATTAAAAAATCGTTTAAGAAAAAAATTTTGCTCATTTTGTTAATTCTGTCAAAAGTCTTTACGCAAACGCCTTGGGCGTGAGGACGGGCGGGCCGACGCGGCGTTCGTAGTCGCGGATGATTTCGATGACTTCGTCCACGTCGTCGGTGATTTTCACGAGGTCGAGGTCGCCGGGGCTGATGAGCTTGTCTTTTTCGAGGCGCGCTTTCATCCACGCGATCAGGCCGTGCCAGTATTCGCGCCCGAAGAGGATGAGCGGGAATTGCGGGATGCGCTGCGTCTGCACGAGCGTGGCGACTTCAAAAAATTCGTCGAGCGTGCCAAAGCCGCCGGGCATGAACACGAAGCCGAGGCTGTATTTCACGAAGCAGACCTTGCGCGCGAAAAAATAATGGAAGTGCATCGGCACGTTCGCAAACTTGTTGAAGTATTGCTCGTGCGGCAGCTCGATGTTGAGGCCGATGGATTTGCCGCCGTTCTGCATCGCGCCTTTGTTCGCGGCTTCCATGATGCCGGGGCCGCCGCCGGTGATGACGGCAAGATTGTGTTTGGCAAGTCCCTTGGCGATGGCTTCGGCGGCGCGATAATACTTGTCGCGCGGTTTCGTGCGCGCGGAGCCGAAAATCGTCACGGCGGGATGGATTTGTGAAAGCGTCTCAAATGAATCCACGAACTCGGCCATGATGCGGAAGATGCGCCAGGGGTCTTCGCGCGTAAAGGAAGTGGTGTCGCTCATGGCGGAAACATAATCGCGGCGGCGGGCGGAAACAAGCGCGGGAAAATAAAACGGGACGGAGAATCAAATCCTCCGGCCCGTGTCCGTCCCGGTTCCCCAAATTCAAGAGCAGCCGAGGCTCTCGCCGCAGTTCAAACATTTGTAGCACGCGCCGTTGCGCACGGCGACATGGCCGCAGGTCGGGCAGGTCGGCGCGTCGCCTTGGTTTTGAAATGAACTGGTCAAAGTCAGCCGCGAATGGCCGTGGCCGTGGCCGTTTTCCGATTTCACTTCGAGAACGTCATTGTCCTCGGCGATGGGCAGTTCAGGCACCGGCCGGTTTATTTTTTTTTTCATCTCCTCGATGAGGCCGGGCATGGCGAGTTCCGGCTGGTTGCGCGCGACGGTGACATTTTCGCGGTAGCCGGGGATGAACTGGAACGCGAGCCAGCGGAAAACGTAATCGGTGATGGAGGACGCGCTGCGGATCTCGGAATTTTTCGTGAAACCGCTCGGCTCGAAACGCTGGTGCGCGAACTTGCGGACGAGCGCCTCCAACGGCACGCCATATTGAAACGCCATGCTCGTGAGCGTGCCGATGCTGTCCATGAGTCCGCCGATGGTCGAACCTTCCTTGGCCATCGTGATGAAGAGTTCGCCCGGCTGGCCGTCCTCGAAAAGTCCGACGGTCAGATAACCTTCGTGGCCGGCGATGTCGAATTTGTGCGTGAGCGCCTGACGCGTGTCAGTCAGACGGCGACGCAGCGGTTTGCCAGATTCCTTGCGCAGATGCGCGACCTCGGCTTCAAGTTCCTTGAGGCGATTTTCGACGGCGGAATTGTCCGGCGAAGAATTTTTGTCGCCGCCTTCGTTGGTTTTTTTCGTGTTGAGCGGCTGCGAACGCTTCGAGCCGTCGCGATAAATGGCGACGCATTTCAATCCCATTTTCCACGCCTGAACGTAAGTGTCGCGGATTTCCTCGACGGTGCAGGCGCTCGGCATATTGACGGTTTTGGAAATCGCGCCGCTGATGAACGGCTGCGCGGCAGCCATCATTTTCAGGTGCGCAAGATAACCGATGCTGCGCTTGCCTTTGTGCGCCTTGAACGCACAATCGAACACCGGCAAATGTTCCGGTTTCAGTCCGCTGCGAATAATTAGTGGTGCAGGCATCTTGCCTGCATCGGCAGATTTTGTGACGGGCGAAGCATTGGCAGGCTGGAAGCCTGCCCCACTATCTTCAACGTCTTCAATCGTGTCGTGCTTCTCAATGTGGGCGATGATGCTTTGGATTTCGGCTTGACTGTAATTCATACGACGCAACGCATCCGGCACGCCGCGATTGACGATCTTCAACATTCCGCCGCCCGCGAGCAGTTTGTATTTCACGAGCGCGATGTCGGGTTCGACGCCGGTCGTGTCGCAGTCCATGAGGAACGCGATCGTGCCGGTCGGCGCGAGCACGGTGACTTGCGCGTTGCGATAACCAAATTGTTTTCCTTTGGCGAGCGCGCCGTCCCACGTTTTGCGCGCCTCGGTTTTGAGATAATTAAATTCCGCGCTCGGCTGGATTTGTTCGACGGCTTCGCGATGTAGCTTGATGACGCCGAGCATTGAATCCACATTGTCCTTCGCCAGCGGCTTGGAAACATGGGAGCAACGCGCATCGCGATAACCCGCAAACGCGCCGATGTTCGCAGAAATTTCCGCGCTCTGTTCGTAAGCGTGGCCGGTCATAATGGACGTGATCGCTCCGGCGAGCGCGCGGCCTTCGTCGGAATCGTAAGGCAAACCGTAGCTCATGCAGAGCGAGCCGAGATTTGCGAAGCCAAGCCCGAGCGTGCGGAAAATATGGGAATTTTCCGCGATGTCTTTCGTCGGATAGCTCGCGTTGTCCACGAGAATTTCCTGCGCCGTGATGAAAATGCGGACGGCAGCTTTGAAACGTTCCACGTCAAACTTGCTGTCATCGCGCTTGAACTTCATCAAGTTCAGCGACGCGAGATTGCACGCGGTGTTGTTGATGAAAACGTATTCGCTGCAGGGATTCGTGGAGTGAATCGGCTCCGTGCCTTTGCAAGTGTGCCATTTGTGGATTGCGCCGTCGTATTGCATTCCCGGATCGCCGCAAATGTGCGTGCCTTCGGCGATTTTGTAGAGCAATTTGGCGGCGTCCTTCTTTTCCAGCGGCTTGCCGGAAGTAATTGAGCGCGTCCACCATTCTTTTCCGCCAAGCGCGGCCTGCATGAATTCATCGCTGGCTCGCACGGAAAGATTTTCATTTTGATACATCACGCTGCCGTAAGCATCGCCGTTGTAACTGCCGTCGTAGCCCTGCTCGATGAGCGCCCACGCTTTCTTTTCTTCTTTTTGCTTCGCGTCAATAAATTCCTCAATGTCGCCGTGCCAATCGCGAAGCGTGTTCATCTTGGCCGCGCGCCGTGTTTTGCCGCCGGACTTCACGACGTTGGCGACCTGGTCATAAACTTTCAGAAAGCTCATCGGGCCGCTGGGACGACCGCCGCCGCTCAATTTTTCCTTGCTCGAACGCAGCGGCGACAAATCCGTGCCGGTGCCGGAACCGTATTTGAAGAGCATCGCTTCGCTGGACGCGAGGCGCATGATGTCTTCCATGTTGTCCTCGACCGACTGGATGAAGCACGCGCTGCCCTGCGGATATTCGTATTGCGACGTCGCGCGCTGGGCCTCGCCGGTCTGGCGGTTGTAAAACCAGTTGCCCTTGCCGGATTTTTTGCCGACGGCGTATTCGTGGAACAATCCGACGTTGAACCAGACCGGCGAATTGAACGCGCCAAATTGGTTCACGCAAAGCCAGGTCAGTTCGTCGTAAAAAATCTCGCCGTCCGCCTTGCTGAAATAACCGTCCGCGATTCCCCAGTCCGCAATCGTCCGCGAAATGCGATGAATGAGCTGGCGCACGGAAGTTTCGCGCTCGGAAGTGTTTTGTTCGCCATAGAAATATTTTGAAACGACGACCTTTGTCGCCAGCACCGACCATGACTTCGGCACTTCGACGTTTTCCTGCTTGAAAATCACCTTGTTAGCGTCGTCGGTGATCTCGGCGGTGCGCTTGTCCCATTCAATCTGGTCGAACGGCTTCACTTTCGCGTCGCTGAAAATGCGCTCGATGGGCAGCATTTTTTTTGCCGTGTTTTTTTGCGGTTTTATTTCCCGTCCCGCAGAAACTTTCGCGGTGCGACGGTGCGCGGCCTTCGGGGCCGCCGACAAAATTTCTTCGCGTGCATCAATCATGGTTCACTCCAATTTAATTTAGATTTTGTTTTGGCGATTTCAAGAGCAGCAAAAGCCGTCCAACTTCAAAACAGTTGATTTTCCCAAGGAAAACGGGCTTTTTTCAAAAAAACGCAATCCCCAACTAATTGGGGAACGAAATCCATCATGCTACCACCGGTTGTGGATTTCAAGAAAATTTTGCAAAAAAGTTACAAGGAAGATATTCGCAAATGAAATCAATGGGATTTGCGCGCCGTGCTTGAAAAAGTGATGACTTATTCGCCGCTGTGAACAAAATTTCAGCGCAATTTTTTCTTCGGCTTGCGAGAATATCTTTCGTGGCGCGCCGCGCGATGCGCGTCAGCCCTTCCTAAAACTTTGTTCTGTGCCGGCTTGAATTTTCGGATCGGCTCGACGGTTTTCGGGCGCGCTTTCGGCACGATCACAATCGGACAGCCTTCATAGCCGAATGCCTTGCGCATTTCTCCGCCGAGATATTTTTTGTATTGGTCGGAAAAAATTTCGTCGCGGTTGACGAACAATAAAAATGTCGGCGGCGCCTGACGCACTTGCGTTGCGTAGAAAAATTTCAGGCGATGGCCTTGCGGAGTGATTGGTTGGCGCTTCTCGACCGAATCGTGCAGCGTGCGGTTTAGAATTGCCGTCGGAATTTTCTGCTGCAATTGCGCGGCAACATAGCGAACAGCTTCAAGCAAACGATCCAAATGAAAACCGGATTTCGCGGACGTGAAAATCACCGGCGCGTAATCGAGGAAAAATAATTTTTCCTGCACCCACGCGCCGAATTCACCGAGCGTCGTCATTTTTTTCGGCGCGGAACGATTTTCTTTTTTCTCGCGCGCGACAATTTCTTCTTTCCGCTTCTCGCGGATTTTTTCCTCGAACAAATCCCATTTGTTCACGACCAAAATGCAGGCGCGTCGGCCTTCGACAATCCGGTCGGCGATTTTTTTGTCCTGCTCCAAAATGCCGGCCTCGGCGTCCAGAACCAAAATCGCGATGTCGCAGCGCGCGATGGATTCTTCCGAACGTTGGACGCTGTAAAACTCAACCGAATCGTCAATCTTGCGCGTCTTGCGGATTCCCGCCGTGTCCACGAGCACATATTTTTCGCGCACGCCTTCGGTCGTAACCTCGAACGGCACGTCCACCGCGTCGCGCGTCGTGCCGGGAATCGGCGAGACAATGACGCGCTCGGATTTCGTCAAAGCATTGATAATCGAGGATTTTCCGACGTTTGGCCTTCCGACAATCGCCAGCCGCAACGGGCCTTTTTTGCGCGGAGCAATTTCCTGTGAGTCAGTAGTCAGTAGTTCTTGGTCAGTAGCGGGAACATCCGCATCGTCGGCTTCGCTACTGACTGCTGACTGCTGACTGCTGACTTCAGGCAACAGCCCGACCGCCGCGTCCATCAAATTTTGAATGCCTTCGCCGTGGATTGCGCTGACCGGGAAAATTTTCTCGAAGCCGAGCCGGGAAAATTCCGTCACCGCGCCTTCGAACCGGTGCGTGTCAACTTTGTTGACCGCGACCAGAATCGGTTTTCCGCTGGTTCTCAATTTTGCCGCGACTTCGCGATCCAACGGCACGATTCCCTCCTGCACGTTGACGACGAGAATTATTGCGTTCGCCGCTTCAATCGCAATTTCCACTTGTTCGAGCGCGGCCTTGACGATCACGTCGTCGGATTTTTCGCGGCGCAGCAATCCGATGCCGCCGGTGTCCACGAGCGAAAAAGATTTTCCGTTCCATTCGGCCTCGACGCTGACGCGGTCGCGCGTGACGCCGGGCTGGTCGTGGACAATCGCGATGCGTTTTTTGACGATGCGATTAAAGAGCGCGGATTTGCCGACATTTGGCCGGCCGACGATGGCGATGAGATTTGACACTGGCACATAATGCAGAATTTTTCGCGTGCGAGAAAGGTAAAAGCTATCGCGCTTACAATTAAGCAGTCACATGGTCACGGCCAAAAAAATTACCGTCTAGTCGAAATTCAAGTTTTGTTGAACAGTGCGGACATATTACAGTCATTAGTTCAGATGGAAAATTACGACTTCGCAGCAATCTTCCAAATCCCTTAATCCGATATTTGATAATTTTTTGCTTGGCTGTAGATGCTGCTTTTTCTCCAAGCACTTGCTTGCATTGAGGGCATATCGCAAAACCAATTCTGTGAATGCAGCGAGCGATTTTTCTCGCATTTAATGCTTCAGCAATCTTGAGCCAAATAATTGCAATTACAAAAATTCCGACAGTAAATGAAATTACGTTAATCGTCGTCATGATTTCATTTCAATTCTCCCATCAAGCTTTTGCTCGGCAAATCCATATCGCGAAGCTATTCCGAAGAGTTTTCGCTGGCAATCAAACTTTCCGTTGAACTGTCCGCTTGTTTTCGCGGTCAATTGTCTTTAACAATTGCATTTCTGAATGAACGAGACGCTCATCATCGTGCCGACTTACAACGAGCGGGAAAATCTCCCGCTCATCGCGCAAAAACTTTTGTCGCTGCCCGTCGCGGTGGATTTGCTCGTGGTGGATGATAATTCTCCCGACGGCACGGGAAAAATCGCCGACGAACTCGCGGCGAAGCATCCTGAAATTCACGTTTTGCATCGCACGGAGAAAAATGGTTTAGGCCGCGCCTACATCGCGGGATTCAAGTGGGCGCTGGAAAAAAATTACGAATTCATTTTTGAAATGGACTGCGATTTTTCGCATGATCCCGATGAGATCGTGAATTTTCTCAAGGCTGCGGAAAATGCCGATCTCGTTCTCGGTTCGCGTTACGTCGGCGGCATCCGCGTCATCAACTGGCCGCTGGGTCGGCTGATGTTGAGCCGGTTCGCGGGAAAATACGTCGCGCTCGTCACGGGAATGCCGTTCAGCGATCCGACCGGTGGCTACAAATGTTTTCGCCGGCGCGCGCTTCAAGCCTTGAACCTCGAAAAAATCCAATGCCACGGCTACGGCTTCCAAATTGAACTGACGCACAAACTTTGGCGGCAGGGATTCAAAATCGTCGAAGTGCCGATCATTTTCACCGAGCGCACGCAGGGACATTCCAAAATGGCCGGCGGAATTGTGAACGAGGCGTTCTGGCTTGTCTGGCGATTGTGGCTGCAAAACGGATTGCGCCGCTCGCCGCGCAAGCGCAATTGAAATTTGCCAAACGCGTGCGATAAACTAAATTGCCAGCCATGATTACATTGATCGTCGGAACAAACCGTCCGGGCAGCAACACGCGCAAAGTCGCCGCGCAACTTGAAGAAATTTACGCCGGACTGAAAGTTCCGCTGAATGTTTTGGATCTGGCAAAATTGCCGCCGGAAATTTTCTCGCCGACTTCCTACGCGGAAAAACCGAAATCATTCACGCCGTTCGCCGACGCAGTTTTACAATCCACCGGACTTCACGTCGTCACGCCCGAATACAACGGCAGCGTGCCCGGCGTGCTGAAGTATTTCATTGATATGTTGAAATTCCCGGAGAGCTTCGAGCAAAAGCCCGTTTGTTTCACCGGCCTCGCGGCGGGAATGTGGGGCGCGCTGCGTCCGGTCGAGCAGTTGCAGGCCATTTTTGGTTATCGCAACGCGCATCTTTTTCCCGTGCGCGTTTTTCTGCCGCAGATCAACAATCTGCTCGACGCTTCGGGAAAAGTTAAAGACGTCGAATTGATTGGGCGTTTGAAATCGCAGGTTGAAGGCTTTGCAAAATTTTCCGAACATCTGAAAAGTTTGAAGCCGGTGTGAAATCAAATTATTTTCAACCACGGATTAACACGGATGCACACAGATAAAAAAGCATCCGCAGATTTCACAGATTAACGCAGATTTATTTTAAGGAATTTTAATCTGCGAAAATCAGCGCAATCTGCGGACAAAAAAATCTTTTCCATCCGTGTTTATCCGTGTCCATCCGTGGTTGAATAAAAAAGTTTGAGACTTGTCACCTCGTCTCCTACATTGTCGCCATGAAAACCAAACTGCTCCCCGCCCTGCTCGCCACCGCGATCATTTTTTCCGCAACCGCAACCTTTGCCGCCATGCCGAAAGCCGGCGACACCGCGCCGCTGATCACCGGCACGGATCAGAACGGCAAGGATTTCAAACTCGCCGATCTCGTGGGCAAGAAAATCGTGCTGCTGTATTTTTATCCGAAGGATTTCACCGGCGGCTGCACCAAGGAAGCGTGCAGTTTCCGCGACGGCTTTGAGGATTTCGCCACGAACAACGTCGAGATTGTCGGCGTCAGTTTTGATTCCGCCGACAGCCATCTGCAATTCATCGCCAAATACAAATTGAACTTCACGCTGCTCGCCGATCCCGACGGCAAGATCGCGGACATTTACGGCGTGCGGATGGCCGGAAAAAACATGGCCAAGCGCGTGAGCTTTCTCATCGGCCTCGACGGAAAAATCGTCCACGTCACCGACACGGGCAATCCCGATGTTCACCTTGCGGAAATGAAAGCGGTGATTGCCGGTTTGAAAAAGAATTGACTACGGTTTTGTGTCAAAATTGAAAACAAATCTCTTTATGAGTGAAATAAAAAAATGCGAATTTTGCGGGAAGGGCGATTTGGTGCTCGGCACGGTGGAAGCGGTATCCTTTGTTCCTGTGAAAGGGAAAAAAAGATTTTTTGACAAAGGAGTTTATGGCATGAAGGCATTCGCCTGCCTTAATTGTGGGCGATTATCTCATTTCGCATTGGATATAGACACCTTAAAGGAAATCGTTTCATAGGTCACAAATAGGAATTTTTTCCAACACCCAGCGAATAAACTTTTCGCGCGCGTTTTATTTTCTAAACTTGCCGCGTGTCGCTCAAAATCGGCGGTAACTTTCAAAATTGTTTTCGGCTTGCCGGTTTGAAAAAGAATTGAACCGGCGGATTAAGCTGTTATATTCCCAATATGCAGACCAGCGAAGTAATTGACAAAATTAAGCAGCTTTCCAACGAGCAGGCGGAAGAAGTTTATGAATATCTTTTTTCCGCCGAACGCGAATTGGATCGCCTGCTGGCCGTGTTTGACCGTCTGCCGCGAAAAATCCGCCTGACCGAAGAAGAAACTCTCGCCCTGCCGCGTGCGCATCATTCTTGATAGCAACGTCTGGCTGGCCATTCTCACCACCGACGGTTTTTGCCGCCGAATGTGGAAAAAGGTCCGGCGCGATTGCGTTGTCATTGCTTCACAGGACATACTTGATGAAATTGAAGAGAAGCTCCGGCAAAAGTTTGAATTCAGTCCGCGACACGCGCGTTTGATGGTTTTGTTTGTGGAACGGCAGATCCACGCGGTCAATGTCACGACCACGATCCAAGTTTGCCGTGATCCGGACGACAACCGAATTTTGGCCGCCGCCCTCGATGGCGATTGTTCGCATCTGGTCACGGGCGACAACGATTTGCTGACGCTGAAACAATTCAACGACATCAGCATTGTGACTCCGCGCGAATTCGCAGAACTGATTTCACACGTTTGATTTTTCCAAATGCCACTCAAACTTGCAGACAAAATTTCTTTGACGATCCACGACATCGCATTCGGCGGCGAAGGCGTCGGGCGCGTGGATGATTTCGTCGTGTTCGTGCCGTTCGTCATCGTGGGCGAAACCGTCGAGGTCGAAATCACCGAGGTCAAAAAGAATTTTGCGCGCGCGAAATTATTGCGCGTGGAAAAATCTTCGCTGGAGCGCGTCACGCCGGAATGCCGTTATTTTGGCGCGTGCGGCGGCTGCCAATATCAGCACATTGCCTACGCGACGCAGTTGCGGTTGAAGCACAAGCAGATTTCGGATCTGTTCGAGCGGGTCGGGAAAATTCCGGCGGATAAAATCGCGCCGGTGATCCCGAGTCCGCAGCCTTACGGTTATCGCAACCGCATCATGATCCGCAGCCAGTGGAACGGCCCGGCCAAAAAGCTGGTCATCGGCTTCATCCGCGCGGACAATAATTTCGTCGAGGACATCGAGGAATGTAAAATCGCCGAGCCGGCCATCAGCGAACAGATCAAAAACGTCCGCGCCAATCCGCCGCCGAAAGGCGGAATCAAAATCGTGCTGCGGATTCCGCCGGAAAACTGGGACGTGCCGCCGGATTCGTTTTTCCAGAATAATTTTTTCCTGCTGCCGAAACTGGTCGAGACCGTGCGCGGATTTTTAGTGGAACAGGCTTCCAGCCTGTCAAGTTCGTCAAGCGAACACACAGGCAGGATGCCTGTGCCACTAAAAAGGCATCTGGTGGACTTGTATTGCGGCGTCGGTTTTTTTGGGATTGAAACGGCGGATTTGGTCGAATCTTTTGTCGGCGTTGAATATGACCAACTGGCGATCACGGCGGCGCGGAAAAATGCGGCGTCACGAAAAATTAACAATGGCGAATTTGTTTCCGCGAAGGTCGAAGAAGTTTTGCCGGAGTTGTTAAAGAAATTTTCACCGGAAAAAACTTCAGTGATTCTCGACCCGCCGCGCAAAGGTTGTCTGCCGGAAACATTGAGGTTATTGCGCGAAACGAGACCGGCGCAGGTCATTTACGTTTCCTGCCATCCGGCGACGATGGCGCGGGATTTGAACATTTTGTGCGCGGATGGTGTCTTTGAACTGGCGCGCGTGCAGCCGCTGGATATGTTTCCGCAGACGCAGCACGTCGAGTGCGTGGCGGATTTGCGCGCGGGACAAGCCTTGCCAAACCGCGCAATATGAATTCAACTGTATAAACCCAATGGCGACTGAAAAGCGAACCGACCCGCGAAGGAATTTTGTCCCGCGCTTTTTGCCGTGGCTGCTGGCGGCGGCGGCGCTGGCGGTTTATTGCCTTACGCTGAACCACTGGGTTTCGCTGTTCAATTGCGTTACCGTTGCCAAAGTGTCGGGCTGGACGTGGCAGCCGGAAATTGCGAATCCAATTTCATTTCTCGCCACCTATCCGTTTCGCTGGCTGCCGGTGGCGCAAATCCCCATCGCGCTGAACATTTTTTCCGCCGTGTGCGCGGCGTTGACGCTGGGCTTGCTCGCGCGCTCGGTGGCGATTCTGCCGCAAGACCGGACGTCCGCGCAGCGCAAGCGGGAACTGAGTGACTTTTCATTTCTGACACTTTGGAGCGCGTGGCTGCCGCCGGTGTTGGCGGTGCTGGTCTGCGGTTTGCAATTCACGTTTTGGGAGCAGGCGACGAATTGCGCGGGCGAGATGATTGATCTGCTGCTGTTCGCGTTCGTCATTTGGTCGCTGCTGGAATACCGGCTGGGCGAGCGCGAATGGCGGCTGTTTCTGGCCGCGTTTGTTTATGGCCTGGGCATGGCGGAGAATTGGGCGATGGTGGGATTTTTCCCGATTTTTGTCGCGGCCATCATTTGGATCCGCAGGATGGGATTTTTCAACGTGCGGTTTCTGGGCCGGATGGCGTTGTGCGGGCTGGCGGGAATGCTGCTTTATCTGCTGCTGCCGTTGCTGGCGGTGATTTCAGGCAAAGTGCCGGCGACGTTCTGGCAGGTGTTGAAATACAATCTGGCCGGGCAGTTTTACATGGTGAAATTATTTTTTGTCCAGCCGGGCGTTCGCGAGACGGTATGGCTTCTGTCATTGACTTCGTTGCTGCCGGTGCTTTTGATGGCGATTCGCTGGAAATCGTATTTCGGGGACGTCAGCCGGAACGGCATTGCGCTGACAAATTTCATGTTTCATGTGGTCCATGCGTTTTTCCTGGTCATGTGCGTTTGGGTTGCGTTTGATCCGCCGTTCAGTCCGAGGCAGAAGGGTTTTGGGCTGCCGTTTTTGACGTTTTATTATCTTGGCGCGTTGAGCGTCGGTTATTTCAGCGGATATTTCCTGCTCGTTTTTGGCAGGGAATCAGTCGTCCGGGCGGAACGGCGAAATTCGGCGGCGTTGAAATTTTTCCGGCGGCTGGCCGTCACCGGAGTTTGCTTGTTCGCCGCTTTGGCGTCCGCAGGACTGGTTTGTAGAAACACGCCGCAAATCCGCGCCGCGAACGATGACACGTTCCGAAAATTCACGTCGCTCATGGAGGAAAATCTGCCGCGCGCGGGCGGCATCCTGCTGTGCGATGATTCGCAAAGGCTGATTCTCCTGCAATCGGCGCTCGCCAGGGACGGCCGGGCGGGCGATTTTGTGCCGCTGGAAACGCAGTCGCTGACCTGGCCGACGTATCATGAATTTCTGCACAAAAAATTTCCGCGCCAATGGCCGGACACCGTCACCGCCGCCGAAATGACCAACGGCATCAGTCCGCTGCACTTGGTCGGCTTGCTGGCGGCGCTCGCCAAAACCAACGAGCTTTACTATTTGCATCCGAGCTTCGGCTATTATTTCGAGGAATTTTATCTGGAGCCGCACGGCATGGTCTATAAATTGAAAACATTGCCCAAAGACACGCTTCTGCCGCCGTCGCCGGACAAAAATGAAATCGCCGGAAACGAGGCATTTTGGTCGCAGGCGGCGCAGGCTTTTGCCCCCATCGAAAAAGCCGGCGCCCCGCCGCAACCCAACGCGCCGATGACGCCGGGCGAATGGTTGCTTGATCAGTTGCATATATCGCGCGAGCAAAACCCGAACCTGATCGCCGCCGGGATTTTTTACTCGCGCAGCCTGGATTTTTTTGGCGTCGAATTGCAGCGCGCCGGCCACCTCACCAACGCCGCCGCAGATTTTGAAACGGCGCTGGAACTCAACCCCGACAATGTCGTCGCGCAAATCAACCTCCAGTTCAACCAAAGCCTTCAGGCCGGACGAACCGTGCCCGTGGATTTGTCCAAGGCCACCGAGGATCAATTCGGAAAATACCGCACATGGAACGAAGTGCTCAACGCCAACGGCCCCTTCGACGAGCCGAGTTTTTGTTTCGAGGACGGAATGACACTCGCCCGGGGCGGACTGATGCGCCAGGCCATCGCGCCGTTTGAGCGCGTCCGCGAACTGGCGCCGGACAACCTGCCCGCGCGGCTCTGGCTCGGCCAGCTCTACCTGGCCTCGCGCCTGCCCGACCGCGCGCTGGACGCGTTGCGCGAACCGCTGGAGCAGCCGGAAAAATTTTCGCTCACGGAAACGAATGACACGCAATTCAATGTCCTCATGGCGGCCGCTTATTTCCAAAAAAACGACACGGCGCGGGGGATCGAATTGCTTCAAGCCGAAATCTTCCGGCATCCAACCGACACCAATCTGCTCACCATCGCCGCGCGGGCTTATCTCATGCACGGCCTGTTCACCAATGCGCTTGGCGTCATTGACCGCAAACTCAGGCTCACGCCCGGCGACCCGACATGGCTCTTCACGCGCGGCTATGTTTGCATCCAGTTGAAAGACTACGGCGGCGCAATTTCCGCCTTGACCCGCGTGCTTTCCATCCAGACGAACAATCCCCAGGCGCTCTACAACCGGGCTGCCGCCTATCTCGACAGCGGCAAATTCGACGACGCCCGCGCCGATTACGAAAAATTGCAGCAAACATACACCAATTCGTTTCAGGCCGCCTACGGCCTTGGCGAAATCGCCTGGCGCAAACACGAGACGAACGATGCGGTTAAAAATTACGAAATCTACCTGGCCAACGCGAAAACCAACACCGCCGAGGCCACGAACATCCTTCAACGGTTGCGCGAACTTAAAAAGTAAATCATCCTGCCGTGCGTGCGCGTCACTCACATCATCACGCGGCTCGTCGTCGGCGGCGCCCAGGAAAACACCGTCGCCACCGTTTTGGGGCTGCGCCAAAAATCCGGCGTCGAAGTCAATTTGATTTCCGGCCCGACAACTGGCCCGGAAGGTTCGCTCGAATCTGAAGTTTCAAAAATTCCCGGACTGCTGCAAATCGTTCCAGAACTCGTCCGCCCGATTCATCCGCTCAAGGATTTTCTCGCGCTTCGTAAACTGGAAAAAATCTTTCGCGAACAAAAACCCGGCATCGTCCACACGCACAGCGGCAAGGCGGGAATTTTAGGGCGACTGGCCGCCAGACGCGCGGGTGTGCCAATCATCATTCACACCATCCACGGCCCGTCATTTGGAAATTTTCAAAACGGCGTGGCCAATTTTATTTTCCGCGCCGCAGAAAAATATGCCGCGCGCGCCACGACACATTTCATCGTCGTCGCCGGCGCGATGAAAAATCAATATCTCGCCGCCGGAATTGGCAGGCCGGAACAATACGCGAAAATTTTCAGCGGCTTTCCGCTCGAACCGTTTCTCGCCGCAAAAAATGATTTGGAACTGCGGAAAAAACTCGGGATTGCGCCGGACGATTTCGTCGTTGGCAAAATCGCGCGGCTGTTCAAGCTCAAAGGCCACGACGATTTGTTCGCCGTCGCGCCCGGACTTGTCCGCCAAAATCCGAAAATCAAATTCCTGCTCGTCGGCGACGGCGAATGGCGCGTCCGTTTTGAAAATCTCGCAAAATCTCTCGGCGTCGAAAAACACTTCATCTTCACCGGCCTCGTTCCGCCGGATGAAGTTCCAAAATTCGTCGGCATCATGGACGCGCTCGTCCATTTGTCGCTGCGCGAGGGCCTGCCGCGCGCGTTGCCGCAGGCGCTCGCCGCCGCCAAACCCGTCGTCGCCTACGATTGCGACGGCGCAAACGAGATTTGCCTCGACGGCCGGACCGGATTTTTGATTCAACCCGGTGATTTGAAAAATCTGACTGGAAAAATAATTCAGCTTGCAAATGATTCCGCGCTTCGGGAAAAACTTGGCAAGTCGGGCCAGAATTTCGTCCGCGAAAATTTTTCAGTCGGGCAAATGGTTGAATCAATCTATAATTTGTATTTGAAACTTGCCGCCGAGCGCGGCATCCGTTTGTGACTTTTCCATTCAATTTTTTTCTCGCTGCGTTTGCGGGCGCGTTTTTGACGACGCTGCTTGCACTGCCGCTCTGGCGCAAATGGTGTCTGCGCACAAATCTCCTGGACGATCCGCGCGATGGAAAGAATTACGACGCGCCAAAAATCCACGTCGGCGCAATTCCGCTCGCCGGCGGATTTGCGGTGCTGACAGGAATTCTTTTGCCGCTGATTGTCGGCGCCGGGTTGATCCAGTTTGGGATTGTAAAAATCTCCTTCGCCAATTTGATCGCCCACGGCTTGGAACGTCGCGGACTTGAACTCACGGCAATCGCCTTTGGCGCGATTGCGATTACGATTCTTGGCTGGTTTGACGACAAACATGAATTGAAACCGCTGCCGAAACTTTTCGGCCAGTTTCTGATCGCCCTGCTCGTCGCCGTCGCCTGCAAGCGCATCACGCTGTTTGTCCACAGCGAAATTTTCAGTTACGCCATCACGATTCTTTGGCTGCTCGCCGTCATCAACGCCTTCAATTTTATGGATAACATGAACGGCCTGTGCGCCGGACTCGGCGCGATCGGCGCGTTTATCTTTGCGCTCATCGCCGCCGCGAACGGCGAATATCTCGTGGCGACGATTTCATTTCTCATGTGCGGCGCGTTGATCGGATTTCTGCCATGGAATTTCCCGAACGCCCGCGCGTTTCTCGGCGACGCCGGAAGTCACCTTGTCGGCTACCTGCTCGCAGTGATGGCAATTCTCCCGCATTTTTACACGAAACAAAATCCGCATCCGCTCGCCGTGCTTGCGCCATTGCTCGTGCTGGCGATTCCGCTGATTGACCTCGCGCAAGTTGTCATTTTGCGAACCCTGAACAAAAAACCGTTCTGGATCGGCGACACAAATCATCTTTCGCACCGGCTCGTTCGCGCAGGATTAAGCCGCACCCGCGCTGTGCTGTTGCTCTGGCTCATCGCCGCCATCATCGGCGCAGCCGCATGCTGGCTTTGAATTTAAAAATTCGTAGCAGCCGACGTCAGTCGGCTCAAATATTTTATTGGAGCGGACTCATATCCGCTGCTACGCCGTTTTCTTTCGTGTATTTCGCGTGTTTCGTGGTTAAATTTTTTTTGCATGAAAATTCTTTTCATCGGCGACATCGTGGGCGAACCGGGGCGCAAGGCTGTCAAAATGCTTCTGCCAAAACTGCGCGAACAGCACGCGCTCGATTTCGTCATCGCCAATGGCGAGAACTCGGCGGGCGGCTCGGGCATCACGCCCAAACTTGCGGAGGAAATTATCTCGGCGGGCGTGGACGTCATCACCAGCGGCGATCATTTGTGGGATCAAAAGGAAGTCGTGGAACTGCTCGCGAATGAAAAAAGATTTTTGCGCCCGCTCAATTATCCCGCCGGTGTTCTCGGACGCGGCAGCGGGATTTTTGAAATTAAAAATTCAAAATTAAAAATTGCCGTGCTGAACGCGCAAGGCCGCACGTTCATGCCGCCGCTGGAAAATCCGTTTCAACTCGCCGACGACGAAGTGAAACGGCTGCGCGAACAGACCAAAATCATCTTCGTGGATTTTCACGCCGAGGCGACTTCGGAAAAAATCGCGTTTGCGCGGATGCTCGACGGCCACGTCAGCGCCGTTGTCGGCACGCACACGCACGTGCAGACGGCGGACGAGCAGATTTTCCCCGGCGGCACGGCGTATCTGACCGACGCCGGCTTTACCGGCCCGCACGAAAGCGTTTTGGGCCGCGAAATCCAGCCGGTCGTCATGCGTTTCCGCACCGCCATGCCGCAACGGTTTGAAGTCGCGCGCAACGACGTGAAGCTGCAAGGCGCGGTGGTTGAAATTGACAAAGCCAGCGGCAAGGCGGTGAAAATCCAGCGCGTGTCGGAGAATTTAATTTAGCTATGGATGAAACACGGATTGACGCTAATAAATTTCCCACGCAAACTCGCCGCATGGCAAAGAAAACTATTATAAAAATCATCTATGCCGCAGTTCTCTTGTTTGCGACAATTGCACGCGCCGACGTTACTTCAACTCCAACACCTTCCAACACCAACGAAAACGTGCAAACTCAAATTGAACTTGAGCACCCTGACGTGACCTCATTTTCAATACTTCCATCAGCAACCGACCCTGCGATAAAAACTTTCGACGACCCACATTGGCTTTATGTAAATCGCAAAATTGTCGTCGAGCAAAAGCCGGAGCTTCCTCAAGACCGGCACCAACTTTTGCTTTGGATAACAGGCACTGGCGGCAAAGGAAAAACGGCTGTCGCCTTTTGTAGTCTTGCTGCCGACTTGGGTTATCACGTAGTCACACTCATGTATCCAGATGACATTCCGGCGAGTGCTTGTGCGAATGACAGCAACCCGAAGTCTTTTGAAAATTTCCGAATGGCAATTATTAAAGGCGGCCAAGCAATTTATCAAGGTGGCCGCAAAACAATTTCCATTGAGCGGTCTGAAAACATCGAAAATCGGCTCATCAAGCTGCTATTGTTCTTGAAAGAGAAGCGGCCAAAAGAACATTGGGAGCAATTCCTTAATGACGATGGCACTATCAAATGGGAGTCAATCGCCATTGCAGGTCAATCCCAAGGTGGCGGACACGCTGCCCTAATTGGGATAAAACACCGAGTCGCTCGCGTTTTGTGCTTTGGCTCGCCCAAAGATTTCAACAAAAAATTTAACGCGCCAGCGACATATTACAGCGAAGAATCCGCGACACCCAAAAACCGTTTCTTCGCATTCAACCATCGTCAAGACTCCGTGGCTTGCACTCAAGAACAATTGTTTAGAAATCTGAAAGCTTTGGAATTAGATGCCTTTGGTTCGCCAGTGGACGCCGCCACTGAAAATCCACCCTATAATCATACAAGAATACTCACAACGAGTTATCCAGTAGTGACCGAAACAAGCGAGAAACAAACCGCAGACGGTAAAAATAGCGAATGGGAAAGCACAGCTCACACATCGGTGATTGCCACTAAAATGCAGACCGCTGGAAACAAGTTTGGACATATTTGCTGACTGAAACGGTGTCTTAAATAAAATCTAGCGTGTTCAATCCGTGGCTTAATTGATCTTGAAAATTCTTATGAGCAAACAAACCAAATCACAATTGAACTGCGGCGCGTTATTTTTATTCGCCGCAATTTCATTTTTCACCTTCACCGCCCATTGCGCCGAGACGAATTCCGTTCCGCTGCCCTCGGCTGATCCGACCAACAATTGGAAACTGGTCTGGTCCGATGAATTCGACACGAACGGCCCGCCGAATCCGGCGAACTGGAATTATGAGCGCGGCTTCGTGCGCAACAACGAATTGCAATGGTATCAGCCGGAAAACGCCTTTTGCACAAACGGCCTGCTCGTCATCGAGGCGCGGCGCGAGGATCACAAACCCAATCCCAACTTCGTCACGAACAGCACGAATTGGAAGACGAGCCGCGAGTGGATTGAATACACTTCTGCCAGTATCAGCACGCATCGTCTGCGCGAGTTCACTTATGGCAAGTTCGAGATGCGCGCGCGGATTGACACGCGCAGCGGAAGCTGGCCGGCGTTCTGGACACTCGGCTCCACGCCCGGGATGCGCTGGCCGGCGTGCGGCGAGGTGGACATCATGGAGTATTACCGGAACATGGTGCTCGCCAACGTCGCTTACAGTCTCGACGGAAAAGCGGTCTGGTCTTCGCCGAGAAAATCTACCGCAGAACTCGGCGGTGATAATTGGTCGAAGGAGTTTCACATCTGGACGATGGACTGGGACACGAATAAAATTGACCTGCTGCTCGACGGCAGGCTGATGAATCACTTTGATCTCGCCACCGCCGACAAGTCGGATCGCGGCAATCCGTTTCACGGGCCGGAATATATCATCTTGAACCAAGCCATCGGCGGAATGCAGGGCGGCGATCCGTCGCAGACAAAATTTCCACTTCGTTATGAAATTGACTGGGTGCGGGTTTATCAGCGCGGGAATTAAAGTAGTGGGACAGGCATCTTGCCTGTTCGGTTTGAAAAATTCTCCGCAGCCAAAATGAAAACAACTGGGCAGGCAAGATGCCTGCCCCACTACCGCCACGCCCGCACTTGTTGCGTTCTTTTATTCCGCACGCATTTGTTTATTCTCCGCGCCGATGTTAAGGACGTTGCGCAAGGCCGAGTATGCCGAGCTGATGATTTTATTTTTCATCCAGGCGGCGGCGATGGCCATCTGGTTCGTGCCGCTCGGCCCGATTCTCGACGCGCACGGGATGAGCGCGATCAAACCGTTTGCGTTCGCGGCGAACGCGCTCGCGGCGTTCGTCTCGCCGTTGATGTTCGGTGCGATGGCCGACCGGCACGTTGCTCCCGCACGCGTTCTGCGCTGGCTCGCATCGGCCACCAGCATCACGATGGCGGTCATCGCCACGGCAATCAAGGACGGCTGGAATCCGTGGTTCGTCCTCGCGCTCATCCAGATTTTTTCATTGTCGTATGCGCCGATGTTCAGCATTTCCACTGCGCTCGTCCTCGCGCGACTTGAAGATGCGAAAAAAGAATATGGCCCGGTGCGCGCGCTGGCGACTCTCGGCTAGATGGCGGGCGCGCTGATCATCGGCCTGCTGGATCTGGACCGCTCGGCGTTCGCGGTTTATCTCGGCGCGGTGTTCTGGCTGCTCGTGGCGGCGTTCACTTATTTTCTGCCAACGCTGGAGATTCCAAAATCCGCCGAGCATCTTTCGTGGCACGAACGCCTCGGCCTCGATGCGCTGACGCTTTTGCGCGACCGCGACACGCGCGTCGTCTTTATCGTGACCACTCTGTTCAACATCCCGCTCGCCGCGTTTTATCCGTATGCGCCGACGCATCTGCAAGACCTCGGCTTCGCGCACACGAGCGCGTGGATGAGCCTCGCGCAAGTCACCGAACTCGTGGCGATGTTCGGCCTCGCGTGGCTGCTGCACAACTGGCGGCTGAAATGGATTTTCACCGCCGGCCTCGCGCTGGGCGTGCTGCGGTTCGCGTTGAGCGCGATGAACACAAAAACTTCCCTGCTGCTCGGCGTAAGTTTGCACGGCGCGTCGTTCGTGCTGGTGTTCGTCACCGCGCAAATTTATCTGAACCAGCGGATTGATTCCGCGTGGCGCGCGCGCGCGCAGTCGTTGCTGACGTTGATGAACAGCGGAGTCGGCAGCCTCATCGGCTACCTCGGCACCGGCTGGTGGTTCAACGTATGCACGCAATCAAATCAAACGCACTGGCCGATGTTTTGGGGCGCGCTCGCGGCGGCGGTGGGCGTGGCGATGATTTATTTTCTGGCGGCGTATCGCGGGAAAAGTTCACAATCGGACGGACGCGGCGATTGAAATTGATGAGCAAATCCAAATCACAATGGGATTTCGGCGAATTGTTTCCGACGGAAACGATGCGCAAGGTTTTTTCCGTCGGCGAACTGACCGAGCAAATCCGCCGCCTGCTCGAAAAACAAATCGGGCAAATCTGGGTCGGCGGCGAAGTCACGAATTTCCGAGCGCAAAGCTCCGGCCACATTTATTTCACGCTCAAGGACGCGGACGCGCAGATCAATTGCGTTTTGTTTCGCAATGAAATTGTTCCTCATCGCGAACTGCTTGCCGACGGCCAGAAAATTCTGCTGCAAGGCGACGTGACGGTTTATGAAGCGCGCGGGCAATATCAGATCATCGTCCGCGCGGTGGAATTGCAAGGCGTCGGCGCGCTGCAAATTCAATTTGAAAAGCTGAAGCAAAAACTCGCGGCTGAAGGATTGTTCGCGCCGGAACGGAAACGTGCGCTGCCGAAATATCCCCAACGCATCGGCCTCGTGACTTCG
The DNA here is from genome assembly GCA_036490295.1 of Verrucomicrobiia bacterium. Taxonomy (GTDB): domain Bacteria; phylum Verrucomicrobiota; class Verrucomicrobiia; order Limisphaerales; family UBA11358; genus UBA11358. The sequence goes on along the minus strand of DASXED010000122.1, from coordinate 7,502 downwards.
CCGACGGGCGCGGCGATCCGCGACGTGCTGCACGTCGTGCAACGGCGGAATCCTTCGCTGGAAATTATTTTCGTTCCGTGCCGCGTGCAAGGCCAGGGTGCGGCGGAGGAAATTGCCGAGGCTGTTAAATTGTTAAATCGTTACAGCGTTAAATCGGAAAACAATTCAACCATTCAACAATTTAACAATTCAACAAATCTTGATTTGATTCTCGTCACGCGCGGCGGCGGCTCGCTGGAAGATTTGTGGGCGTTCAACGAGGAAGTCGTCGCGCGCGCGATTTTTGAATCGGCGGTTCCAATTGTTTCCGCCGTCGGCCATGAAATTGATTTTACGATTGCGGATTTTGTCGCGGACGTTCGCGCGGCGACACCGAGCGCGGCGGCGGAAATCATCACCGAGGGAATTTTTTCGAGCGCCAGGTTTTTGTCGGCGTGCGGCGGGCGGATGCAGCAATTGTTCCGTCGGCAATTTGAAAACAAGGAGCAATTGATCGCGCAAAACGCGCTGCGGCTGGCGCGCGCGCATCCGCGCCGTAAATTTCAGGACTGGCTTCAACGATTGGACGATTTGCAAAATAGTTTGTCGCGCGGCCTCAAACAGCGCACGCGGCACTCACAAATCGTTTTGCGGAATTTGTCGGAGCGGTTGCATCGCATACGGCCTTCGCAATTTTTGAAACAGCGGCGCGAGCAGTTGCGGCAAATCCAGCGGCAACTGAATTTGCTCGGGCCGGAGCAGGTTTTGGCGCGCGGCTATTCAATCACGACGGACGCGGCGACGGGGAAAATCATCCGCCGCGCGAAGGACGCGAAGTTGGGACAGCATTTGCGGACGCGGATTTCAGAGGGCGAAGTTCGCAGCATCGTTGAAAAATGATTTTGCAGCTTGCAAAGCGGAGACGAAGGATTAAAACGAATTTCGTGAAAAGCCGGATTTTCATTTTACCGTTGATGGCGATGATCGGGTTGATTTGCGGTTGTTCATCCGACAAACCCCAAGTCACACAAATTGTCGTCAAACCGAAAGTTGCGGGCGAGCCGGTTCGGCCAGTTGCGGCTGCGCCCGTGACCAATGCGGTCGCCGCAATTCTGGTCGCGCCTGCGCCAGCGCCCGACACGGCGGCGAAAATGCTCGCGCTGGCAAAACGGATTGCGGCTGGCGACCCGGCTGCGTTCGGCGAGTTGGGCGACACGGCCAAAAAACTTTACCAGGGCATTGATTTCGAGAAAGAGCGCGACCGCGCGATGTCGAATCTGGTTTTGATGCGGGCGGCGTTCACGGAACTCGGCGAACAGGCGGGGCAGGGAAACACGAATGCGTTCGCGGCGCTCAAGCGCGCGCTGGGCGTGGCGGAACTGCGCTCGTTCGCGCCGGATGCGCTGGGCATCGCGGCGGCGGCGGGTCGCGCAGAAGCGCTCAATATGCTTTTGAATTACAAGCAATGGGGGATTTTGAAATCCTCCGCAGTGTTTGCGCTTTGGGCGCCGGCGGAAAAAAACAGCGAACCGGCGGTGGACTTTCTTGCCGGCATTCTTGCGAATCCAGAAGACCGCGCGCTGTGGCAGGGCGCTTCGCAAGGTTTGGCGGCGGCGGCAAATCAAGGCAATTTGAAAGCCAAGGCCGCCCTGGAAAAATACGCGGCGGCCAACTGAAAGTTCCGAACTGGACGCGCCCGATGATTTTTACTACCATTTTCCGATGTCAAAATCAGCCAAGTCCAATGACGCGGCCAGGGGCAATCCGCCGTTTGAAGAAGCCCTGAAAAATCTCGAAGGCATCGTCGAGGCGATGGAGTCCGGCGATCTGCCGCTGGAAACGCTTTTGGCGAAATATGAACAGGGCGCGAAGCTTGTGAAAATTTGCCAGGTAAAGCTGGCCGAGGCGGAATTGAAGATTCAGCAGTTGGAAAAAAACGCGGCGGGTGAAATGAAATTGAAGCCGTTTGAAAATGTTGAATCGTTAAATGGTTGAATTGTTAAATTGGCAATTACAATTCCACGATTTAGCCATTTAACAATTCTACCAATTACAAAATTTATGAGCACATATCTCGACATGGTTGACAGGCCGGAGCACGTCAAGAAATTGACGCTGCCGCAATTGCAGGAACTCGCCGGCGAAATCCGCGAGGAATTGATCGCCGGACTCGCCAAAGGCGGCGGACATCTCGGCCCGAATCTTGGCGTCGTCGAATTGACGCTTGCGCTGCACAAAGTTTTCACCACGCCGAAGGACAAATTTGTCTGGGACGTGAGCCATCAGGTGTATGTCCACAAAATTTTGACGGGAAGAAAAAACCGTTTTCGCACGATTCGTCAAACCGACGGCTTGAACGGTTTTGCGTTGCGCACCGAGAGCGAACACGATTGTTTCGGCGCGGGTCACGCTGGCACGGCGCTTTCTGCCGCGCTCGGCATGGCGGCGGCGCGCGACAAAAAAGGCACGGATGAAAACGTCGTCTGCATTTTCGGCGACGCGGCGTTGACGAACGGCATTTCCTTCGAGGCGATGAACAACATCGCGCACACGACGAAAAAATTCATCGGCATCCTCAACGACAACGAATGGAGCATCGCGAAAAATGTCGGCGCGATTTCCGGCTATTTGAACAAGCTCATCACGAATCCGCGTTACAACAAGCTGTCGAAGGATTTTGAAAATTTCATCCGCAAACTGCCCAAGGGCGAACTCGCGCTCAAGCTCGCGCACATGGCCGAGGAAGGCGTCAAAGGCGCGATCAGCGAAGTCGGGATGCGCCAGAAAAGCGAAGTCGCATTCAGCGCGGACGGGCGCGGCGGTTTTGGCAATCCGGTTTTGTTCGAGGAACTCGGCATCCGTTATCTCGGCCCGATTGACGGCCACAATCTGCCGTTGCTCATCAGCACGCTGGAATTCGCCAAGACGTGCGATCACCCAATTGTCATCCACGTTTTGACGCAGAAGGGTAAAGGCTTTGAAGCCGCGCTGAAATTCCCGGAAAAATTTCACGGCCTCGGTTCCTACGACGCGAAGACCGGCGAAACGCCCGCGACCAAACCCGGCACGCCGCCGATGTATCAGGACGTGATGGGTCAGACGATGGTGAAGCTTTGCCAGAAAAACAATACGCTCGTCGGCATCACCGCCGCGATGCCGACGGGCACCGGCATGAAGCATTTGGAAAAAGCCATGCCCGACCGCTACATTGACGTGGGCATCGCCGAGGAACACGCCGTGATTTTTGCCGCCGGCATGGCGACAATGGGATTTCATCCCGTGTGCGCGATTTATTCCACGTTTCTCCAACGCGCTTACGATTGCATTCATCACGATGTCTGTCTTCAGGATTTGCCGGTGATTTTCTGCATGGATCGCGCCGGACTTTCCGCGAACGACGGCCCGACGCATCACGGCCTGTTCGACATCGCGTATCTGCGCTGTTTTCCAAATGTGATTGCAATGGCTCCGGCAAATGAAGACGAACTCGCCGACATGATGTTCACCGCCACGCACCAGAATCATCCGGTGTTCATCCGCTACCCGCGCGGCGCGGCGGAAGGCGTGCCGGTCAAAGACCAGCCGCAACTGCTCGAAATCGGCAAGGCGCAGGTCATCCAGAATTTCTCGACCAACGGGCAAAAGAAAGTCGCGCTGTTCGGTCTCGGGCCGATGAACACCATCGCGCGCAAGGCGGCGCAGCATCTGGCCACGGAAGGCTTCGATGTCGCGGTCATCAATCCGCGTTTCACCAAGCCGATTGACGCGGGCACGACGGAATTTTTCGGGCGCGCGGCGGATGTCGTCGTGACGCTCGAAGACCATGTGCTGATGGGCGGCTACGGCTCGGCTGTGCTGGAACTGTTCAGCGAAAAAAATGTGACGACGCCCGTCGTGCGCATTGGCTGGCCGGATCAATTCATCGAGCACGCCACCACCCAGGACGAACTCCGCAAGAAATACGGCCTGTCCGTCGAGAACACCGTCGCCAAAGTGAAGGCGCAATTCAGCGAAGCCCCGGCGAAAGTGACGAGGCTGGTTGAGGTGGATTGATGAAAATTTCGCGATCAAAAATTCAACCGGCATTTACACTGGTTGAACTTTTGGTTGTCATCGCGATCATCGCAATTCTTGCGGCGCTTTTGCTGGCGGCAATTCCTCAAGCCAAAGCAAGAGCGCAACGAATTCAATGCGTCGGCAATCTTCATCAGCTCGGCGTAGCTTTGCAGATAGTCCTCACTGACAATCATGGTTATCCTTCGCCCGTTTGGGTTACCCAGTTGCAACACGACGGACTTGGCAAAATGAATGCCCGCCTTACAAATGGCGTTTGGGATTGTCCGTCAGTCCAGTGGAATGCAAACATTTTCTCAAATATGACGCCCAATTCCTATGGCTACAACGGATTTGGGGTTTTTCGAGCCGGAAGTGATCCGCTTGGTCTTTGGGGACACCTTGATTCAACCTCGAATTTTTCTTCTTCGATTGCCGAATCAGAAGTTGCCAATCCAAGTGACATGATGGCGATTGGCGACGTTTTTACTGGCGGAGTTTATTTAATGCGCGGACCTATAAGCAATTTCTTGAGCTACGGAAACATACTTACGCGCCATCAAGGCAAAGCCAACGTGGTATTTTGCGACGGCCACGTTGAATCGCCGACGCTGCCATTTCTTTTCACCGACACCAGCGACACCGCCTTGAGCCGCTGGAACCGCGACCACCAAGCCGTTACGATACTATGGGAATTGAAGCGGGCTGGGTTGCCGATGGATTAAATAAAACCTTGAGCGAAAAACAGGAATCACTTCGCTTATTGACTCAATTTCAATTTCCAGCAGAAACAAGGCGTGTTGGCTTGGGTTTTCTCGTTGGGATTGGTTCACTAAACGGTCTACCTCAAGATTTTTATTTCGTTTTGCCGGGTGCCGGAGGAACAAGTATAAAATGGGAAAACAATGAAATCAGCATTGTTACTCCCCAAGCCCCAATTACCAGAAAGATTTCAGGCAAGATTTTGGGAAGCGAAATAATTCTTGATCCCCAAAAGAGTGAGTCTCTTGTCATTTTATCATTACAATGAGATGAAGAATTAAAAACATAGTCACGCTTTGTTATGTTGACGTCGATCAGAAAGCTGCGCAGGTCATTGCCGAACTGATCGAACTCGCAAAACCATTCAAGTTGTCTCTTTTCGGATCAATTCCGATTTTGTCCACAACGGTGTCGCGTTTATGATAAATGGCTTCTTCCAGCGCAGACGTGTCATTTTCCGGGTCTGAATCCTTGCCAAGCACTGCTGCCGTTGCTGCCGCAGGTCATCATCGAAACCAAATTCGAGCGTGCGATAGAGTGCGCGCAAGCCGCCCTTTATTTTCGACAATGCCTCGGCGCGCACGCGGCGCAACTCGCGCGCCGCCGCCGCCACGGCGTCAATCTGCTTCACCGTCGCTGTCTGTGGCCACGGGAACGTATCGAAGACGGATTCCGCTTTTACTTGAATCCGCACTGTCCTAAAAAGCGGTCTCCGTTCGGGATTCAGTCAGATACTAAAACGCTGACTTATTTCTTCCACAGGTGAAATGAAATGGCTGAAAAATTGAAAGAGTGGATTTTGTCCGGCAATTCGAGAAATTGCCAACCTGTTTGTTTATGCCTTGAATTTCTCCAATGCCTTTGTGCAGCGGCTTTGAACGAGCGCAGCGACAGCTTTTGTAGTGGGATGCTCTGAAATCATGTCAGGCATTGGCGATTTGCAGATTGAGCAACGGCTGGCGTTCGGAGTTGTTCTTGGCTTCGATGATCTGCTGCGCTTCATCCTCGCTGGTCGTGTTGAGGCTGGTGCGCTTGCCGGTGGCGGTGTCCTTGCAATAGAACTTTCCGCCCCGGCTGTTCCTGCGAATTAAGCGGTATCGTGTTTTCATAATGTTCACGCAACCGCGAAGATAAATCGAGCCGATGCTGCTCGCTAAAAAGCAGAGGGTGAATTAACACCCGCTATCCCGAATGTTGACGGAATACCAAAGTTGGTGTCCGTTTTGGTGTCCGTTGCGGACTCCCTTCCACCTAAACCACTACTGCACACGCAGTTGGAACTGGAGGCGAGGGTCGGAATCGAGCAGCCAATTCCAGCGTCGCCTCTTGGAAATCAAGAGCTTACAGCTTTGATTTCCGTAAATCTATAATAACTGAAATCAAAAATCAACCACTCCTCTGGACTTTTCACCCCACTCCACCACCACGGGGCAATTAGCTGACGTTTTTGCTGACAGTGCTACCAGTAAAAAATCCGTATTATTGTGCAGGTGCACTGTTTCTTTTCTGCTTTTTTACCCGCCAATGCAACATGATTTCCTTTGAGGCGCGGGATAACCAATTGGCATCTTGTTTCAATTCACAAAGGGTGGTCGTGGCAAAGTATTTGGTGGCGTTTGGAACTGGTTGACCAAGCGGTTTTAGCAAACCAACGCCCATGAGAATGGAAATATGATGCGGCGGAAAGCCAAGAAACCAAGCAGCTTCTTCAACCGTCAAACGTGCCGGTAAATTTCGGAAGTTCAGAAATTGTAATTGTTGCGAATTCATAAAATTGTCAAACAGGGCGTTTCGGCTTCGCAGCAAAATGAGGCGCATTCTCCCACGCGATAATTGCCTGCTTGCGTATGTGGCCCCACCGATAGTAACCGAGCACACCCGTCTCGCGAATCACGCGATGGCACGGGATGAGATATGCCAGCGAATTTTGTCCGACGGCCGATCCCACGGCACGGGCGGCAGTTGGTTGATTCACGGCTGCGGCCAATCCTCCATAACTCACTAGCGTGCCGCTTTGAACTTGCAACAACGCCCGCCACACGCGCACTTGAAATGGAGTGCCTCGGACGACGGCGCGCAAGTGCGCTCGTGAATTTCCAACAGTTGTTCTATTAAAAATACGATTGGCCAATTGGCTGGCAGCGGTATCGTCCCGTTGCAATCGCGCTCGCGGCCATTGCGCTTTCAATGTGCCCAAAGCAGCTTTGTCGCCCGACTCGACAAATGAGAGATGGCAGACACCTCGATGACTTTCACCCACCAGACATTTGCCAAATGGACTGTCAGCGAAGCCAAAAATAATCGTCCATCCTTCACCGCCTGATTTGACTTCACCGGGTGAAGCTGCCTCCAAGCTGATGCACAAATCATGCAAACGGCTTGGACTGGAAAGCCCGGTATCCAAAGTGGCATCCAGAACACTTTTGCCCTGTCGAAGCATTTCCCGCGCGTGAGTGAGCGTGAGACACTGGAGAAAATTCTTCGGTGTGATGCCCGCCCATGATGTAAATAAACGATGGAAGTGATGCTGGCTCAAACCAACGTGCCGGGCGAGCGTTGTCAGGCTCGGCTGATCGGCGTGGCTTTCATCCAAATACCGGATTACGCGTGCAATCCGCTCATAATCGTTCATGTGGAAAATTTACCATGAGGAAATAATCGCAACCACCCGCTTCTTGCTGTTAAAATTTGCTCTCATTCGATTTGGC
>DASXED010000085.1:0-14770 GCA_036490295.1 Verrucomicrobiia bacterium | reverse complement strand
CTGGCGAGTGGCGTGACCATGTTCGTCGCGTCGAGCCGACCGCCAAGGCCGGTTTCCCAGATCACGAGGTCGCATTTTTGCTCCGCGAAAAATTTCAGCGCCATGACAGTGACGACTTCAAACAGCGTCAAGTGATTGTCGGCGGAAAATTGTTTGAGCAGTAGCTGGATTTCTTCAACCAGACGGACGAGTTCGTTTTCAGAAATCAACTGGCGATTGACCTGAATCCGTTCGCGAAATGAAACCAGATGCGGCGACGTAAAAAGTCCGACCCGCAATCCGGCCGCGCGATAAATGCTTTCGAGCATCGCACAGGTCGAGCCTTTGCCGTTCGTGCCGGCGACGTGGATGAAGCGGAGTTTTTCCTGCGGATTGCCGGCGAGCGCGGCGAGCTTGCGCGTGTTTTCCAGTCCGAAGTTCGCGCCGAAAATTTGCAGGCCGTAAAGAAACTGGATGGCTTCGGAATAATTCACGGCGGAAAATTTTGCCGATTACCGTTCGACAGTGAAAGTAATGTCGTAGTGTGTTTTGTCAGTGGACTTGACACTCATCGGTCGCTCGCACCCGCCATTGTCTTCACCATCGCTGCCGATGCTATAAATCACATAACCTTTTTCTAAAAGATGATAACGCAAAGGCTGACCGTCGAATGGATCTGTAGGCACGGCGGAAAGAAATTGGGGAACGAGTTCATCGAGTTTTTCGGGCAATTTTTCATGCGCCAATCGAAAACGTTCAACAGCAAGCGCCGTTTGCGCGGAGCGAACTTGCGCCAAACTGTTTGCCTCTTTGATAATTGTATTTCCCAGCGCGGGCAAAAGCATGGATGAAAGAATGTAATAATTATGCCTGCTTGTTTGTGAAATTTGCTCTTCAACATTTGTAATTGTTGAAATGTTTCTCGGAAATGTTTCCGCAAGTGAAATGTTTGTTTCCATTGCTTGCAGATAAAAGCGTTGGTCGCGCTCAAAAAAACCAGTCAACCTAAAAATGAATGGTTGAGAACCCCGCAACGGCGGGCCACTTTGCTGGGATGAATTTTCGTCGCTATCGTCGGCAAGTTTTTTTATTTCCGCGTAACTCATGCGAAAATATCGCATAAATGCGGCTCGTTCGCCGATTAGTCCATTAGCCATTTGATTGGTCTTGGCCGCTTCGGCAAACAATTCGCTTAATTGGTTCATTTTCCAGTCATCCAAAGTTCCCACGTTCAAACGGCGCTCCAGTGTTATCTCTGCTATGTTCAACATGGCAATCCTGACAAGTTTTGAAATTACAACAGGCTCGTTGTCCAATGTGCGAGCCATGCCAATAATCGTTGAAATGTCAAAGGACGATTCATTGGTGTCCAGAAGTGATTGGAATTCCGCCGCATGGGACATCGCTTTGAGTTTGGCCAAATGCGGTAGCAAGGTGGCAGCACCCCATGACAAATCCATTGGATAACGACAACGCGGAAATTTAACTGCTTCTCCGGCTTGCGCGAGCACGTTTGAATTCATCGCACTATAACCCGCAAGCAATTCCAATTGTTCCTGCGTCAGCGTGTCTTTTCGCGATGGAAATTTAATGGAATCTACTTCATTGGAGCGTCGGTCATTGTAGTTGGTCATCAACGCAAAGACCGTTTCCATTTTCAACGCCGCGTTTTCCTCGTCGGGAACGGCGGTGTAATAATCATTTGCTTCCGAACCATTCGTCGGTAAACCAGCGGCATGAATTGCGGCCAGTTCTGCATTTACTTCGCGCGCCAGATTTATACGCCAAATGATGAAGCTGATTACAAGTAATGCAAAAGTAACGACGCAAATTTTGAGAAAAATGCGTTTCATAACTTAAATCGGCTTGTGATGGATGTTCTGGTGCGCGGCGGCGATGAAGGCCTTGAACAGCGGATGCGGCTGGTGCGGCTTGCTTTGGAATTCGGGATGAAACTGGCTCGCCAGAAAAAACGGATGGTCTTTCAGTTCGATGACCTCGACGAGCTTGCCATCGGGTGAGTTGCCGCTGAAGACGAATCCGGCCTTCTCGAATTTTTCACGGTAGGCATTGTTGAATTCGTAGCGGTGGCGGTGGCGTTCGTTGATGACGAATGAGCCATAAAGCTCCGCCGCCTTTGTGCCGAGCGTCAACTGGCACGGCTGCGAGCCGAGGCGCATCGTGCCGCCTTTTTTCGTGACGCGCGTCTGTTCGTCGAGCATCGCGATGACGGGATTGGGCGTGTGCAGATCAAATTCGGTCGAGTGCGCCTTGGGCATTTTCAAAACGTTGCGCGCAAATTCAATCGTCGCGATCTGCATCCCGAGGCACAGGCCGAGATAAGGAATTTTATTTTCGCGCGCGTATTGCGCGGCGAGAATTTTTCCTTCGACGCCGCGTTCGCCAAATCCGCCGGGCACTAAAATTCCACCGAGACCGTGCAGCATTTTTTCCGCGCCGTCTTTTTCAATTTCCTCGGCGTCCACCTGCACGATCTCCACGCCGCAATCGTTGCCGATGCCGCCATGGATGATCGCCTCGTAAACGGATTTGTAAGCGTCCTGCAAGCCGATGTATTTGCCGACGACGCCGACGCGCACGCGATGTTGCGGCGCGATGAGTTTGCGGATGATTTCCTGCCAGTGCGCCATGTTCGCGACGGGGGTGTCGAGATGCAACAGGCGGCAGACGAGATCGTCCACGCGCTCGCGTTGCAACATCAGCGGCACTTCGTAAATGGAATGGTCAACGTCCTTTTCCTCGATGACGGCTTCGAGCGGGACGTTGCAGAACATGGAAATTTTCTGGCGCAATTCCTTGTCGAGCGGCTTTTCGCAGCGGCAGACCAAAACGTGCGGCATGATGCCGATTTCGCGCAGCTTGGCGACGGATTGCTGCGTGGGTTTCGTCTTCAATTCGCCCGCCGCCTTGATGAACGGCACGTAAGTGACGTGTAAAAAAATCGCGTTGTTGTAGCCGACTTCCAGCGCGAATTCGCGGATGGCTTCAAGGAACGGCAGGCCTTCGATGTCGCCGGTCGTGCCGCCGATCTCCGTGATGATGACGTCGGCCTTGGATTTTTCCGCGAGTGCGTGAATGCGATTTTTTATTTCGTCCGTGACGTGCGGAATCACCTGCACCGTCTTGCCGAGATATTTTCCTTCGCGCTCGTTGTTGAGCACGGTCTGATAAACCTGGCCGCTCGTGAGATTGTTCATGCGCGTCAGCTTGACGTTCGTGAACCGCTCGTAATGGCCGAGGTCGAGGTCGGTCTCCGCGCCATCGTCGAGCACATAAACTTCGCCGTGCTGATATGGATTCATCGTGCCGGGATCAACGTTGAGATAGGGATCGAACTTCTGGAGCGTGACCTTGAGGCCGCGATTTTCGAGCAGCGTGCCGAGCGCGGCGGCCGTCAGGCCCTTGCCCAACGAACTCACCACGCCACCGGTTACGAATATGAATTTCAAGTTTGTTAAATAGTTGAATTGTTAAATGGTTGAATCGGTTCAGCAAGAACGTCATCCAATTCTTCGTCAGTCATCGCATTATTCGGAGAACTTTCGCGCAACGCCAAAGATTCTCCGGTTTTGCGTTCGCGCAAATAACGAATGTAACCGTTGATCAATTGATGAACTTCCGTCGCCTGTTTTTTCAAATCTGCAATTTCATTCGGCGGCAAATAATTTTCGTCGCTGCAAATGTTCAAGTCATCCATCAATTCCACCAACGAACCGCGCGCTTGCAACTGAAATTTGATTTGGTCAAGAAAATGATAACGTCCGTGTCCTTCTGCAATATTGTTTGTCAACGAAACTGCGGCTCGTCGAATCTGGCTCGCCAACTCAAATTTTTCATGCGCCGGCAGTTTGCGTGTCACCGCATACATGGCCTTGCGAAATTCCCGCGCCACGCGATAGACCTCCAAATCCTCAAATGTGCGAAACACTTGCGGCGCAGGTTTTGGCGGCGCTTTCGAATACATATCCGATTCAACTATTTAACAATTTAACCATTCAACGATTTAACAAATTCTCCACCAACTTTATATCGTTAGGCACATCCACGCCGATGCTGTCGTAATCCACTTTCACGACCGCGATCTGAATGCCGTTTTCGAGCGCGCGCAACTGCTCCAGCTTCTCCGCGTTTTCCAGCGGCGACACCGGGAATTTCACCAGCCGCAGCAGCGTTTCGCGCCGATAACCGTAAATGCCCAGATGCTTCAAAAAAGCAAACGCCGCCAACTGTTCGCTCGTCGAACCACTGGCGGCCTCGCGCAGATACGGAATCGTGCGCCGCGAAAAATATAACGCGCGACCGGCGGCGTTGACAACAACTTTCACGACGTTCGGATTGTCCAGTTCGGCGGGATTTTTGATGCGCGTCGCGGCGGTGGACATTTCATTTTGCGCCAGCGCGTTCGCCACTGCGTCAATCACCGACGGCTCGATCAACGGTTCGTCGCCCTGGATGTTCACGACCGCATCGCACTCGCAACGCTCCGCGACTTCCGCGATGCGGTCCGAGCCGCTCGGATGTTCCGGGCGCGTCATCTCCACGCGGCAAAAATTCTGCGCCACTTCCCAGATGCGCGTATCGTCCGTCGCGACGATAATTTCTGAAAGCGATTTTGCCTTCTGGCATTGCTCGACGACGTGCTGGAGGAGCGGCTTGCCCGCGATGAGCGCGAGCGGCTTGCCGGGAAACCGCGTCGAAGCAAACCGGGCGGGGATGATGCCGAGAATTTTCACGCGGCACATTTAGCCACAGATGAAACCCGGATGAAACACAGATTTTTGAATTCGATAATATAGTGGTAAATGAATTTAATTTTTTCGCCGCGCACTTCATCAATTTTCTTACACACGAAACAGATTTGATTCTTCATTCTAAATTCTGCATTCTTCATTCGCTTGAACATTCCCGAACATCGCAAGGCGATTGACAAGCTGGACGCGCACATCGTCCGGCTGCTCAACGAACGCACGCGCCACGTCCTCGCCATCGGCGACATCAAGCTCGCGGCGGGCGAGGAGATTTATGCGCCGCATCGCGAACGCGCCGTGTTCGAGCGCGTCTGCGAGGCCAACGCCGGGCCGATGACCGACGAGCAGTTGCGCGCGATCTACCGCGAAATCATGTCCAGCGCGCTCGCGCTCGAAAAGACCATGACCATCGCGTATCTCGGCCCGGAGGCGACGTTCACGCATCAGGCGGCGATCCGGCGGTTCGGTTCGAGCCTGCGCTACGCGTCGCAAAAAACCATCGCGGACGTTTTCACCGAGGTCGCCAAAAACCGCGCGGATTACGGCGTCGTGCCCGTGGAAAATTCCACCGAAGGCGTCGTCACGCACACGCTCGACATGTTCGTGGACAGCGATCTGAAAATCGTTTCGCAAATCGTTTTGCCGATTTCACATTGTTTGGCGAGCAAATATAAAAAGAATCAAATCAAAGTATTATTTGTTCATCCACAAACTCTCGCGCAATGTCGCAACTGGATTGCACAAAATTTGCCGAATGTAGAAATCATCGAAACAGGCTCGAACGCACGTTCTGCTCAATTTGCCGCGACAGAAAAACTTGATGTATTTCAAATGCGAGCGGAAAAAGGTATTCGTGGCGGAAAGGCTTATGCGAAGCAAACCGGAAAAAGATTTAAGGCGGAACATTCCGCTGCAATCACCGGAACATTGGCCGCTGAAAAATATAAACTGCCAATTCTTGAGCAAGATATTCAGGACAACGCCGCGAACGCGACACGCTTTCTCGTGCTTGGCCGTCAATGCAGTCCGCCGACGGGCGACGACCGCACGAGTTTGATGGTCAGCGTTTCTGACAAAGTCGGCGCGCTGCACGAAGCCATCGCCGCGTTCCGCAAATTCAAGATCAACATGACGAAGATCGAATCGCGCCCGAGCAAGCGCAAGGCATGGGAGTATTTCTTCTTCATTGATTGCGACGGCCATGCGCAGGACAAAAAAGTCGCGGGCGCGATTAAAATTCTCGGCAAGCACTGCAACTTCGTAAAAATCCTCGGCTCGTATCCGAACACGGATTAGCGCATGAACCATCTCGCCAAAGCCCGCGAAGTTTTTGACGTGGAAATTGCCGCGCTCAAAAAAGTGCGCGCACAATTGGGCAAATCTTTTGATGCTGCTGTTGAAATAATTGTCGAAGCAGTCAAACGACGCGGAAAAACTGTCATTGTCGGCATCGGCAAGTCCGGCAACGTCGGCGCGAAAATCGCCGCAACACTCACCAGCACCGGCTCGACCAGCGTTGTGTTAAGCAGCGTGGACGCGCTGCACGGCGACATGGGAATCGTCAATGACGGCGACGTGATTCTCGCGTTGAGCTACTCCGGCGAGTCGGAGGAATTATTGAATTTGCTGCCGGCGCTCAAACGATTTTCCGTAAAAATAATTTCCTTCACCGGCAATCTGAAATCGTCGCTCGCGAAGCACAGCGACGTTTCGCTGAACGTCAAAGTTCCGAAAGAAGCGTGCCCGTTCAATCTCGCGCCGACTTCGAGCACGACGGCGATGCTCGTGATGGGTGACGCATTGGCGATGGCAATTTTGCAGGCGCGTGGTTTCAAGCAAAGCGATTTTGCCAAATATCATCCCAGCGGCGCGATTGGCCGCGCGATGCTTCTGCGCGTCGGCGAAATCATGCGCACGGGAAACCGCAACGCGATTGCGGACGAAAACATTTCTGTAAAGGAAGCGTTGCTCGTGATGACGCACGCGAAGTCCGGCAGCTTGAGCGTGGTGAACGCGCGTGGAAAATTGACCGGCGTTTTCACCGACGGCGATTTCCGCCGGCACATGGCGGCGAACGAAAATCTTTTGTCGCAGCAGTTGAAAAAAGTGATGACGCCCAAGCCGATTTGCATCTGCGAAAACGCGCTCGCGGTCGAGGCGCTGAAAATTTTCAACGAGCGCAACATTGACGACTTGATTGTCATCAACGCGAAGCAAGAGCCGGTTGGTCTAGTAGATTCGCAGGATTTGCCGAAATTGAAAATCATGTAGTCGCGCCTTGGCAGAGCGCGGCAAATTTTTTGTGGCAATTGCGGCGCTCTGCCGAGACGCCGCTACGTCGCAAATTTCAGGTAAATCACTTTCAAATACTCCGCTTCCTTGAAGCTGGCCGGATGATCCGGCGCGTGCCGCATAGTTTTTAATTCGGAAAATTTTCGACCCGACTTCATCGCCGCTCGGCGAACGGCGTCAAAAAATTCCGCCGCCGAAACGTGCGCTGAACACGAACCGGCCACGAGGATGCCATCACGCGAAAGCCTTGCCATTCCAAGCGAATTCAAGCGTTCGTAAGCATGGATTGCGCCCTCGCGTTCTGCCGCGCGCTTGGCGAGCGACGGCGGATCAAGAATAATCAAATCAAATTGCTCTGAATGCTCTGAAGTTTTTTCCAGCCAGTCGAAACAGTCGGTTTGGACAATTTTATGGCGGCAATCCGCGACGCCTGGGAAATTCTGGTTGAGCGCAAAATTTCTTTTTGAGGATTCAAGCGCGTGGGCGCTGATGTCGAGGTCGGTCACGGAGATTGCGCCGCCGCGCGCGGCATAAACCGAGAAGCCGCCGGAAAAACTGAAGGCATTGAGGACCCTTTTGTTGTGCGAAAACTTTTCGACTTCGGCGCGATTCTCGCGTTGATCCAAAAAAAATCCGGTTTTCTGTCCGCGCAAAACGTCAGCTTCAAAACGGATTCCATTTTCTAAAAAAATCACGGGTGCGTCTGGTGTTGAACCGAAAAGAACTTGTCCGTCGCGCAATTGAAATTGTTTTTCTGCGGTTGATTGAATGTTGCGGCTCAAACGCAAAACAATTCTTTCGCAGGAAATTTTTTCTTTGAGCAGAGAACTGATTTCTTCCAAGCGCGGCAGCCACACGGCGGAATAAATTTTCAGCACGAGTGTGGAATCATATTTATCCAAGACCAATCCCGGCCAGCCGTCGCTTTCGCCGTGGATCAAACGAAAGCCGTTGGTTTGCGCGTCAAACAAATCGCGGCGGATGGCGAGGGCTTTTTCCAATCGCATTTTCCACCACGCGAGATCAATCGTTTGCGGTTTGCCCGCGTGCAGGATGCGGACGCGAATCGGCGAATCAGGATCGAACAAGCCCACGGCAAGAAATTTATCTTTGCGGTCGTAGATGACGGCGAGTTCGCCAACTTGACCGTCACGATTCAATTCGTGGATACTATCGGCAAAAAGCCACGGATGGCCGGAGCGCACGATGGTTTCCGCTGCTGCGGTGATCCGCAAACGCAAAGTTTTCTGAATCATTGAATTTTACCCGCGCGCTGCAACGGCCAATAAATTTTTGAAATTCGTCCGATGATATTTTTCTCCGAAATCACTCCAAAATAACGGCTATCGAGACTGTTTGTGGTATTATCACCGACTACAAAATAACTGCCATCGGGAACTTTGTAAGCACTGGAAGAATTCGCAAGGTAAACTGGACTAGCTATTGGCGGGATAAACTTAAGATCAGCCAGACCAGTAGGTTGCGAAATAATCTGGCCATGATTGTAAAGACGTTCGCCTTGAATTGATAAAACATCGCCGGGAATCCCAGCGATTCTTTTGGCGAAAAATTCATTTTGAGGCAGCATTGAAGAAGTGCCGTCGGTTTTGAAGACAATAATATCACCCCGTTGGGGCCTGCTAAACCAATAGGCATATTCTTCAACCATAACCTTATCTCCGAAAATTGTGGTTCCATCCGCTCTTTTTGTATTTCCCTGAAGCGTTGGTGACATTGAATTGGTGGGCATTTTGAATGGCCGAACAAAATCAAAATCTGATGCTTCATACAAAAGCAAAAATAAACATATAAAACCAATCCAACCAAACCAGCGTAAGTGCGGTATTGGACGATAAGATTTTACCAGCATCACAATCCATAAAACAATCGAAGCCGCCAACAAAGTAAATCCGGGCAGATTTCCTGGCGCAATCGGTGATGCCAAATACCAAGCGCCAATAATGGCCAATAATGGCAATCCAACAAACCATGCAATACCTTGAATTCTTTTTCCTGCTAAAAATTGTGAAGCTCCAGAAAGAAAAAGTGATAGAAGCACTCCAACCCAAGGCCGATACATTTTATTCGATTCGGTTTGGTTTTGATTTTCGTTTGTCATTTTGAATTAGAATTTTATTCTAACCCGCAGTTTTTTCGGGCGCGCTTCAAAATGGTTTGCGCCAGCGTGCGCGCTTTCGTCGCGCCATCGGCTAAAACTTTGTTCGCATAATCCAAATTCGCCGCGAGTTCGGCGCGTTTTTTTCGCGCATGGGAAAAATAATTCCAGTAATTCTCGAACAAGGCTTTCTTCAAATCGCCGTAGCCGAGGCCACCGGCGCGCAATTTTTCTTCAAATTCCTTGCCGACGTTTTCCGGCGCTACGAGTTTCAAAAGTTGCATCGCCAAGTTTTTTTCCGCGTCCGGCTTTGGTTCTTGCGGCGTGCGCGAATCCATTTGAATGCCCATTATTTTTTTGCGCAAAGATTTTTCGTCGCCGAAAATCTCAATCGTGTTGCCGTAGCTTTTGCTCATTTTCTGGCCGTCGGTTCCCGGCACGAGCGCCACTTCATCGCGGATTTGCGGTTCGGGAATCACGAATGTCTGGCCGTATTGCTCGTTAAACTTGACGGCGATGTCGCGCGTCATCTCGACGTGCTGTTTCTGGTCGCGGCCAACTGGAACGACGTTGGAATCGTAAATCAAAATGTCCGCCGCCATCAAAACCGGATAGGCGAACAATCCGTGACTCGGAGAAATTCCTTTCGCCACTTTGTCTTTGTAACTGTGCGCGCGTTCGAGCAAGCCCATCGGCGTGACAGTCGAGAGCAACCACGCCAGTTCGGTCACTTCCGGCACATCGGATTGCTTGAAGAAAACGGATTTTTTCGGGTCGAGGCCGCACGCGAGAAAATCCAGCGCCACGTCCAAAGTATTTTTGCGCCGCTCATCCGAGTCGAACAGCGAGGTCATCGAATGATAGTCGGCGATGAAATAAAACGCCTCACCTTTGTCCTGAAACTCGATGGCGGGGCGCATCATCCCGAAATAATTTCCGAGATGCAGCGCGCCGCTGGGCTGGATGCCTGACAAAATTCGCATGGCGACAAACTACGTTAAATCGTTGAATTGTTAAATCGTTAAATCGTTGCCGATTCAACGATTCAACGAATCACGTTTTACCATTCCGTTCACGACTTCCCAACGCTGCAAATCTTTGCCAAGCTCGCGCGGCCAGTTTTCTTCCGTCGCCGTCATGAAAACCTGGCCGTGCGTCTTGCGCGCGTGTTCGAGCAACGGCAAAAACCCGCTGCGACGTTTCAAATCCAGTTCGCCCATCACGTCGTCAATCAGCAAAATCGGCGGCGAACCGTGGATGCCCGTGAGAAATTCCGCCTGCGCCATTTTCAACGCAATCGCCAGCGTGCGTTTCTGGCCTTCGCTGCCGAACTGCGCGGCGGATTTTTCATTGAGCAATAATTGCAGATCGTCGCGATGCGGGCCGACGAGCGTGGCGCGAAATGTTTTTTCGCGCGCGCGCGACTGCGCGAGTTCAACGGCGAAATCATTTTTCACACTCGGCTGGTATTTTATGCGCAATTCTTCCGCGTCATTGGAAATGCGCCGATACGCGAGCCGCGCGAGCGGGGAAAATTTCGGCGCGAGTTCGCGGCGCGCGCGGATGATTTCGTTGCCAAGTTTGACTAGCTCCTGCGAAAAACTGTCGAGCGCGGCTTTGTCGGCAGAACGATTTTTGAGCAACGCATTTCGCGCGCGAACGCTGTGCATATAACGCTGAAGTAACGGCAGATAAACCGGGTTTGTTTGCGCAAGCAGCAGATCGAGAAATCTTCGCCGCGCGCGCACAGCGCCTTTGACCAGTTGCAAGTCTTCCGTGCAAAAAACCACCGTCCGCAACGCGCCAAAATAATCCGCCAATTTTTTCACCGGCTGGCCGTCCAGCGACAGGTTCCGCTCGCGCGCCGACCAGAACATTTTGATTTCACGCTCGCCTTGCGCGACGATTTTTCCGCCGACGAAATAGCCGCGCGCGCCGTGCCGGATCATTTGCGCGCCGCCGACGCCGCGAAAGGAGCGCAGCGTGGCCATGAGATAAATCGCTTCGAGGATGTTCGTCTTGCCCTGCGCGTTGTCGCCGAGCAGCAGGTGGAAGCCGGGCGCGAAGTCCGCGTCCAACCGCGCGTAATTGCGGAAGTCGCGGAGACGCAGACGGGACAGATGCACGCGGAGAAAATGAATTGCGCGGGCGGACTCCGCGAGTTTTTTCGCGCGAGGGTTGCACGGCTGGTTGTGGCGTGGGAAAGCGAGTCAACGGGTGAATTTCAATTTCACCCGTTTGGGGTCATTGACAATTCTCCCCCGTTTTTGATAGGGTAAACACATCAGCCATAAATCGTCTTAAAACCTGCGCCTCAATGTCATGTTTTATGAAAACGTCCTTCTTAAATGATTGCAACGGCAGCGGACATCTGGACACAGGACAAGCCCCGGCCAGACGCGGCGCGTTCACGTTGATCGAACTTCTGGTGGTCATCGCCATCATCGCGATTCTGGCGGCGATGCTTTTGCCGGCGCTGGCCAGCGCCAAAAACCGCGCCCAACGGGCCGTTGACCTCAACAACAACCATGAGATTTTGCTGGCCGCCAACATATATTCGACCGACAATGTTGAATCGTTGCCCGGTTGCGGATGGGGTTTGGCGGATCCTTCCTGGGCTTACGGAGCAAACTGCCCGCTGGAAGGCACGGCCACCACGTCGGCAGCTTTCACCGCTGATCTGAACGCACAGTTGGTTTACGTCAGGCAGGGGCAGCTTTGGCCCATCTTGAAAACTGAAAAGATTTTAATGTGTCCAGCTGATACCGTGAACGCGCAGTTTTATTTACGCGGCATCTATTTCAGCAGCTACGTCTGGAATGGCGCGGTTTGCGGCTATGGCTCGCCTGGCCAGGCTCTGATGCCAGTTCCGCGCGTTGGCATAGCGCCGAGGAGTTACAAAATCTCGCAGCTCAAACCTATGAGCATTTTGCAGTGGGAAGCGGACGAGACACAGCCTAGTTTTTTTAATGACGCCTCAAGTTACCCGGATGAAGGCATTTCCGGACGCCACGGAAAAACCGCAACCGTCGGCGTGATCTCCGGCAGCACTCAAACCATTAGGGTCGTGGATTGGTATTCACAAACCTATGCTGGTTCAGTGTATGTAAGCGGCAGCACGCACGGCCAGTCCATGCTGCCGAAATCGCTTCCCAATCAAGCTTGGTGCAATCCGGGGACAGTCAACGGTCTGCCGTAAGTCCTGACCAGATCAAAACGCCATGCCACACGTTCCCGTCATCCGTCATTTGAAAACAATCGTGCTGGTGTTGATCGTGTCGGCCACAGTCGCCGGTTGTTCCAAAAAAGAAGAAAAACCAGTCGCCGCCGCGACGCCCGCTGATTCGGAAACCAACGTCCCGGTGGCCGCAACGGCGCCAGCCGCTCCTGCTGCCGCCAGTATTCCAGCTCCGGCGGACATCCCGGTTTCGACGGATGTCAATCAATCCATTGACGAGGTTGACGCGGCGCTCAAGGCAAATGCCTACGAAAAGGCGGCGCAAACTTTACTGGCAATGCAAAAACAAAGTCAGTTGACCGACCAGCAAGCCCAAAAAGCGCACAGCCAGATGGTTAGCCTGCAACGTAGTTTGGCCAATGCCATCGTCAATGGCGACCCCAACGCCAAAGCGGCGGCGGAACTTCTGCGCCGTTCCTCATTGAAATGACCCAAAGCTTGACGGCGTTCTTCACTCCGTGATTCCACGCTTTCATTTGGGCGTCGGAAAATGCTTTCATTGCGCATGGTCCCGTGCGCGATTTTTGAGGACGAACATCTGCTGGTGGTTCACAAACCCGCCGGCTGGAACACGCACGCGCCGTCGCCGTTCGCCGGCGAAGGCATTTACGACTGGCTGAAACATCGCGAGCCGCGCTGGTCGTCGCTGGCAATCATTCACCGGCTCGACAAGGAAACCAGCGGCGTCCTCGTCTTCGGCAAAACGCCGCTCGCCAATAAATCGCTCACGGAACAATTCACGGAACGCCGCGTCCGCAAAAAATATCTCCTGCTCACCGACCGCGAAGTTCCGCAGAAGGAATTTACCGTGAAAACCTCGCTCGTCCGCATTGGCGAAAAGTATGCGAGCCGGAGTTTGAGTTTGAAAATCGCCGGGGAAATTGCCGAAACGAAATTTTCCATCGTGGAAAATTCCGAATTCAAAATTCCGAATTCAAAATTCAAAATTATCTGCGCCGAGCCGCTCACTGGCCGCACGCACCAGATCCGCGTTCACGCGGCGGAAAACGGATTTCCCATTCTCGGCGACACGCTTTACGGCGGCAGTCCGGCGGCGCGCGTTTTTTTGCACGCGGCGGAAATTGCATTCACGCATCCGGCCACAAACGAGCCGGTGAAATTTTTTGCGCCGGTCAATTTCGATGCCAAACCGCGACTCGCTTTGCGTTCCGCCATAATTGAACCGGCCTCAACAAACGCCTTTCGCGTGATTCACGGCGCGAGCGATGGCCGCCCGGGCTGGTTTGTGGAAAAACTAGGCGATTTTCTGCTCTCGCAATCCGAATCCGCCTTGAGCGCAAAGCAGAACGAAGAATTGTCGCGGCTCGCAAAAATTTTCGCGTCACGCGGCGCATATCACAAAATCCTTTCGCGTGAGGTTCGCCGCTCGACGACGACCGAAGTTTCGCCTCAACTCGTTTTTGGTGAAGCTGCACCGGAGCGGTTTGAGATTTTAGAAAATGGCGTCCGCTACGAAATGAGTTTCAACGAAGGTTATTCCGTCGGCCTGTTCCTCGATCAGCGCGACAACCGCCGCCGCTTTTTGACCGGCCACGTCGCGGCGGACTTCTGCCTGTTTAATTCAAAATTAAAAATTAAAAATTCAAAACCGGAAGTTTTGAACACCTTCGCCTACACCTGCGGCTTCTCCATGTGCGCGGCGAAAGCTGGCGCGCGGACGACGAGCCTTGATCTCTCAAAAAAATATCTCGAATGGGGACGGCGCAACTTCGCGCTGAACGACCTCGACCCGGCGGCGCACGATTTCATTTACGGCGACACGTTCGACTGGTTGCGGCGGCTGGCGAAGAAAGGCCGCGCGTTCGACGCCGTGGTGCTCGACCCGCCGACGTTTTCGCAGTCGAAGGAGCACGGCACATTCCGCGCGGAAAAAGATTATGGCCGGCTCGTCACTGCCGCGCTGCCGCTGGTGAAGCCGGGCGGGATTTTGTTCGCCTCGACGAACGCGACGGACTGGCCGCCGGAAAATTTTCTCGCGGAAATTGAAAAGACAATTTTCGCGTCGCGCCGGAAAATTTTGCAGCGGCATTATTTTCCGCAACCGCCGGATTTTCCAATTTCGCGCGCCGAACCGGCGTATTTGAAGACGGTGTGGTTGAGGATTGGGTGACACGGACAGGACGGATTTCGTTTGGGGCATGAACCAGACACTGCGTGTCTGGCTAATTTCCGGTTGTCCCGTTGGGACGAAAAATCGCGCTTGTCGCCGGGGCGCTTGGAGTTACAGTTTCGGCCGCCATGAAAATGCTTTCGGCCAAGGCGAAAATTGTGGAGTGGCCGCTTCGTTAATTTCAAAAGCTACCAAGTTTTCCATAAGTAGAACTTTCGGGCGGCGTTCCAACTGGATTGATTATC
>DASXED010000081.1:0-3497 GCA_036490295.1 Verrucomicrobiia bacterium | reverse complement strand
ACAGATTCTCCAGCCTGGATCTAGCCTGCAGAAAGGCGTCAGGCGATTGCAGGACATCATCAATGTTCCGCAGATCGCTGGAAGCCAATTGGCGCTTTGACTGTCCGGCTTTCCTGCTGACAGCGGAGGAAACCGGACAGACAAATCGCCTCGCAGTTGAACCTAGACGGCAGCGCAGTCAACGTCCGTTTCCAAAATCCCGCGACTCCACAGCCGTTGCGTCCGCTCCGATTTCAGAAACGGACGTTCACTGCGCCAATCGTCACCCAATTTGATACGTTCAATCGAATGTGAATGGCGACGGTTTTCTGAAATTGAAAACCGGAACATTTTGGATAGACACCATCCCCTTAATGAAATCAAGGTTAGCGGTTCGGTTGGCAACACGGTTGGCATTTAACGAAGCACGTCACGAAGCAGCCAAGTTAGCATTGGGTTAGCAAATCAGGAAGCAGTCCGCTTGGCAGACGCAAAGCATCTCGCGTTGCGTCCGGCGAAGCAGCCGGGCAACTGCCGCGCAGTGTCCGAGCAGTTGCCGGGAAACATCTCACGCAACAACGATGAATGTCCGCGCAATAGCTGGCGCAACGGTTGGTAAATGTCCGGGCAATGGCCGGTGAAGTCCGCGAGGCAAATCACGAAGCGGTCGGGTTGGCATCCGGTTGGCAAGTCGCGAAGCAGTTGACGCAACAAGTCGCGCAACAGACATGCAACATCCGTGAAACAGTTCGCGCAACAAACGCGCACAGTCCTGGGACAATCCATATCCACGGATACAGACAGGGCACGGGCATGAAATGAACATGGACTTTCCATGTCCATCGGCAGTCCGAATCATCGTCCGCTAAATATCCAATTCCGTTTGCGTCCAGTCCGTTCCCGCTTCAAACTTTCCGTGATGCAGCCAAAGCCAAAACCTGAATCGCTGGATGACCTGCTCGTCAACGCCGAGCATTACGCGAACTTTTCCATGCGCAACATGGGACGGATGCCGCCGACACTTTTCCTGATCGGCGCGAACGGCTCATTTATGTTTATCCCGGACAATCTCGCCGACGAACACGCAAAGGACGATTTCGCCACGACCGCGCGCCTCATGTGCATCGCCCACGCGGCAACCGCCGCTGTCATGGCGTTGGAAGCCTGGATGAAATGCGCGAAGCCGGGTGAAAAACTCGACATGACCGAACCACCGTCCGAGTCATTCGACCGGCAGGAGGTGATCGTTCTCATGGGCGAAGCACGCGACGTGCAGAAGCAGAAATTCCTGCCCATCATCCGCAGCGGCAATGGAAAATTCTTTGGTTTTGGCGAATCCGACGTGCCGGACGGAATTGACCAGATGAAAGGCCGTTTCGCGCAAATTCTCCCGCCGAAAGTGGTGGATGAGCAGATGCGGGCTGTCGCCGAGGCGATGTTGACCGTCAAAGGCATCACGCCGGCGAAAATCCGCTCCTGCTCGAAACGTCCCCGGTTCAAAATGTAACCAAACCGCACGCGCCAATTTCAAATCCTTATTTGAACATCTGGATCGCATCTTCCGCCTTTTGGTTCAATCGCGTTGACGCTGCCAATTTTACCGCGCAAACTCATCTGCCATGCCGATCAGTTGGAACGAAATCCGTCACAACGCCATCAAGTTTTCCGGCGAATGGAAGGGCGCGAAAAGCGAGAGCGCCGAGAAGCAGACTTTCTGGAACGAATTCTTTCAAGTCTTCGGCATCAAACGCCGCGTCGTTGCCAGCTTTGAAGAACCGGCCAAGCGCATTTCGGGAACTTACGGTTTCATTGATTTGCTCTGGCGCGGCGTGTTGCTCGTCGAACATAAAAGTTTTGGCGAAGACCTCGGCAAAGCGAAGGCGCAGGCGTTTAATTACATCCAAGACCTTGCCAACGAAGGCCGTCACGCCGAAATTCCGCGCTACATCATTGTCTCCGATTTTGCGCGCATCGCGTTACACGACCTTGAGCCGGAGGAACAGCGTGACCTGCCGCTCTTCGACAAACGGCGCGGCACGTCCATTGAATTTACGCTCGCCGATTTTCACAAATACATCCACGCCTTCGCTTTCATTCCCGGCTACAAGCAGCACACCTACAAGGAAGAAGACCCGATCAACATCGAAGCCGCTGAAATTCTCGGCGAACTTCACGACGCGCTCGAAGCCGGCGGCTACACCGGCCACGACCTTGAACGCTTTCTCGTCCGCATCCTATTTTGCCTCTTTGCCGAAGACACCGGCATTTTCGACCGCGAATCGTTTCATCTTTTCATCGAAAACCGCACCGCTGCCGACGGCTCGGATTTGGGCGAAAAACTTGCGAGGCTCTTTGAAATCCTCAATACGCCGGCGGAGAAGCGTCAGAAAAATCTCGATGAAACTCTCGCTGCGTTTCCCTACGTCAACGGCGACCTTTTTGGCGAACATCTTGGCTTCGCCGATTTTAACCGCGATATGCGCAACGCACTGCTCGGTTGCTGCCAGAAGGATTGGTCGCGCATCTCGCCCGCCATCTTCGGTTCGCTCTTTCAATCCATCATGCAGCCGAAGGAACGGCGGCAGATCGGCGCGCATTACACCAGCGAGCGCGACATCCTGAAAGTCGCTCGCTCGCTGTTCCTCGACGACCTGCGCGCCGAGTTTGACACCCGTAAAGCCGACCGCTCCACCGGACGCAAGGCGCGGCTGGAGGAATTTCACAAAAAAATTTGCGACCTGCGCTTTCTCGACCCCGCCTGCGGTTGCGGCAACTTCCTCGTCATCACCTATCGCGAACTTCGTCAGCTTGAACTTGAAGTGCTGATGGAACTTTTGCCTTCAAAGGAAGGCCGCTTTCAACAGGTATTTTCGCAGGAAGAAGTCGGGCAATTGACACAGGTTGACGTGGATCAATTTTACGGCATCGAAATCGAGGAATGGCCCACGCGCATTGCCGAAGTCGCACTCTGGCTCATGGATCATCAGATGAACCAGAAAATCTCCGCCGCCTTCGGCCAGCTTTACCAGCGCCTGCCGCTCAAGAAATCTCCGCACATTCATTGCGCCAATGCACTCCGGCTCGACTGGAAAAAAGTTCTGCCGCCGGAACAATGCAGCTATGTCCTCGGCAACCCGCCGTTCGTTGGAAAGCATTATCAGAACAAAGACCAAAGAGCGGACATGGTTCATGTTTTCAGCAATTTCAAAAACACAGGTGACATTGATTTCGTCGTTTCATGGTTTTACCGTGCGGCGGAATACATCCAAGGCACACGAATCCAGGTCGGCTTCGTGGCTACAAACTCGATTACACAGGGCGAACAAGTGCCAGTTGTTTGGGGTTTATTGTTCGACCGTTTCAAAATTAAAATTCATTTTGCTCACCGCACTTTTGCGTGGGCGAGCGAAGCACGCGGCAAGGCACACGTTCACGTTGTTATTCTTGGTTTCGGCGCATTCGATACGGCCAACAAACGCATTTACGATTACGAGGCCGAACAAGCCACAGTTGTAAAC
>DASXED010000015.1:0-21354 GCA_036490295.1 Verrucomicrobiia bacterium | reverse complement strand
AGCAACGCCGGCAACAACGGGCTGGAATTGCGGAACCGGCCCAACTTTCGAGGCTGCTGCGGGTCACAGACCCGCGGTCCACCCGCCTCACTTCACTTTCGTGCGGGTCACCTGATCAACGGCGACGGCGGCGATGATGTCCAATTCGAGTCCGATGCCGGCGGTCGGTTGCGCGGAAACGGTGCGGCTGGTTTCAATCATCGCCGCAATGCCGACGAGCAATCCGGCCAAAGTATAAATCACGGTGAGATTGCGCGTCACGTTCACGCCGGAGTAAAGCGTGGCGGTGCGGTTCGCGCCGATGGCATAAGTGTAACGGCCAAGAGTTGTGTGTTTCAAAATGACGCTCGCAATCAAAATTATGGCGATGGCGATGACGACGGAAACGGACATTCCAAAAATTTGTCCGTTGCCGAGGAATTGATACGCGGGCACGTTGTAAGGCTGGCCGTCGTTCATCACATAGGAAATTCCGCGAAACGCGCTCATCGTTCCCAAAGTCAGAATGAACGGCGGCAGTTTTAATCCGTTGATGAGCGCGCCGTTCAAAAATCCGGCGAGCGTGCCGGTCAAAATTCCCGCGAACGTGCCGAGCCACATTGTTCCCGCCGTCAAATTGTCGCCGCCGAAATGCTGCATCGTCCACGCGCCGGTCATTCCCGCCATTGCCAGCATCGAGCCGACGGACAAATCTATGCCGCCGGAAATGATGATGGCCGTCATGCCGACGGCGATGATGGCGTTGACGCTGGAGCGGCGGAAGATGTTCAGGAAATTGTCCGTCGTCAAAAATGTTTCCGGCTTGAGCACGGACAGCAGAATCAGCACGAGCAGCAAACTCGCGAACGGCAGGAGTTGGCGGACGAATTTCATGAAAGCGTGATTCGTTGAATTGTTAAATCGTTGAATCGTTTTCCATTTTTGGGCTTAACGATTCACGATTCACGGTTCAACGTCATTATTGAATATTCAGCAGCGCCTTGACTTCCGGTTTGTCCAAATCAGCCTTCGTCACGACCGCGACGCCGGTGTCAATTTTCTTTTCCACCGGCTTGCCTTGAATCGCCATGACGACGGCCTTGACGCCTTCGTAACCCATCTTGTAAGGATTTTGCACCACGAGCGCGTCAATTTGTCCGGCCTTCAAACCATCAATCAAAGCTTTTTCTGCGTCGAAGCCGATCAATTTTATTTCCGGGCGATGCTGGCTTTGCAATGCCTGAAGCGCGCCCACGGCGGTCGGCGCATTGCACGCAAAAAATCCCTGCACGTTTTGATTGCGCGTCAAAATATCTTCCGCAGCTTGCAGCGCGGTTTCGACCGTGTCCTGTCCGTATTTGCTGTCCACGATTTTAATTCCCGGAAATTCCTTTCCAATCGTGTCAATGAAACCGTTCTCACGGTCGGTCGTCGAAGCCGAGCCGGGAACGTATTTGAGGACGATCACATTTCCTTTGCCGCCGAGAATTTCGCCCATGCGTCGCGCGGCCAAAACGCCGCCTTGATAATTGTCCGTCGCCGCGAACGTCACGTAATTGCTCGTGTCAATTCCCGAATCAATGATCGCGCAGGGAATTTTCAGGCTCGCCAGTTTTTCCACCGACGGCACGAGCGCGTCCTTGTCCAGCGGCGCGAGGACCACGCCGTCCACTTTCTGCACGATGAAATCCTCGATGATTTGAATCTGGCGTTCGCGGTCGGTCTCGCGTTCGGGGCCGTTCCATTGAATGTCGTAACCGAACTCCTTGCCCGCCGCTTCCGCGCCGGCCTTGACCGACTGCCAGTAAATGTGCGTCGTGCCTTTGGGAATGACGGCGATGACGTGGTGGGATTCGGGAGCCGTTGAATTATCCGGGGCGTTTTCAGCGGGCTTGCGGTTGCAGCCGGTTGAAAGGATCACGCCGGTGGCGGCGAGGGCAAAGGCAAAAAATAATTTTTTCATGGCGGGAGAATTTTGCTTTTTACTGTCGGCGGTGCGAAAAGCGCATGGTGCCATAGGTTTTAGCAATGGTTTGTTTGACGAATATAATCATTTCGCCTGCCGGGAAATTGGCAAGACAATTTTTAACAGACCGGGCGCGAAAAAATCGTTCCTCAATAATTCTTCCACCAGGAAACCAGTTTGCCGTCCGGGCCGAACGTCAGCCTCAATACGCGGTCGCTGTAGTTTTTCCCGGCACTTTGGGCTGCGCCGGCGCCGGCGGGACCGTTGACGTAATTCATATCGGCGCTGAAACCGGTGGCGGCGCTGCGGTAGGTGATCCATTCAACGACACTTTTGCCGTCGCTTGATTTGGCCTGCTTGTCCGGCGGGCCAAGGTCGGTCACGGCCTGATCCAGCGTGTAAGTGCCGACGCGGCTGTTCCAGTCAACCGATGGAGTCGTCGCGCAGCCGGCAATAAATGAGGCGGCGACGAACAGAATGGCGAACAGTGAAAATTTTGCGGCGGGATTTGTTTTCATGGATTCAATCTAACAGACGTTTGCCGGAGTGCAAATCACGGTTCTTTGCGCGGAAACAGCGGCGACGGTTCGCCAATCGCGTGGCCGGGTTTTAATTTGCCCCAGACCGATTCCGAAAATTTCTCCGGCACTTCGGTCAATCCAAGCTGCGCGTAAATTTTCGCCGCCGTGCCGGGCAGAAACGGCCATAGCAAAACGGCGAGGACGCGGCACGTTTCGGCGAGATTATACAAAACTTCATCGAGCCGCTGCGCCTGCGCCGGGTCTTTCGCCAGCTTGAACGGCGCGGTCTGGTCAACGTATTGGTTCGCGCGCGTGACGAGCGACCAGATGCTTTGCAGTGCGGCCTGCAACTGGTTTTGTTTGAGCAGCGCGTGGGCTTCGTCCACGGTTTTTGCTGCAAACGCCGCCAATTCATCCGAACGCGCCGGAACAATTCCGTTGCGATAACGCTTGAGCATCGAGAGCGAACGGTTCACAAGATTTCCCAAACCATTCGCGAGTTCAGCCTGATAACGCGAACGGAATCCGGCGTCGGTCCAATTTCCGTCTGGGCCGATGTCGAGTTCGCGCAGAACGTAAAAGCGGAACGCGTCCAAACCCCATTCGTCAATCACCGCGATCGGCTCGACGATGTTGCCGGTGCTTTTGCTGATCTTCGCGCCGTCCTTTTGCCACCAGCCGTGGACGAGGATTTGCTTCGGCAGCGGCAGTCCCATCGCCTTGAGCATGATCGGCCAATAGACCGCGTGAAATTTCAAGATGTCCTTGCCGATGACATGGATGTCCGCAGGCCACAGGGAAAGTTGAGAGTTGGATGGTGAAAGCTGGTGACGCAATGCCGGGTTAATGGCTGTGTCGCCGTGCGCGGCAGGAATTGAAATGTAATTGACCAAAGCATCGAACCAGACATAAGTGACAAAATCCTTGTCGAACAGGGGAATGCCCCAGTTCAACCGCGTCACTGGACGCGAGATGCACAAATCTTCGAGCGTGTTGTTCTTGAGAAATCCGAGAACTTCGTTGCGACGATGCGTCGGCACTATAAAATCCGGATTTGCCTCAATGTAATCAATCAGCCATTGCTGCTGGTTTCCAAGTCTAAAGTAATAGTTCGATTCGACGAGCGGAACAACTTCGCCAAATTGTGGCGGAAAAGTCCCATCCGGCAGGCGGTCTTTTTCGGTTAAAAAAGTTTCTTCTTTTGTAGAATAGAAACCTTCGTAAAGTTCCTGGTAGAACTGGCCTTGCATCCAAAGCTTTTCTAAAACTTCCTGAACGACTTTTGTGTGGCGCGGCTCGGTCGTGCGGACGAAATCGTCGTTGGTCAGCTCCAGTTTTTTGGCGAATGCTTTCCAATCCGCCGCCAGTTGGTCGCAATAGGCCTGCGGTGTTTTGCCTTCGGCGATGGCTGTTTGCTGGACTTTCTGGCCGTGTTCGTCGAGGCCGGTCAGAAAAAAAACTTCCTGCGCCAGACTCCGGCGCGCCCGTGCGATGACGTCGGCAATGGCCATTTCATAGGCATGGCCGAGGTGCGCCTGTCCATTGACGTAATAAAGCGCAGTGGTGATGTAAAACCGTTTGCTCATTATCTCGAACAGTGAGTTTGACGCACAAATAGCACAAAGGCAATCTCGCTTGCAGCGCAAATTGTTCGTGTTATCATGCCGTCCGGCTGTCGCGGAAAACCAGCCATAATCAAACACCGCATGAACAAAGAGCTTTCAAACTTCGCCGCGCGATTGCGCGAATCCATCGCTTCTGGTTTTCAAAACGAAAACTTTGAGGCGCTTGCGCTCGAACTTTTCGCGCTTCAGTTCAAACACAATTCGCCTTACCGAAAAATCTGCGAAGCGCGAAAATTGACTCCGCAAATGATTGAACATTGGACGCAGATTCCTTTCGTGCCGACGAGTGCGTTCAAGGAATTGGAACTAACCTCGCTCGCGCCAAATGAGCGCGCCGCCGTTTTCCATTCCAGCGGCACGACCGGACAAAAATCCAGTCGCCATTTTCACTGCGCCGAATCGTTGGCGGTTTATGAAGCGTCGCTTTGGAAATGGTTTGAGCAAGGCGTTTTCAGCAACTCAAAACTCAAAACTCAAAACTTAAAGCTGATTTGCCTCACGCCGCCGCCGGAACAAGCGCCGCATTCATCGCTCGTCCATATGTTTGAAATTGTCCGGCAAAAAACGGGTAGGACGAGCGTCCCCGCGAGCCGTGCGGAATTTCTCGGCAAACTGGCTGCCGCCGGCACATGGACTTTGGATTTTGACGCCGCGCTGAAAACACTTCGCGAATCCGTTGAACAAAATCGCCCGCTGATTTTGCTTGGAACGGCGTTTTCATTTGTTCACCTGATGGATTTTCTCGCGGAAAACAACCTGCAATTCCATTTGCCGGAAAATTCACGCATCATGGAAACCGGCGGCTACAAAAACCGTTCCCGCATTTTGACAAAAATAGAATTGCATTCACTCATTTCCGAACAACTTGGCATTTCTCCCGAAAAAATCATTTGCGAATACGGCATGAGCGAATTGAGTTCGCAAGCTTACGACTCAATTCAAAATTTGGAACGGCAGTTTCGTTTTCCGCCGTGGGTGCGCGCGCAAATCATCTCGCCGGAAACTGGACGCGAAGTTTTCGACGGTGAAACTGGTTTGATTCGCATCTTTGATCTGGCAAATGTATTTTCCGTCGCCACAATTCAGACCGAAGACTTGGCAATCCGCCGCGGTGACGGGTTTGAGTTGATTGGCCGCGCACAACTGGCCGAGCCGCGCGGCTGTTCGTTGATGACCGCATGAATCTTCCCAATTATTTTCTAGCCGATTTGCCGCCGGAAGCGACGCTTTCGCCGGCGATGATTTCCGAAGCGTGTCAGACGCTGAAGCGAAATCGCGAGCAATATTTGGCAAACCGTTCCACGCAAAGCCTTGTGAATTTTTTAAGCGAACTTGCGGAAAGCTGGCTTGAGCCGGAGTTTTCATTTCGCAAATCCGCCCGGGAAAACGCGGCGGCGACCGGTTTTTCGCCGGCGACCCTGGCGCGCGGCCTTGACAATTTTTTCAAGCAGATCACACGCGAAAATTTCAACGCGCTGCTCCTCCAGGAATTCGGCACCGCAAAACGGCTTGACTCAATTTGTGTGACAAGCGCTGAAGAAAAATTATCGCGCGCGGCGATTGTGAGCACGCCGGAATTTCAAGTTCACATTTGCGCGGGCAACATTCCGAATCCGGCTTTGACGAGCATCGTTTTCGGCCTGCTCACGCGCTCGGCGCAATTTGTGAAATGCGGCAGCAGCTCGGCATTTCTGCCGCGCCTGTTCGCACACTCGATTTACGAAGCCGATCCGAAACTGGGCGCGTGCCTCGAAATCGCCGAATGGCGCGGCGGAAATTTTGGTTTGGAAAATGCGCTTTTTGCCGAGGCGGATTGCGTGACGGCGACGGGCGGCGACGAAACGCTTGACGAAATCCGCAAGCAGCTTCCGCTCAAAACCCGTTTTCTCGGTCACGGCCATCGCGTGAGCTTTGGATTTGTCGCGGGCGAGGTTTTATACGGTTCGCGCGCAAAAAAAATCGTCGCGGCGGCGGCGGACGATGTTGTCGCTTGGAATCAGCTCGGCTGCCTTTCGCCGCACGTCATTTACGTCCAACTCGGCGGTGAAATTTTGCCGGAACATTTTGCGCAATTGCTTGCCGAAGAATTGGAAAGGCGCGAGCAAATTGAGCCGCGCGGCGAATTGTCGGCGGAACACGCGGCTGCGATTGCATCGCGCCGCGGTATTTACGAAGTGCGCGCGGCGCATTCGCCGGAGACGACGCAGCATTGGTGCAGCAAAAATTCGACCGCGTGGACGGTGGTTTTTGAGGCGGACGCGCGTTTTCAGATGTCCTGCCTGAACCGTTTCATTTACGTCAAAGGCGTCACCGATTTGAAAACGGCCTTGGAAAACGCCGACAGCGTTCGCGGAAAAGTTTCGACGGTCGGGATCGCCGCGCCTGAAGAAAAAATTTCCGAATTTGCCGTGCAATTCGCGCGCTGGGGCGCGACGCGGATTTGTCCGCTCGGCCAGATGCAAAATCCGCCGCTGGCGTGGCGGCACGATGGGCGTCCGGCGCTCGGCGATTTAATCACTTGGACGGATTTAGAATTTTAGCCACAGATTTTCACAGATGGACACAGATAAAAATTTGTTTTGAGAACCTGTGTTTCAACTGTGTGTATCTGTGGCTAAAAAAAAATATGAAAATGGAATTAAGAAAAGCGTTTCAATTTGAAGCGGCGCATCTGCTGCCGCGTTTGCCGAAAGCGCATAAATGCCGGCGATTGCACGGGCACAGTTTCAAGGTGGAGATTGTCGTGGCAGGCGAGTGCGATAAAAAGCTTGGCTGGCTGATGGATTACGCGAACATTTCCGCCGCATTCAAACCAATCTGGGAAAAGCTGGATCACAATTATCTGAACAAAATTCCCGGCCTCGAAAATCCGACGAGTGAAATTGTCGCAGTTTGGATTTGGAAAAAGTTGAAACCGAAATTGCCGTTGCTCGTGGAAGTCGTCGTGGCGGAGACTTGCACGGCGCGCGCGGTTTATCGCGGTGAGTAAAATTTGTAGCAGCGGACGTATGTCTGCTCATTAATTTGGTTCGAGCCGATTCACATCGGCTGCTACGAAATTAACGAGGAGAATAAACCATGTTCGTGCCGGTGAGCTGGTCTTGCGGAACGGCTTTGAGATAATCTGGAACCAAATCAGCGACGCTCGCAGGCGGTTTGCCATTGTCCAATTCGTAAGCGCGCGCGGCTAGGTCAATCATCGCACGTCGCGTTTTTTGCTCCTGCGTGTTAAATTTTAACTCGCAGGTTTGATCAGTTTTTGCAGCCATACGTTCCATCATCGGCATTTTTGAAGCAGGAACTTTTTGCAATTGTTCAAATGCTTTGCGCCAAATTTTTTCCTGTTGCATGATTTCGTTCCACGTTGGCCGTTGAGAATCCAGCGTTTCCAAAACCGTCGCAGTTTCGCGGCAGGAATTTGCATCCAGTTGAGCAATAAGATTTGTCAAATGAATCGTTCCTATATTTTGAATTGCGATGCCAACCAGCGCGTCGATTAAAACGCCGCCGCGCGCCGATTCGTTGCCCAAATGAATTGTGTCCAGATAAGATTTCGCTGCGTCGTTCGGACGATTTTCCAATTCGGCCAATTGACCTTCGGCAAGAAAAGTCCGTGCCAATTGCTTGAGGCTGGAAAGTTCAGCGAGATGGTTGCTTATGTAAGTTTGAGAAAATTCAAGCGGCACGCGGCATTGTTCTTGCAAACCCGTCCGCGCCAGTTGCAACGCATTTGAATCGCTGTCGATGACTTTTTGTAATTGCTGTAAATTGGATTCGTTGTAATTGCCCGTGTCGTTGACAATCATTTTGCTGGCCTTGACCAAATCTTCGTAGCCGTTTGGATTTGGTAGCGATTGAACCGGCGGAAGTGGGCCGACCACTTGCGAAAGCAAAAAGCCGAATAGAACTACGAATGGAAACGCCAGAATGAAAAGCACGATGAGCCGGTTGCGAGTTTTCATTGTCATTCTGTGTGGTGAACTGCGACGTCAATTGTTTGAGAAACAGAAAACACTTACACGTCAGCGCGATGCGTTTCGCCGTGAATTTTCGCCAATGCCTTTGCCAGAGCGTCCCAATCGTTTTCGTTTGTTTCCCAGCCGCTGCTGAAACGCAGAACACGGTGTGCTTCCGCCGGCTTAAAATGCATCGCGGCCAGAACGTGCGACGGCTCTTCTTTTCCAGTCGTGCAGGCTGATCCGGTCGAAACGGCAAAACCGGCCTTGTCGAGTTTTGTGACCCAATGCAATTGTGAACCGTGCGGCATGAGCGCGGAAACTGTGTTCCACAAGCGCGGTGACTTCTCGCCGACAATTTTTACGCCGGGCAATTCCTTCAAAAGTTGTTTCTCAAAATTCTCGTGCCACACGCCGCGCAAAATGTGCTGGCCGTTCACGATTTGCTTTTCGCGAACTTCCAAAGCTGCGATCATCGAAAGAATAGTTGCCACATTTTCCGTTCCCGCGCGGACGCCTTGTTCCTGTTTTCCGCCGACGAGCAGCGGCGTGATTTTGCCTTTGTGCGGAATTTTCAGAAAGCCGATGCCGCGCGGCCCGCCAAATTTATGCGCCGCACCGCTGACGAAATCACAGTCGCCCAAACCGTGCGCGGGCATTTTGCCGAGCCATTGCACCGCATCGGTGAAGAACGGAACTTCGTAACTCTGGCAGATGGAAAAAATCTCGCGCCACGGCTGGATGACGCCGGTCTCGTTGTTCGCGGCCATGACGCCGATGAGGCCGGGTCGCGTGTCGGCGAGTTCCACCGTGAGCCAGTCCAGATCAATCACCCCGTCGTGCGTGACCGGAATAAATTTCGCGCGCTTGCCGAAATAAAATTTCGACGACTCATCAACGCACGGATGCTCAATCGCGGAAATCCAAACTTCACTCTTCGCATCCAGCGTTTTCGCAAAATGATGCATCACTGTGTTGTTCGCTTCCGTCGCGCCGCTCGTCCAGACAATGTCGTTCGCGTGGCAGCCGAGAAAGTGCGCGAGCTTTTCGCGCGCGTCGCGGAGCGCGGTGCTGGCGCGCAGGCCGAACTGGTGCGGACTGGAGGCGTTGCCGGAAATGTTTTCCGTCGCGTCCAGCCATGCCTCGCGCGCTTCGCGCATCACCGGCGCGGTGGCGTTATGGTCGAAATAAATCATTTTATGAAATCATTTCCGCATGAGCCTCGAATTTTTTGAAGCATCAAAATAAATTTTTCCGTCTTTGGCCATGCTCCAGACATTGCTTGTTTCCCGCTTTGTCGGCAACACTTCAATTTCACCGCTCGACACAATTGCCGACTTGACCTTGTGACGCTCGGCTCGATTGGCCTTCTGCTTGTCAGTTTTTTCTGAAGCAGCCATCGTGATGCCGCAAATGTTGGTCTTTCGTTTGGAGCGACTCATACAGCAAAAAGTTATCCAATCAAAATAATGATTTAGAGCAGGCTGGCGAGTTTTTTGTGGGCGCTGGAAAAGGCCAGTGAATCAAATTCTTTCGGTAATAACCAAACGCCTGCCAGTTTCTTCGGCGAGTTTTTCAAGCGAACATGAAACGCTTCAAGCGTCATGCGATAACGCGTGATTGAATGTTTCACCGTGCAAAGTGGTTCAAGTTTGACGGAGCGCGGGTCTGTGACCCGCAGCACATTGAATTCCGCTACGACTTGCTGCGGCTCGCAGAGCCGCGCTCCGACTTCGGCGTTTGGAAATTCCCACAGATGCGCGTTCACAATTCCGGCAGGACGCTGGCGGACAAGGAATTTTCCTTTATGTTCGATCACAAATGCGACGAATCGCCGGGCGATGGCGGCTTCGCGCTTGCCGAGGTTCGGCAATTCGTCCACGCGGTTTTCCTTGAACGCCAAGCACAATGTTTTCACCGGACAGAATTCGCACTTCGGATTTCGCGGCGTGCAGATTAGCGCGCCGAGTTCCATCAAGGATTGGTTTAGATGCGAACAAGAAAGTGATGAGTGATGAGTGACGAGTGACGAGTGTTTGACCAATTCTTCCGCCAGTTGCCAAAGCCGCGTGTTCGTTTGTTTTTCTTTGGGATTTTCCGCGATGCCAAAAATGCGCGTCAGCACGCGGATGACATTTCCATCCAAAATTGGTTTCGACTGGTTGAACGCGATGCTGCAAATCGCGCCGGCGGTGTAGCGGCCGATTCCCGGCAATGCCAAAACGTCGTCAAATTTTTCAGGAAATTTTGCGTCGTATTTTTCCACAATAACTTGCGCGGCTTTTTGTAAATTGCGGACGCGCGTGTAATAGCCAAGTCCTTCCCATAACTTGTGAATTTTTTCTGAAGGCGCGTTGGCAGCAGCTTCAATTGTCGGCAGTTCGCGCAGCCAGCGGGTCCAAAATGGAATCACCGTTTTCACCTGCGTCTGTTGCAGCATGATTTCGGAAATCCAGATCGCGTAAGGATCGCGCGTGCGCCGCCACGGCAGGTCGCGGGCGTTCGCGGCGAACCAGTCCAGCAACGCGGCGACGAGTTTTGAATTTTTAGTTTTTGGTTTTGAGTTCAAAATTTGTCGAACCGCGAAATACACGAAATACGCGAAAAATTAAATGAAGAAAATTGTCGCGCGAAGAATGCGAAGGCGGCGAAGGAAATTATTTGGCGAAATAATTTTTAACCGGCGGGCGAAAATATAAATACCAAATCAAAAATGCTATCGGCAAAATAAGACTTAAATAATCACCAATTGCAATTCCGATTGATGGCTGCTGGCGGGTGAAGCCATAATTAGCGACACGGCAAATGGGAAAAAGCAAAACGGACGAGACCAACGCGAAGCACAAATAAAGCCATAAACAAGAATTCCAGAATAGATGCCGATAAGAAAAAATACTGAAAAATGTCCACGCTTCAAAAACTCATCATAGGTTACTGGCGTGCCGTTTATGGAATAATGAGCGTTACTGCCGTGTGGTAAAATCAACAGGAGCGTAAAAATTGGAAAAACAAAGGCGAAAGTCAGAAGGACTTTAGAAACAACACGCAATCCATACGGCATTTGCTGAAGCCGGTCGCTTGCGAAATTTACAATGCGGCGCATAAGTTTCAAGGTAGCCTAACTGTTTTGACTTTGCTTTCGCCAATTTTTTCCGAGACGAATTATTGCCGCAAAAAATCGCAAAATCTACAAAAATTCTTTGTGTCCTTTGCGTTCCTTTGCGGTTAATTTTTTCCGCGTGAAGCCCATCACCATCCACACTTGCAAGCTGACCGACGAACAGGCGTCGGCGCTGCTGGCTGCCTTGAAGTCGCGCAACTGGAAGCCGCGTGAAGTGCCGTATGCCCGGTTCGGCTATGAGTCTGACACTACGAACATCGTTTTTTACGAGAGCGGCAAGCTGGTAGTGCAAGGGAAGGGCACGGCGGAATTTGTCGAGTTCGTGCTGGAGCCGGAGATTCTCAAGGAGGTCAAGCTGGGCTACGAAACCATTTTGAATCCCGACCTGCTCCTGCCGCGCATCGGCGTGGACGAAAGCGGCAAGGGCGATTTCTTCGGGCCACTGTCCATCGCGGGCGTTTATGTGAACGCAAAAGTCATCGCCGCGTGGAAAGAGTTGGGCATCCGCGATTCCAAAAATATTTCCAGCGACAAGAAGATTTCTGAACTCGCCGAAAAAATCCGCACGACGCCCGGCTGCGTGGTGGATTCCGTCGTCATCGGCAACGAGGCTTACAACCGGCTTTACACGAAGATGAAAAGCGTCAACACGCTGCTCGCGTGGGGTCACGCGCGCGTGATCGAGAATCTGCTGGGCAAGCGTTACCAGATGAACCCGCCGCCGGTGAAGGCCATCAGCGACCAGTTCGCCGCGAGCAAGAGCGTGATCGAAAAAGCGTTGATGGCGCAGGGCAAGGGATTGCAGCTCGTGCAGCGGCACAAGGCGGAAGAGGACATCGCCGTGGCGGCGGCCTCGATCTTGGCGCGCGACGAATTTGTGAAAGGCCTGGCGAAACTGGAAAAACAATTTGAGATGAAATTGCCGAAGGGCGCGTCGGCGGCGGTGGATGCGGCGGCGAAAAAAATCGTGGAAGAACGCGGCGCGGGCGATCTGGCAAAAATTTCCAAGCTGCATTTCCGCACGGCGTTGCGCGCGCAAGGTTTGCCCGAGCCGCCGAAGACGGAGTGGCGGAAGTGATGAGTATGAACGAGCAAATTAACTCACCAAATTATGTTGTTTGTCGCTGTCAGCATTGCGACGGACACATTGAGTTTGATGCGAATGAATTTGCAGAAGAGAACAGCGTCGTGCCGTGTCCTCATTGCCAATTGGAAACAACCATTTTCGTGATAGAAGAAAAAAAATCATCGTTAGCTAATCCAGACACGATTGATCTTAATCCAAGCCAGCTTGCTGCTGCTACATTCAATGGTGGTCATGCGCTTGTGCTCGCCGGTGCTGGTTGTGGTAAAACTAAAACCATTATTGCCCGATGCGAACATCTGATTGCAAACGGTCTGCCAGCCAGCCGAATTTATGTGATGACTTTTACGCGGAAGTCAGCAGCCGAAATTACTTCGCGTGTTTCTGCCAAATTTGGTTCAGCCGCTAAAGAACTTAAGGCATCCACGTTTCACGCCTTTTGCATGTCACTGATTCACCAGTTTCCGCAAGCTTTCGGTTGCAAGGGCTACACAATTATTGACCGCGATGACCAGATAGATTTAATGAAAGCAATTAGGGGCTACAACAAGGCGGATGGTCTGCCGACGGCAAGTGTTATCACTGAC
This sequence comes from Verrucomicrobiia bacterium, assembly GCA_036490295.1. GTDB lineage: Bacteria > Verrucomicrobiota > Verrucomicrobiia > Limisphaerales > UBA11358 > UBA11358. The sequence goes on along the minus strand of DASXED010000015.1, from coordinate 8,515 downwards.
ATTTACTCGCTGGCAAGGAACACTCGCTGCAAGTTATCAGATGCCATCGCAAAAAATAACGACGAAAATCTTCCGCATAAGGAAAAAATCGAAACTATTCTTCGAGGCTACGAGAATCGAAAACGCCAACGTAAGTATTTAGACTACGACGATATTCTCGACGTGGTAGCAACGCAACTGCGAGACAATTTGCAAATTCGGAACGTAGTCGCCAGTCGCTACTCGCATATTTTGGTCGATGAATTCCAAGACACTAATAATTTACAATGGACGTTGCTGGACAGTTTGAAAGACCATGCAAATTTGTTCTGCGTTGGGGATGATGCACAAAGTATTTATGGATTCAGAGGCGCTGATTTTCGGACGATTCATTCATTTACTACACGAGTTCAAGACGCAACGGTTCTAAAACTGGAAGAAAATTACCGAAGCACACAAGAAATTTTGGACATCAGTAATTGGTTGCTAGAACAATCACCGTTATCCTATGGCAAGAAGCTGTGTGCAGTTCGTGGTGTGGGCAAAAAACCACGCCTTCTAAATTTTATTAACGAATGGGACGAGGCGGCATGGATTGGCGAGGATATGCTTGCGCGTCGCGCCGAAGGCGCGAACTGGTGTCAGCACATGATCTTGGTTCGCGCCAGTTGGGCCGGACGTGCGTTGGAATTGCAACTGATTGAGCGTAATATCCCTTACATTTATATTGGTGGCGTTAAGTTATTACAGTCCGCGCATATCAAGGATGTGTTGTCTGTTCTTCGCATCATCGCCAACAATGAAGACGAACTGGCTTGGGTTCGATATTTGCGCTTGTGGCCGGGCATTGGTGAAGTAACAGCAAACCGTATTATCGAGAAAATTCTGGATAAGCCCAATTTGCCAGACATTCTCAATACTCTTGCACAGGACAGCAAAGCAGGCGGAGCTTGCCGAAATACAATTGATGTCGTCGCTGCGCAAGCAACCAGTCCTGTCGAAGCGATTAGGGCATCTACACGCGCGCTCGAAACCGTGTTAGCCAAACGCTATGCCACCGATTGGGATAGTCGGCGGCGTGATTTTGTGTTGGTTGAAAAACTTGCCGAAAAGCATTCAACAATTTTTGGATTCATTGAAGAATATATGCTAGACCCTGTTCATGGTTCTGAAGTTATCGCGTCAACCGAAGACGTAGTAACACTCATCACGGTTCATTCTGCAAAGGGGACAGAAGCTAAAGTTTGTTATGTAATCAACGCCTCGCCAGGTTCCTATCCGTCGGCCAAATCCATGGACAGCAAAGATAACATTGAGGAGGAACGTCGCGTCCTTTATGTAGCTCTAACTCGCGCCAAAGACGAATTGATCATCACTCGGCGCGGCTACGTCACCCGCGCAGTCAATCCATCTGTTTTAGAGGAAGAACAAAATGCGGCAACGGCATATTTCTTCAATAATTTGCCAATTGATTTAGCAGATGAGGAAATCATTGCACCGCAGCGACGGCAAAATAATCCAAAGTCCAGCCAGCCAGTTTCCGGCATCATGCCTAAAGTTGGTATCATTTTTGACTCGGATGAACAGAATGCTAAACCGCCAACGACAGAAAATATTTTACCTAAAATAAACGCATCTCAAATAGTCCAGCCCAACGCAATCGAAAATACTGTTGATGCGAGTCTTGTCGAACTTTGGTTAAAGTTGGTTGAAGCCGTTGGCCGCGTCAGTCCATTCACACGTAGCTATCTGGTGGACGCACATCCAGTTTCATTTGATGGAAAAGTTTTCGTTATCGGTTTTGCCGCCGAATTTACAGATCACCTTCACCTCGTAAACAACGCGCGCAACCACACATTATTGCAAACCAAGCTTGCCGAACTCGGCCATTCAAATACGAAAATTAAGTTTATCAATTCGGAAGGACGTAGTTTGTAAATTCTATTCACGACATGGCCAAACCCAATTTCATCGAACTGCCGGGCTGCGAGCCGATCTCCATCATCTTTGAGGATCGCTCGGTGCTGGCGATTGACAAGCCGCGCGGCTGGATGCTCGTGCCGGATTCGTGGCGCAAGACGAACTGGAACTTGCAGACGGCGATTGATTCGTCCGTCCGCGCGGATGATTTCTGGGCGCGCTCGCGCAATTTGCGTTATCTCCGCCACGTTCATCGCCTTGACGCAGACACGAGCGGCGTGATGCTCTTCGCTAAAAGCGAGGGGGCGATGCGCGCGATGGGTGAGATGTTCGAGTCGCGGCGGATGGAGAAAACCTACTTATCCGTCGTCGAAGGCGTGCCGCGCGAGAAAGAGTGGACTTGCGAACTGCCGCTCGGCCCTGACCCGAAAAATTTCGGCAAGATGCGCGTGGACAATTCGGAAGAAGGCAAGGAAGCCGAGACGCATTTCCGCGTGCTGCAAAGCAACGAGCGGTTCACGCTCATCGAGGCAAGTCCGCTCACGGGCCGCACGCATCAAATACGTTTGCACTTGGCGGAGTCGGGCAGCCCGATCGTGTGCGATGAAATTTATGGTCGCGTGCAACCCGGTTTGCGACTCGGACTGCGCGCGGTGCGGCTGGCTTACAAAGATACGTTCACGCGCAGGCCAGTGACAATTCTCGCACCGACGGAATTATTTCTGAAGGAATTTGGTTTTACGCTTTCGGCGGAATTAAGAAAGGAAAAATGGTCGTATCAGCCACGGCAAAAATAAAAATCCACAGATTACGCAGATAAAAAATAATCTGCGTGAATCTGTGAAATCTGCGGATGAAAAACAATTGCTTAATCCGCGTAGTGAACCGCGCACCCGTAAGGTTTCGTTTCAGAAACTGCAATCGGTTTTCCGTCGAACAAATCATCCACGGCGGCGCGGACGTAATTATTTGCCGTGCGCGGATCGCCGAACGGTTGCGGACGATTGTCAATCGCGCCGTCGTAAACGAGCGTGCCGTCCTTGGCGATGACGAACATATGCGGCGTGGTTTCCATTCCGTAAAGATGGCCGATGTCACCGGAACTGTCGTCAATCCACGCGTTCACGTCCATTTTTTCATCGGCCATTTCCTTTTGCGCCTGTTCTGGCGTGCGATGGCTGAAATTTTTCGGGTTGACGGAATCCACAACCAGCCACACAACGCCATTGGTCGCGAGGTCGCGTTGCAATTCCTGCATCGCGCCGGTCTTGTATTGGTTATGACAAAATGGACAATCTTGGTTGTAAGATTCGATGACGACGATTTTGCCTTTGTAATCGGAGAGCTTGACGGTTTTGCCGTTGATGTCCGTGCCGGTGAAATCCGGCGCGGGCTTGCCAACTTCGACGGCGAAGGCGGACGCGGCCAGTGTCAAAGCGGCGAGTAATGCGAATGTGGTTTTCATATTCATAATAAGATGCAGGTTTTGACATCCGGTTTCAACAAAATGTTCAATGCGCCGCGCGGTCGAGCGCGTTCAGGACAATTCCCGGCGTCAAAACTTCGGGCAAAACAATCGGCTCCGCGTCGGGATTTTTCGGATAAACCAAAACCAGCGGAACGCCAGCGCGATTGTAACGGTTCAGTTCCGTCGTGATGGCGTCGGGAAGATGCGTGTAATCGCCGGTGAGCGCGACGGCGTTCAAGTCTTTCAATTTTTGGCGGACGGAAGAAATTTCAATGCTGGTCTTTTTGTTGACCTGACAAGTCAGGCACCAATCCGCCGTGAAATCCACCAGCACGGGTTTTCCGGCGGCGCGCGCCTGCGCGACGGCTTCGGGACTCCAGCGTTGCCAGTCAATTCCGTTTGCCGATTCTTTGAGCGAACCCGTTGCGTCCGTTTCCGGCATGGCTTCGCGCCAGTCCAATTCTTTTTCCAGCGCCAAAACGTAGCCGCCGCCGAGCAAAATCAAAGTGACGATTGCGGCAATCATTTTATGTTTGCGACCGCGCTGGAAAAATTCGCCGAAAATCCACGTGGCGAACGCGACGACGACCAGAAAAATTCCGAGCCACAAAACATTTTTGCCGTAATCATCGTAGGCGAGGTTGAAAAACCAGACGACGGTTGCAAGCATTGGAAAACCCATGGCGATTTTGAACTTTTCCATCCACGCGCCCGGCTTCGGCAAAAATTTCAGCAACGCAGGATTAAAACTTAACAAAGCGTAAGGCGACGCGAGGCCAAGTCCGACGAACAGGAAAATTAAAATGATTGTTGCCGCGCTTTGCGAAAAAGCGAAGCCAAGCGCGGGCGCAAGAAACGGCGCGGTGCAAGGCGTGGCCAAAGTCGTGGCGAGAACGCCATTAAAAAATGCGCCGGGCGCGCCGTGTTTCGACGCAAGATTTCCGGCGGCGTCGAGCGCGCGTCCGCCGAGCGTGACTTCAAACACGCCGAACAGATTCAACGCGACGAGCGTGACGAGCGTGGTCAGGCAAACGAGAAAAATAGGATTGCCGAATTGCATTCCCCATCCGGCATGATGTCCGGCGGATTTGACGCCGATGACAATTCCAGCGAGAACGAGAAATGAAATCAAAACGCCGAGCGCGTAAATCAAACCGAGATTGCGGACACGTCGCGGTTCGCTGCGCGCCTCGCTGACGAAGCCGAGGATTTTCAGCGCGATAACCGGCAGCACGCACGGCATGATGTTCAAAATCAACCCGCCAATGAAGGCGTAGAGCAGCATCAAAGGTAGCGCAGGCGTCTCGCTTGCGCGGACAGGCGGGACGCTTGTGCCACTTTCTGGCGGCGTTTGTGCGGAAATGGTTTCGTTGGTTGGAGTTTTGTCGGCGATGGGGATTTTAATTTCATATCCATCGCGCCAGAGGCCATTTCCAGCAGTTAAAACTCCAGAGATTTCTTTTGGCCAATCTCCGGAAAACTTTTTTACAATTTTCCGAAAATAGAAACCAGGCGTGATGCTTCCAGCCGTAGTGCTGGAGATTTTTTCCGTGCCGGCTTGAATTTCAAAGTCGTTGCTGGCATCTGGAAGAAAATCAAATTCGGTTGGAATTTTTCCACTTGTATCAGGAGGCAAAGAACCATAAAAAATCACTGGCCGCGTATCGCCATTTGTGATTTTTTCCCACCATGCTTGAATTGACCAACCATTTCCGAGAGGTCCAGGAATCTTATAATTCCACATTTTAATTGTTGGTGCGTCCACAGAAGTTTTGGTTTCTGTGCCAATGTTCAATTTCGCTTCGACATTTTGATTTGCGGGAATGCAAACCTCCTTGCATTCGAGCCACGAGACATTCGCTTTCAAATCAATTTGGCCGCGCGGAAAATTGGTTTCAATTTTCAGCGGCACGAGCAGAACAACTTCGTCTTCATAGCCGTAAGTGGTGACTTCGGCGGGCGGAAGTTTTTTTGGCAGCGGCCATTGGATTTCTCCGGCGGAAATTCCCGGCGGCAATTGCCATTTGATTTGGGTGGCCATTCCCGCCGCGCCGGGGTTTTTCCAGTAAGTGTGCCAGCCGGGTTCCATCTTCAAATCCACGCCGGCGAGAATTGTGTCGCCGGGCTTCGCGGTGTCGGCGGACAAAATCAATTTCACCTGCGTATGCGCGGCGCGCGCGGTCAAAGCCGCGAGGCAAAAGCAGATTGAAACGATGATTCCAAAACGTCGCACATTGATTAGATGCCAGATTTGCGCGGACGTTTGAAGTTATTTATTCCGTGGCAGCCGACGTGAGGAGGCTCTAATTTCAATTTTCCGGCTCCGACTTCTAATTTGAGCCTCGTTACCTCGTCTGCTACAAATTTATTACCGCAACCGCCATTCGTTCAAAAGTTCCTTGGGAATTTCCGAAAGAAAGCGTGACGGTGATTGGAAGGCGTCGTTGCCGGAATTGCCATAGCCGCCGCGAATCAACGGGTAGCTCAAATACAATTCATTTTTCGCGCGCGTGATGGCGACGTAAAACAGTCTGCGCTCTTCTTCCTCGCCGTCGGTGCTGTCCATCGAGCGCGCGGACGGAAACATTCCGTCGCAGAGCATGATGACGAAGACGATTTCAAATTCTAAACCCTTTGCCTGATGGATGGTCGAGAGCCGGATTTTTTCGTCGTCGTTCTGGGACTTGTCGCCCTCGGCCTCGACGTTCGTGAGCAGCGCGAGTTGCGTGAGAAATTCCTCGACCGTGCCGAATTGAAACGCGAACGCGGCGAGTTGTTCAAGATCGTCGAGGCGCAAGCGGTAGTTCGCAAAAGTTTCCTTGAGATAATCGTCGTAGCCCGCGTCAATCACGAGCCGCAGCATCTTCGACGCGCTTTTGCGGACGGTTTCGTCTTCCAGTTGCGCAATCGTCGCGGTGAATTGCGCCCAACTCAAAACTGTTTTTTTCGGAACGCGCGCGATGGAATCCTGCAACGCGACGGCCAGCGGCGTCTTGGATTTCGGCGTCTGGACTTCGATCTGAAACGACTGCCATAATTTCTCCGCCGCCTTCGCGCCGACGCCGGGCAGCAATTGCGCCAGCCGCTTGAAGGCGATTTCGTCGCGCGGATTCGCGATGAATTTCAGAAACGCCGTTGCGTCTTTGATGTGCGCCTGCTCGAAGAAACGGATGCCACTCGTGATGGAAAATGGAATCTGCCGCTTCGTAAGTTCAAGCTGTAATTCCAGCGCGTGAAAATGCGAACGATATAAAACCGCAATCTGGTTCATGACCACGCCTTCGTCGCGCAATTCCAGAACGCGCTGCGCGATGAATGCGGACTGTTGCGCCGCGTCCACGCACGCGATGAGCGCGGGCTTCATGCCGGATTTGCGCGACGGCGCGAGTTCCTTGGCGAACTGTTTTGCGTTCGCGGCAATCGCGGCGTTGGCGACTTTCAGAATCTCCGGCGTGCTGCGATAATTCGTTTCGATCTTGAAAACTTTTGCGTTCGGATAGCGCTTGGGAAATTCGAGGATGTTCAGAAAATTCGCGCCGCGCCACGCGTAGATGCTCTGCGCGTCGTCGCCCACGACCGTGACGTTTTGCGTCCGCGCGGCGAGCAGATCAATCAAATCGCCCTGCAACTTGTTCGTGTCCTGATATTCGTCCACGAGGATGAATTGAAAACGGCGCTGATAATGTTCGCGCACGTCGGCATTTTCCTGCAGCAGTTTCAGCCAGAGCGCGAGCAGGTCGTCGAAGTCCATGCCGTTCGTCGAGCGCTTGCGTTTGACGTAGCGTTCGCCGAGGTCGGCGATCTGCGCGGCGAATTGCGAAAAATAACTGTATTGCGAATCGAGAATTTCGTTCGCCGTTTTGTGCGTATTGACGGCGAGCGAAAAAATTTCGTTGAGCACCTCGGGTTTCGGAAAATGCGTGCCTTTCGTTTCGATGCCCGCGTCGGCGACGCACGCCTTGATCAAATCCTTCGCGTCGTCGCGGTCGAGGATGGTGAAATCGCGCTGGTAGCCGAGCGCGTCCGCGTGCGAGCGCAAAATCCGCGCTCCGATGGAATGAAACGTGCCGCCCCAAAGTTCGCGCAATTCCTTTCCGATCAAATCCGAGACGCGGCGCATCATTTCGCCGGCGGCCTTGTTCGTAAACGTGAGCAATAGAATCCTGTCCGGCGGAATTCCCTGTTCCAAAAGATACGCGACGCGATAGGTGAGCGTGCGCGTCTTGCCCGAACCCGCACCGGCGATGACGAGCGCCGGGCCGGGCGGCGCGGTGACGGCGGCGAGCTGCTGCGGATTGAGTTCGCGCGCGTAATCAATCTGCAGATGAACTGCGGAATGATACGGCTCAAGAACGTAATCGCGCGACATGAAACACAATTCAAAACGGAAACGCGCGGAGGCAAAAGGAAAAACTGCATAGCGGCTTTCGGCAGAAAGCCGGATGATTTATTTTTCCAAACCAATGCGGCGGTCTGCCGACGCGCCGCTACGATGAATCAGAAATTTTCAGACGTCTCAAATTGAGAAAAGCATTTTGCTTGAACGGTTCAAATGAAATGGAATAAATTCATTCATTGGAAAGAAAGCTTGTTCAGATGAGAAAAGATTTTTCATTGATTGCGGTTCTGCTGTTGCTGTTTGGATTTACGGCGACGGCTCAAATACCGCGCACATTGCAGATTGCCGTAACCAACGGCACCGTCACGGTCTCCTCGCAAAATTCACCCGGCACTTTCTTTGGCGAGTTGGAAACGACGACAAATTTATCTCCACCGATTGTTTGGAGCGGAACGCCGTCGCCTTCTCTCGTGAGCGGGGTGAACAGCAACTTTCCGGTTGTAGGTTCGCAGGCTTTTTTTCGGCTTTTGCAAGTCTGGCCGTTGTTTCAATTTGCGATTTTCTACAATGTGAACATGGAGATTGATCCCGGCAACGTCATGACGGTCAACGGCCCGGTTTTCTGTAATGCCGGAATTTGGGCGGGCAGCCAGACGCTCACCTTTAATTCATCGGTTGATGCGGTCGGGGTTGTCAGCACCGACATTCTCGATCCGTTCTCCCAAAATTACACCGGCAACCCGGCACCTGCATTTAATATGACGCCTCTGACCAACCAGCCTTCGCTGACCATTAAAGGCACCAATAAT
>DASXED010000166.1:0-14134 GCA_036490295.1 Verrucomicrobiia bacterium | reverse complement strand
TTGCATGATCCGTTCATTTGCATTCACAACGCAGGGCAAACTGCACACCAAGGACATCGAATTGTTCTTGATGCCGACGTTGCTGGCGGACACAAATTTATTTTTGTGGGTGGATTTGGAAAATCCCACGCCGGCGGAATGGAAGGAAGTGCTGGAAATGATTTTTCATTTTCATCCGCTGTCCATCGAGGATTGCGTGCAGCCCAGCCCGTCGCCGAAAGTCGAAGAGTATTCGCCGAGCAAGGAAGACGATCATTTCACGCCGTATCTTTTCATGGTCATCCATGCGGTGGATTATGATCGCAATGGCGGCCATTTCGGCACGAGCGAACTGGATTTTTTTCTCGGCAAAAATTTTCTCGTCACTTATCACGACAAGCCGTTGCGCAGCGTCTCGGCGGTGAGCGAACGCGCTTGCAACGGCACGATGGGCATCGCGCGCGCGCCCGACCGCGTGGCGCATTCGCTGCTCGACAACCTGGTGGATAATTACAAGCCGGCACTCGACGAACTCGGCCTGGAAATTGCCGAGTTAGAACAGCAGGCGCTGCAAAAACCGAGCAAGGAGACGCTCAACAAAATTTTGCAGGTCAAAAAGGAAGTTCTACATTTGCGCCAGATCATCGGGCCGCAATGCGAGGTGCTGTCGCGGTTCGCGCGCGGTGAGTTCAAGCTGGTGCGTCCGCAACTTGTGCCGTATTTTCGCGACGTCTACGATTCGTTGCTGCACATCGGTGAAATGGCGCACGGTTACACAGATTCGTTGACCGGCATTTTGCAGGTCTATCTGAACATGTCGTCCAACCAGACCGGCGAAGTCGTGAAGTTGCTCACGCTCATCACCGTCATCACCACGCCGTTGATGATGATCGGGACATGGTATGGGATGAATTTCAAAGATATGCCGGAGTTGGATTATGTGCACGCCTATCCTATCGCTTTCGGCGTCATGGTGCTGTTCACGGTCGCAACGTATCTGTATTTCAAAAAGAAAAAATGGTTCTGAAAAATGAAAACATTCTTCACCTCGGCAATTTTATTCGCGTCGTTAATTTTATCCCGCGCTGAAATGCAAACTCCCATTCCACTCTGGCCTGATGGTGCGCCCGGCGCGCTCGGCACTTCGAGCAACGACATTCCCACGCTCACGCCGTATCTGGCCGATCCGACGAACGCCACTGGCGCAGCGATGATCATTTGTCCCGGCGGCGGCTATTCGCATCTCGCGCCGCATGAAGGTAATGATTATGCACTCTGGCTGAACCAGCACGGCGTGACGTGTTTCGTTTTGAAATATCGCCTCGGCTCAAGCGGTTATCATTATCCGGTGGAATTTCAGGACGGCGAGCGTGCGATGCGCTGGGTTCGGGCGCACGCGGATGAATACAAAATTGATTCCAATCGCATCGGCATCATGGGTTCGTCGGCGGGCGGACACATGGCTTCGATGCTGGTGACGCATTTTGATTCTGGCGACACGAATTCGACGGACGTGATTGAGCGGCAAAGTTCGCGGCCCGACATCGGCATCCTTTGTTATCCCGTCATCACGATGGGCGAGTTCACGCATCAAGGCTCGAAAAGTTCATTGCTTGGCAAAGATCCGTCGCCGGAACTGGTGCAGAAAACTTCCAGCGAATTGCAGGTGACGACGAACACGCCGCCGTGTTTCGTCTGGGGAACTTACGAGGACAAAACGGTGCCGATAGAAAACGAACTGATGTTCGCCGCCGCGTTGCGGAAAAATCATGTGCCGTTTGATTTGCACATTTATCAAAAAGGCGGACACGGCATGGGACTCGGCAATCACAAAGACCCGACCGCACCGTTGCATCCGTGGACGGCTGATTGTTTGTTCTGGCTGAAGGCGCAGGGGTTTGTGAAGTGATTTCCGAATCAAATTTTGACGCCGAGCGTCAAATCTATGATTTGCGCGGATGGATAAACGTGGCGGAAATGCGTCGGATTGGCCGTCACGATGGTTTTGCAGCCGTGATCTTTGGCGACGCGCGCGAAGATGGCGTCGTATAAAATCCTTCCCTGAATTCCGCGACGCGGCGCGGTGAGAATTTCGTCGTCAATCGAATCGTCATGCGCGGGCAGCCATTTGAAAAATGAATCCAATTCCGCCAGCAACTTGACGGCGATGGCGGGCGGAATGCCCATGCGCCCGGTGGCGGCGGAATAAAATTCCTCGCGCGAGCGCCGCGCGGCGACTCCGCCGGAACGAAATGCCGATTCCGCCGATTCATGGAACAGGTCTTTGGCGCATTGCAACGCCAGCAATCCGCTCGTGTCCCAGAAATCAGATTTCATCGCGGAGGGAATTCACGGCGCTGGCGGAAGTGACGCCTTCGGGAATCTCGCCGCTCCAGACGAGCCGCCCGCGCTTTTTGACGAGGCTGCCGCCGGACGGAATCCGCTCGATGATGATGCGCCCCGGCATGGCGACGGCGCGCAACGGCTGTCCCTTGCGGATGCCCGCCGTGTGGCGGATTGAGCGCGAGACGGGAATCCGGTTATACTCGTCCAAACTCAAGACAGCTTTCATGGCTAAAAATTGGCAGAAACTTGGCAGGATTGCAATAAAAAATGTTCTCGACAAAAGTGGCTGGCGCGAAATAGCGTCTGGGTTGCGGGAAAAATTAAAGCTAACCATTTATGCCAAAACCAAAGAAGTTCACAAAAGAAGAATGGATTGAAGCCGGAATCGCTGCCGATGAATCTCTCGGTCGTCCCGCCAAACGTAAGCCGGAAGAAGGCATCGCTGAAATGAAGAAGCGAATTACGCATCTCAAAAAACAGGAAAAACGTATCCGCGAAAGCAATCGTATCGCCGATGAAGTTGCACGCGATAAATCGAGCATTGAAATTGCTCGCGAAATATCAGATGCCCGAAAGCGGCTTAGTGAATATGAAGCTCAACATAAAGGAAGAAATTAATTTCTATGAATAGCGATAACTTCACAAAAGATATGCGAGTTCGTGTGCCTGAAAAAATAAAAATGGCATTTGAGAAATTGGAAAAAAAGACATTTAAAAAACAAGCGGAGTTAGCGCGCGAGGCATTCGTTCAATATTTGAGAAAAAATGGCTTTAAGTTTTGATTGAACTTCCTTCTTGCCATTCTCCGCGTTTCCCGTATTTTCCATCCTGCCTGAACGCCGCGTGTGCGGATCCGCCTTCGTAACAGTTTTTGGAGGCGGCTTGGCTGTCGCAGGAAACTGCGGCGTGACAAGTGTTCATTGAGGCTGAGAAAAAACAGTCAACTAACAACCTAACCCTTAACCTCCGTTGCCGGTCGCAGCGTCGGTAGTTAGGCAATGGAGTCTTCAAGTTCCGCAATTCGCGGAATGAAAAGTCTCCCGCAGTTCAACACAGTTAAATTATGCTCACAATGGAAGAAGCCATGAAGCAAAGCGCGACGCGTTTTGCACAGGGCGAAATCGTCAAAGGCACAGTCATCGAACTTCGTCCGAAGGAAGTCCTGGTGGACATCGGCTACAAAAGCGAAGGCATCATCCCGCTGAATGAATTTTTGGACGCGGCCTCATTGAAGGTCGGCGACGAAGTGGATGTGCTGATCGAGAAGCTCGAAAACAAGGACGGCACCGTCGTCCTCTCGCACCAAAAGGCGGAGTTCAAGAAAAACTGGGACAACATTTTGTCCATCTGCAACGAAGGCGGCATCATCAAGGGCAAGGTCACGTCCATCGTCAAGGGCGGCTTGGTCGTCAACGTGGGCGTCGAGGCATTTTTGCCGGCGTCGCAGATTGACGTGACGACGCCGAAGAATCTGGCGTCGTTCGTCGGCAACACTTATGAATTCAAGGTCGTCAAAATCAATCAGGAACGACAGAACATCGTCCTCTCGCGCCGCGAATTGATCGAGGCCGAGCGCACGACGAAGCGTTCGAAGATTTTGGGCGAAATGACACCGGGCGACATCCGCAAAGGCACGGTCAAGAATATCACCGATTTCGGCGCGTTCATCGAGTTGAACGGCATTGACGGTTTGCTCCATATCACGGACATGAGTTGGGGTCGCATCGGCCATCCGTCGGAAATTCTCAAAGTCGGCCAGGAAATTGACGTGGTCGTCCTCGACGTGAACAAGGAAAAAGAGCGCGTCAGCCTCGGCCTCAAACAGAAGCTCGCGAATCCGTGGGACAGCATCGAGACGAAATTTCCCGTTGGCGCGAAGGTCAAGGGCAAGGTCGTCAGCCTCGTGCCTTACGGCGCGTTTGTGCAGCTCGAACCCGGCGTCGAAGGCCTCATCCATGTCACGGAACTTTCCTGGACGAAACGCATCGCCAAACCGAGCGACGTTTTGAAACAGGATCAGGAAATCGAGGCGGTCGTTCTCGGAATTAATCGCGAGGAACAGAAAATTTCCCTCGGCATCCGCCAGCTTGAAAGCAATCCATGGGACGGCGCGGCGGCGAAATATACCGTCGGCACGAAGGTCAAAGGACAGGTGCGCAACCTCACGAGCTACGGCGCGTTCGTCGAACTGGAAGAAGGCATTGACGGCATGATCCACGTTTCCGATATGTCGTGGACGCGCAAAATCAATCATCCGAGCGAAGTCATGAAGAAAGGCGACACTGTTGAAGCAACCGTGCTTGAAGTGGATCGCCCGAACCAGCGCATCGCGCTCGGCATGAAACAGCTTGGCAACGACCCGTGGGCGAATATCGAGAAACTTTACAAAGTCGGCGACCTCGTTCAAGGCAAAGTCACCAAGCTCGCGAGCTTCGGAGCGTTCGTCGGCTTGCAACACGAAATTGACGGCCTCGTTCATATCTCGCAGATCAGCGAAGAACGCGTGGACAAAATCAAAAATGTGCTAAAGGTTGACCAGGACGTTTCCGCGCGCGTCGTCAAGATTGACAAAGGCGAACGCCGCATCGGTCTGTCCATCAAAGCCGCCAGCTATAGCGACGAGCAATTGAAGGAAGAACAGAAAATCCTCGACTCGCTCAAGCCCGGCGAAGATTTGGTTGCATTACAACACGCCTTCGATGCCGCCGACGAAGCGGTTAAGACGGAATAATTGCGAAAATCAATTCACGAATAGGCGGGCTGGCAACAGTCCGCCGGTTTTATTTTGCGGAGTGAAAATTAAAACTGGAGCCAACGACTGGATTCGAACCAGCGACCCGCGCTTTACGAAAGCGCTGCTCTACCAACTGAGCTACGTTGGCCTGCGAAGAGACGATACATTGCCACGTCCACGTAAATCGTCAAGGCGCGTTTTATTTCGACAACGACTTATGTCGGTAATGCAGGATCTTGAACTCCGGCGTGTCTTTGATTTCTTCAACCAGTTCAAACTTATTTTCAAACGGCGGGAAAAAAGCGTCACCATTTTCAATCTCGCGCTTCACCAGCGTCAGATACAAATCCGAGCAGCGCGGCAACGCCTGCTCGTAAATCTGCGCGCCGCCGCAGATGAAAATGTCGTTCGGAAATTCCTCCGGGTCTAATTTATCCAGCGATTTGAAAATCAAAATTTCAGTCTCCTTGATTTCTCCAAGTTTTGTGAAATGAAATTGATAGGCGCGCTTCAGGAATTTTCCGCCGCGCCATTCGTGATACTGCCCAAAAATTTCCGGGTGTTTGTGAATCAAACTTTGCGGATGCTTTGTGAGCACGAGATTTTTCCGGTTCGGCAGCGGCTGGCCAAGGCTCTCAAAAGTTTTTCGTCCCATCACGATGACATTGCCCATCGTCATTTTTTTGAACCACTTGAAATCTTCCGGCAGATGCCACGGGATTTTATTTCCCGCGCCAATCACGCGGTTCAACGACATCGCGGCGATGGCTTTGAAATGTTTCATTGTTCGCCGTCAAATTTCATTGTGAATTTGCAACGCGGATAAGTTGAACAACCCCAAAACTGATTTCCGGTTAAACGAGCTTTTCTCAACACCATTTGCCGCTCGCACTTCGGACAATACTTTCTGTAATCGGAAAACAACTCGGAAATTTCTTGGGATTCTTTGAGTCCAGATTCTTCCAGCATTTTAATTACATCCGTTTCGTTCAAAATTTGAATGCCATGTTTGTCCGCCAACTGTTTTGCGTCACCCGAATAGCCAGTTAATGTGATGAAGATTCCATTCTGAATTTTAGCGTCAGTCAAAGTTCCTAAAAATTCACGAATCTGCCGAACGCCAACTGACCATTTTCGCCAATGTTTGCATTGCACAACAAATTTTTCAGTCGGAGATTCGACAATCAAATCAACTCCACCATCAGGGTTTGCGCCGCCCAATCGTTTTACTGAAAAACCACGATGCAAATAAATCAGTTCGATTAACTTCTCAAACTGAAACCAATCTATTTTGCGCAACTGTTCGGAAAGAGTCAGCCCCGCCGAATTGGAAACAAGATTTTCTGGCGTTTCCCAATCAATTCCTCGTTCAAAAGGCTGTTGAGATTTGCGTTTGATTAGCCGATAACAAATCCAAATCGCCAAACACGCAAACGCAATGCAGATTATCAAAATTATCAACGCGCGAAATTGTGGTGAGAAAATCCATCCGAGCACAAATAGCATTGCTAAGCCTCCAATTGCTTCAACAAAAGCAGTGTCTTTTGATTGTCGCCGACGGCTCATAAATTTTCCTAAACCGCAATCGGCGCCTTGATGCCCGGATGGGGATCGTAGTTCACCAGTTCAAAATCCTCGAACTTGAAGTCGTCAATGCGTTTCACCGCCGGATTCAATTTCATCTGCGGCAGCGGACGCGGCTCACGCGAGAGTTGTAACTTCGCCTGCTCGACATGGTTCGCGTAAAGGTGCAGGTCGCCGAACGTGTGGACGAATTCACCCGGCTTCAGCCCGCAAACCTGCGCGACCATCAATGTGAGCAGCGCGTAGCTGGCGATGTTGAACGGCACGCCCAGAAAAATATCCGCGCTGCGCTGGTAAAGCTGGCAGCTCAACTCGCCGTCGCTCACGTAAAACTGAAACAGCGTGTGGCACGGCGGCAACGCCATCGTCCCCAGCTCGCCCGGGTTCCACGCGCTGACGATGTGCCGCCGGCTGTCGGGATTTTTTTTGATCTGCGCGATCACGTCGTCAATCTGGTTGAGCGCGCGACCGTCGGCGGTGCGCCAGTCCGTCCATTGCGCGCCATAAACGCGGCCCAGATTTCCGTCCGCGTCCGCCCATTCGTCCCAGATCGTCACGCCGTGATCGTTGAGCCATTTGACGTTCGTGTCGCCGCGCAAAAACCAGAGCAGCTCGTAAATAATGGACTTGGTGTGGACCTTCTTCGTGGTGAGCAGCGGAAACGAATCGCGCAGCGGACAGCGGATTTGCGCGCCGAAAACGGAAAACGTGCCCGTGCCGGTGCGATCGGCCTTGAGCTTCCCGTGTTCGAGGACGTGCCGGAGCAAATCGAGGTATTGAATCATCGCGGGAAAAATTTAACCACGAAACGCGCGCCGGAAAAAGAAATTTAGCCGATGAAAAACTTTTTTAGCCACGGATGAAATGCAAATCCTTTATGGTTGATCTTCAACGCTCCATATCTTGTGCTTCAAATGGAAAAGGAGGAATATTTATTTGCATATTATTAAAATACTTCTCCGCGACCCCAAAGTGATACCCACTGCCGCTGGCATCTTCTAAAATAATAAAGTGGTCGTAGAGGTTCTTCGTGTCGTGACTGTCTGGCAACTTCGTTACTGGTAGTCCGAAATTTCGATGTTCGATTTCAGCATCAATGTAATATCTCGAACCATTTGGATTTTGCGTTGCGAATTTTTGTTCCAAGGCAGAGAAATTGTTATTCGCTAGGTCTTCAACAATTTGCCGAGTCAACAGTTTGTATCGTTCTCCAAATTTTTCTCCGATGACGTAATTTATATCTAAGCCAGCTTTGAATCCTTTCATATCGCCACTGCGCATTGCTTTATCGAAAGCCTTATCCTTTTGAGCGAAAGCCTTATCACTATTTGCTTCCAAGACTGCGTGTAGAGCCAGTGCCTCACTATCATAAGGCTTATTGAGACAGGAATAAAATGATCCGAGTATTTTAGCGGTTAATCTATGATTAAGACACGATGGAACCGGACAAAATGGCAACTTAAATTGCTCCGCCCACCCTATTGCAAGCAGGGCACATCGTGGGAATTCAGGATGTTCGCGTTCGGCTCGGCTGACAGAAAACTGGAAATTCTCGACGTATTGCGCCGTCCATGCATTAGGACTTACGAGACTACCAATTACTTTTAGGAATCCCATATTTTTATAGTGTGGCTAATTCTTCTGTGGGTCATCGGGCAAAAAGCGAATAAGTTTTGCGAGTGCAGTTCGAGTCCCATTTTCTCTCAACGCTTCAAGCTCACCATAAATCCGCAATAAGGCAGCCTCGTAGGCATTTTGCTGACGCTGGCAAAGCATTGGCTTGTCTTGTCCAGTCGCCTTTGCAAGGAGTTCACGCTGGCCAGCCAACAAACCTTCAATATGGGCAAGCGTCTGTGCTGATAGTGCCTGTTGGTATGCACAAGATTCTAAAACAACCTCAATGGCAGATTTTAATTCGGAGATTTGCTCTTTTAATTCTTCGTTTTCCATACACGTCAATTATTCCAACCGCTTTTCATTTCACACTTGCAACTTTATTTAGCCATCCAGTTTCTGGCAAGCCTTCTTCGCTCCGAAGGAGCATCCGAAAATAGCCCGCAGTTTCAACTGCGGGTCAACGCCACCAAAAAACCAAGCCCCGCAGTTGAATCCCAAAGGGATTCCAATCATTCAGCCCAGGGTTGGCGCGCAGCGACTACCCTGGGTCAATCGTCAAAAAAATTTTCAACCCCAACGGGGTTGTATCGCCGTTTGTCCCTCACGGATTCAACCCTTTCAGGGTTGTTGCCATTTTATTTCACCACCCGGCGTAGTCCGATTTCATCGGCCAACGCCGGGCTGAATGATTAAATCCCTTCGGGATTTTCCGTTGCGACTTTGCGACTTGGCGTCTTTGCATTAAAATAATTCGCGTTAATTCGTGCAATTCGTGTCAAAAAAATCCGTGTTTCATCCGTGGCTAAAAACATTTTGCCATTCGCATCATTGAATTTTCCGGCGTTTGCGGCAAACTGTGCGCGCAATGAGAATCCTCGCCCTCGATCACGGAAGCAAGCGTATCGGCGTCGCCGTGAGCGACGAAACCAAAACCATCGCGCAGCCGCTGGAATATATCCTCACCGAGCCGTTCGCGGATTTTCTCGCACGCCTGAAAAAAATCCTCGGCGAGAAGGAGATCGACCTCATCCTCATCGGCCTGCCGCGCAACATGGACGGCAGTTACGGCCCGGCGGCGCAAAAGGTGCAGACCTTCGTCGGCGTTTTGAAAACTGCCATCACTGTTCCGATAAAATTGTGGGACGAGCGGCTGACGAGTTCGCAGGCGAACAAGATTTTGATCCAAGGCGGCGTCCGTCGCGACAAACGCAAAGAGAAAGTGGATAAAATGGCCGCGGCGATTTTGTTGCAGAGTTATCTGGATGGAATGTAATTCGTTGAATTGTTAAATGGTTGAATCGTTGCATCGGAAAACGGTTTTCACGATTTAACAATTCAACGGTTTAACGATTTAACAAAAGTGAAATTCAAATTGACCATCGCCTACGACGGCACGGCTTACCAAGGCTGGCAGGTGCAGAAGACCGGCACGGGCGTGCAGGAAAAAATCGAGGCGGCGTTCGGCAAAATGTTTCCGAACTTCAAGCGCATCCACAGTTCCAGCCGCACGGACACCGGCGTCCACGCGCTCGGCATGGTGGCGCATGTGGAGATTCCGCGCGCGGAATTTAAGATGTCCGTCGCCCGGCTCGCACTCGCGCTCAATGCTTTTTTGCCGGACGACATTCGCGTATTGTCGGCGGTGCGCGTGCCGGAAAAATTTCATGCGCGCTTTGACGCGACGGGCAAACAATATCGTTATTTCGTCTGGAATCATGCGGTGATGAATCCTCTGCTGCAAAATCGTGCGTGGCATTTCCCGATGAAGCTGGATCTGGCAAAAATGCGCGCGGCGGCAAAATTATTTTTGGGCAAACACGATTTCAAATCCTTCGCCGGCACACGCAGTTACGAAATGGAATCCAACGTGCGCACATTGACGCGCTGCGACATTAAAAAATCTGGCGCGCAACTGACGTTCATCATCGAAGGCGACGGATTTCTTTACAAGATGTGTCGTGGCATTGTGGGGACGTTGGTGCAGGTCGGGCAGGGAAAAATTCCACTGGCGAAAGTGGAAAACATTCTGGCGAGCCGCGACCGGCGCGTGGCGGGCATGACCGCGCCGGCGCATGGGTTGGTTTTGTGGAAAGTTTTTTATCAACCACCAAGACACCAAGTCACCAAGAAAACAAAACCAAATTAAAATTCTCCTTTTCCTTTGTGCCTTGGTGACTTGGTGGTTAAATCAAAATGAACATTGTCTTGCTTGAGCCTGAAATTCCGCCGAACACGGGCAACGTGGCGCGGCTGTGCGCGGCTACGAAATCGGTTTTGCATCTGATCGAGCCGCTCGGTTTCAAGCTGGACGATTCGCAGTTGAAACGCGCGGGAATGGATTACTGGCAGCACGTCGAATGGCATCGCTGGAAAAATTGGAGTGTGTTTGCGGAAAAACTTCCAGCGAATGCAAAATTGTGGTTTGTTGAATCCGGCGGTGTGAAAAATTACAGTGAAGCAAAATTTTCGCCGGATGATTTTTTGATTTTCGGACGCGAGACGGCGGGTTTGCCAAAACAATTATTGGAGCAGAATCACGAACGCTGGCTGCGGATCCCGATGTTCAACGACAAATCGCGTTCGCTGAATTTGTCGAATTGTGTCGCGCTGGTTTTATTCGAGGCATTGCGGCAGCAGGGATTTGAAAATGAAATTCGTTGAATTGTTGGATTGTTGAATCGGTTTCGATTTAACAATTGAACGATTTACGATTTAACGATTAACATTCAGCAATGGGCGGTTGGCGCAGTGGTAGCGCAGCTCCTTTACACGGAGACGGTCGTGGGTTCGAATCCCTCATCGCCCACCATCTTCCAAAGTTCCGTCGCGGCGCAGTTTCATTTTTCGCCCGCGCCATTCGACAGTGTGGCCTGCAAACGCATTCATCCAAAGCGCCACTTGAAGCAGGTCTTTCACCGGCACGAGCCAGAACGGCGAAACCAGTTTGCGTTCCGGCGTGAATTGCCTTTGCAAATTTTGCGCAAGGACAATTCGCATCAGCAGAAAAACAATTGCCGTCAGCGGTGCGCAAAAGGTTTTTTCGGAAGCAAGCGAAACAACCAGCCACAGCAGCGGCCAGAGCGTTGCGTTCGACAAAATGCTGAAAAAATAGGGCAGGGGCTGGCAAACGCGAATCGTCCGCGCCCAGCGAAGTTGGTGTTTCCAAACTTGTTTCCAATTCGTCGGTGCGTCCCAGCATTCCACGACCACGGGGCAGAGCGCGATGTGGTGGCCGTTTTTGAAAATGCGGTTGCCAAGCAGGTAATCGTCGGCAAGGCAATTGGCGAGCGGGGCGAAGCCGCCGATTTCATCGAGATCTTTCCGGCGCAGCAAAATCGCCGCGCCGAGCGCAAAATCCAGCGGCTTCAATGTGCGCGCTTGCAAAACCATGCTCCAAAAATCGGCGTTGATGGCGACGGCTTCCCATCGCATCGCGGTCGTGGCCGGATTTGCGAGGCGGTAAAAACAGTTCACGAGGCCGGTTTTTTTGTCGCGCAGCGGCGCGACAAAGCTGGCCAGAAAATCCGGAGGCACCCGGACGTCGGCGTCGCTGGTCAGAACGAATTCATGCCTCGCGGCTTTTTCAAGCCGGGCGAGCTTGGAAACTTTGGCGTTCGCGCCGGGCGGAATGTCGCAGGCGATGAGTTGGACGTCGCGACAGGGATTTTCGGCGATGAGTTTATTCACGATTTTGCAAACGGGATCGTTCACGTCGGCAACGCCAAAAAGGATTTGAACCTGGCCCGCGTAATTTTGATCGAGCCAGCTTTCGAGCGAGGCCGCCGTGGTTTCATCGCAGCCCTTGAGCGGCTTTAGAATTGAAATGGCGGGCGCAAAGGTTGAACCAGAGGCGCGTTCATGCAGCGGAAATTTTTTTGCGGCGAACCATTGCCATAGCCCGAGCGCGAGGCTCAACAGCGCGAGCGCGGCGGGAATTGCATTGAGAAAAATCATGCCGAATTGATCTTGCCATGATTAACAAATTTCCCTTGCAGGGTCGAACCCTAAATTTTGCGAACCAAAAAAAGGCGAAGCCGGCGGCCTCGCCGTGAAATTTTGCTTCCAAAATTTAATTCTTCGCGGCGGCGGCCTCGGCCACGACGTTCACGCGGTGGCTGTTCTTGTCGAACTTCACCTTGCCGTCAGTGAGCGCGAACAAAGTCCAGTCGCGGCCCGTGCCGACGTTTTTGCCCGCGATGAACTTGCTGCCGCGCTGGCGCACGATGATGCTGCCCGCGCTGACGACCGTGCCGCCAAATTCTTTTACGCCCAGTCGTTTGCTGACGCTGTCGCGCCCGTTGCGGACGCTGCCTTGACCTTTTTTATGTGCCATAAAAGTTGATGGTTGAAAGTTGAGAGTTGAGAGCCAGGAAAAAATCAGACGTTGATTGCGGTGATTTTCACCACGGTCAGTTCCTGGCGATGGCCGATGGTCTTGTGATAACCCTTGCGGCGTTTCATCTTGAACGTGAGTTTTTTCTCGCCGCGCTTGTGCTCGACGACATCCGCCACGATGGTCGCGCCGCTGACGGTGGGCGCACCGACGGCGAGCTTGCCGCCGTTGTTGAC
The DNA here is from genome assembly GCA_036490295.1 of Verrucomicrobiia bacterium. Taxonomy (GTDB): domain Bacteria; phylum Verrucomicrobiota; class Verrucomicrobiia; order Limisphaerales; family UBA11358; genus UBA11358. The sequence goes on along the minus strand of DASXED010000166.1, from coordinate 1,305 downwards.
GAGCAGCACGCGGTCGAACGTGAACGGCTTGCCCGCCTCGGTTTCAAGGCGTTCGATTTCGAGCTTGTCGCCGGCGGCGACGCGATACTGTTTGCTGCCTGTTTCTAAAACTGCATACATAAATTTTCCCGCAAAGGGTCGGACATTGAACCAGATTTTTGGAAACTGTCAACGCCTGAATTTCTGGAAATCATTTGAGAAAACCCGTTGTTCAGCGCGATTAAGCGGAACCAGACGCACGATTTTTCCGTTGTTCCGCAATTTCCCCGATCCATGCGCGCGCCAGTTTTTCGTCGCGGAAGACGCGAAATTCGGTTGTTCCATCCGAGGCGAACGCCGCGAACATCCGATACAGGCCATACATCAAATCCGTGCTGACGAGCAATGCCCGCCGCGCGCCGTTCACGGCCTTCGGGCTGTTTTTGATCACGTCGGCGATTTGCCGCAGTTCATCGCTGGTCAAGCCCGCCGTCGCGCCGCGCATATCCACGATGCCCGGCATATCCGGCGCGTAACCCGGCTCGGCGGCGAGCCGTGCCATGTCCGCGCGAACTTCAGCCACGGTGATTTCGCCGGTGACGGTCGCGATGGCGATGCGTTTGTCCGCATCAATGGAACGGGTGATGTGCATTTTGAAATTGAAACGAATTGAAACCGTCCAGCGCAATTAAATTTTTCTTGGAAAATTGGGATTATGCAGTTGAGGGAAGCGGATAGTTGCACCGCTTTTGATTGCAGACAGTTACGGATTAACGCCGCGCTTTGCGTCCAATCTTGACGGACTTTTTGCGGGATTTTGGCAGTCGCGTAAAGGCGCAACGTGCCAACGCTTCATCCGGCGAGAATGTAAATTTGAACACTTCATTCGTTATGACTGGTTTTTGTTTTGGCATAGTTGCACTGGATTTGACTGACTCCTATTTATATGAAGTCAAGTTCTCGAATCATCTACGAAAGCGATAATAGCTTCAAACGATTTTTTTGCTTTATCGTAATCTTCCTGATTGTAAATAGTGGGACGCTTGGCACGGGTTATTGCAGAACACAAAGCGTCAAATTCCCTTCTTCTTTTTTTGGGAAAATCCCATTTTATCATTCCGGCTTCTTGGATGAATGTGGAAATCAACTCACTGAAAGAGCTATCTCTTCGGACATTTTATTGAAGGATTGCCTGTTTCAAATTCAAGCCGTTGACCGTCGGCATGACTTGGCTGCGAACCGAGCCGCCGCGTTGCACCATTGCCATCACCGGAAGTTTTGTGACTTTACTCTGGCCTTTTCCTTCTTTCAACCTGCCAATGAAAC
>DASXED010000055.1:0-18233 GCA_036490295.1 Verrucomicrobiia bacterium | reverse complement strand
CGCGTGAGTTTTTGCACGCGAACAGATTTGCTTTGGGCAAAAGCCGGTTGCGAAATTGGGTGGCAGCAGATGAAGTTGGGAATCAAAACTCCGACGATTCCAAAAGTTGAAACAAACGGCTCGTCCTCGCTGAAATTAGTTCAAGACGGAGACGCGGTGAAGATTGAAGGAGCAAATTTCACCGCCGCGTTCAGCCGCGCGGCGGGAACCTTGACTTCGCTGAATTTCAACGGCCATGAAATGCTTTTGCAGAAGCCGGGTGAACTGGCCGGGCCAATTTTGCAACTGTTCCGCGCGCCGACGGACAATGACAAGGGTTTCGGCAAATGGCTCGCCCGCGACTGGCGCGAAGCGGGTTTGACCAATCTAATTCGCCGCGTGGATTCGTTTGAGGTTCAGCAACCAAATCCAAATGAAGTTCAAATCACAACCATTGCGACGAACAGCGCGGCGCGCGGCGGTTACAAATTGAAGACGATTTGGACGGTTTGCGGCGACGGTTCGGTAGACATGCAAAATTTGTTTGAACCGTTCGGCCAATTGCCGTTGCTGCCGCGAATCGGAATCGTTCTGCGCGTCGCGAAAGATTTTGAAAACGTCCGCTGGCTCGGTCGCGGGCCGTGGGAAAATTATTCCGACCGCAAAGACGCGACGGACATGGGAGTCTGGAAAAGCACGGTCGCGCAGCAACACGTTCCTTACTTGCGTCCGCAGGAAAATGGAAATAAAGAAGACGTGCGCTGGCTGGAACTGACTGACGCGAACGGAAACGGCTTGAAAATTTCCGCGCAGGAAAATCCGTTTTCATTTTCCGCGCTGCATTTTACGGCGAACGATTTGGAGGGCACGCGGCACAGTTACGAATTGAAACCGCGCCCGGAAATTATTTTATCGCTCGACGCAAAAAATTGCGGTTTGGGCAACAGCAGCGCCGGGCCGGGCATTTTGGAAAAGTTTTCCGTGCCGCCGCAAATTTATCGGCAGCATCTGCGTTTTTCGCCAGTGGCGGCGCGGTTCTGAGTTCACAGTTTCTTAATGCAATCATCACAACGATCTTTTGTAAGATACATCTTTGAGTGCGAGTTCGCTGTTCTTTTTTTGGTTTCCTGCCCGCCAAGCCGCCTGATTCCGACTGTCATGCCTCATAACTGAAATTTTACTTCCACGAAGTGTTCTCGACGATCATCCGCAAGCTTCAGCACAGCGTCCAATTGTTCAATTCCATCCAGAGTGATTTTTGGCGGAACTTTCCACGCGCCTGAAGCGTTGATGCAGGTGATATGATAAACAGTCTCGCGAAAACGATAATCCAGCTTGAAAGATTTCCAGTCCGTTGGAACGCGCGGTGTGAAATGCAATTCATCCACGGCGATCTCCAAACCTAAAAATGTTTCCGTGATCAACCGATACATCCAGCCGGCGGAACCGGTATACCATGACCAGCCGCCGCGTCCCGTGTGCGGCGGCACGCTGTAAACATCCGCCGCGATGACATACGGCTCGGCTTTGTAGCGCACCACGTCCTTCGGTTCCTGCGCGTGCAAAATGGGATTGATGAGGCGGAACAATTCCCACGCGCGCGCGGTGTCGCCGGCGAGCGCGAAGGCCATCACCGTCCAGATCGCGGCGTGCGTGTATTGGCCGCCGTTTTCGCGGACGCCGGGGACGTAGCCTTTGATGTAGCCCGGCTCGAGTGATGATTTGTCGAACGGCGGATCGAACAATTGGATCAGCCCGGCCTCGCGCCGCACGAGCCGGTGCGCGACGGCGTCCAGCGCGGTGCGGGTGCGATCCTGACTGCCCGCGCCGGAAATGACTGACCAGCTTTGCGGCAGCGAATCAATCTGACATTCGGGATTGGTCGCCGAGCCAAGCGGGTCGCCGTTGTCGAAATACGCGCGGCGATACCATTGGCCGTCCCACGCATTTTTCTCGATATTTTCCTGCAAAGTTTTTGCCTGAGTTTCGCAAATCTCTGCAAAATTTTTATCGCCGCGCACTCCGGCTAAGATGGAGAATTTTTTCAACACGTCGTAAAGAAAAAACGCCAACCAGACACTTTCGCCTTTGCCCTTTTCGCCGACGAGATTCATGCCGTCGTTCCAATCGCCGCAGCCCATCAGCGGCAAACCGTGTTCGCCGAACTTCAAGCCATATTTGATCGCGCGCACGCAATGTTCGTAAAGCGTGCCGGATTCCGCCGATCGTTGCGGCAGATCGTAATACGCTTCCTCGTCCGGCTTGACCGCGCGGGCTTCCAGAAACGGAATTTCGCTGTCGAGAACGCCGGTGTCACCGACGGTTTCGACGTAGCGGCACGTCGCCAAGGGCAGCCATAAATAATCGTCGGAAAAATGCGTGCGCACGCCGCGACCGGTTGGCGGATGCCACCAATGCTGCACGTCGCCTTCGCGGAATTGATGCGCGGCGGCGCGGAGCAATTGTTCGCGCAACAATTCGCGGCGCGTGTGGACGAGCGTCATCGCGTCCTGAAGCTGGTCGCGAAAACCGAATGCGCCGCCGGATTGATAAAATCCCGTGCGCGCCCACAACCGGCAGGAAATCGTCTGGTAAAGCAGCCAGCCGTTTGCCAAAAGATTCAGCGCAGGTTCGGGCGTTTCCACATGGACGGCGCTCAACGTGTGGCCCCAGAAATCCCAGACTTTTTGCAATTCTTCGCGGCACGCTCCGAGATTTTGAAATCGCCGCGCCAGATCCTGCGCGGCCTGCACATTTTGTCCCGTGCCGAGGATGAAAGAGATTTCGCGTTCCTGTCCCGGCTCCAGTTCAACCTGCACTTGCAACGCCGCGCACGGATCGAGGCCGACGCCGGTTTTTCCCGAAAGTCGCGTGCGCCGGAGCGCGGCGGGTTGCGCGAGCGTGCCATTGCGGCCTAAAAATTCCGCGCGGTCTGCCGTGTAGGAACGCGCGAGTTCGCTGCTCGCGACGAACGCGACACGGCCTTCAAAGTCAGTGTTGTAGGAATTGCGCGCGAACAACGCGCTGGTTTGCGGATCAATTTCCGTCGCGACGTGCATCGCACTTTTGGCGCGCAGTTCACCCAAAACCCATTCCCAATAGCCGGTCGTGGACAAACGGCGGCGGCGGTCGGAATTATTTTTCAATTTTAGCACGGCGAATTTCACCGGCTCGTGGATGGAAACGTAAATCCACAGCTCGGACGAAATGCCGTCCTGCGTGTGCTCAAAAACGCTGTAGCCAAAACCGTGGCGCACGACGTAGGGCGAATCGTCGCGCGCGGGCAGCGGCGTCGGCGACCAGAATTGTCCGGTCTGTTCGTCGCGGATGTAAAACGCCTCGCCGCTCGCGTCGGTCACGGCGTCGTTGTTCCACGGCGTCAGCCGGAACTCGTGGCAGTTTTCACTCCACGAATAACTACCGCCGCTTTCGGAAATGAGCGTGCCAAAATTCGGATTGGCGAGCACGTTGACCCACGGCGCGGGCGTGGTCGCGCCGGGCAAAAGCGTGACGACGTATTCGCGTCCGTCGGGCGTGAAACCGCCAAGGCCGTTGAAGAAAACAAGATCGCGTTCCGGCAATTCAAACGCGGTTTCGATTTCGGGCCGCGAACGGATTCGCAATTGCGGCGGCATCGGTTCGGGACGCGCGCGGCGCGATAATTGTTCGAGCAGCGTGCCTTTGTCGTCGTGCAAAACGATCCGCGCGGCGGTTTCCAGAAGAATTTTATCTTCCGGCGAAAATTGATCCACGCGGCGCAGAAAAATTCCGCCTGGCTTGTCGAGCAGTTGCGTGCCGCTGTTCGCTGCGACCAGATTCAGGATTTGATCGTGCAACGCCGCGCGATAAATCGAATCGTCTTCATTCAAAATGACGAGGTCAACCGACAAGCCTTTCAAGCGCCAGTAAGCGTGCGCTTGCACGATCTGGCGGACGAGATCAACGCGGTCAACATTCGTCGAATACAAAAGCAAAATCGGCAGGTCGCCGGAAATGCCGAAGCTCCAAAGATTGCGTTGGCCGCGCTGATTGCGCGCGAGAATGTTTGGACTCGCGCGGCGCGCGGCCTGATTGTAAAGCAACGCGCCCGCGAGCCAGCCGTAAAGTTGCGCCTCGACTTCGGTCGTGTTCAGATGGCGCAACATGATCAGACCGTGCGTCCACGCGAGTTCGAAGCAGCGGTCGGCGATGGTCTGGTCCTGATATTTTTCGACGAGGCCGACAATTTCCTCGCGCGTCGGCGCGATGCCGGAAACCAAAGTGACCGTGGCGCTTTCTTTCGGCTCAAGTTTTATGGTGCGGCGGATGGAAGCGATTGGATCGAGCACAGAACCTTCGCTGTTCGACAGTGGCGAAGAATTTTTCAGTGCGGCGGGCGCAGCTAAATTTCCGCCGCGCCCGATGAATTGCGCGCGGTCGGTTTCAAATGAAACGGTTCCGACTTCGTTGCCATTGACCAGCAGCAAGTGGCCGATCCAGGGCAATTTTTCGTGCGACGCGCACGGACGGCGCGAACAGAGAATCGCGTTTTGTGCCGGAATAATTTGCGTCTGAATGAAAAGATTGCTGAAGGCCGGATGCGCGATGTCCGCCGCCGGCGTGTTCAAAACAATTTCCGCGTAGCTGGTGACTTCGATGCTGCGCGGTTCGTCGGAATGATTTGTGAATGTGATGCGGCGGACTTCGACGTCGTTCTCCGGCGAAACGGCGATCTCGGTGTGCGTGTCAATCTCGTGCAGGCGCGAGCGGAATTCCGCGCGCCCCTGGCTGAAGATCGCCTCGTAGCCGGATTTGGTTTCCAACGTCGGCTGGTGCGTCGGCGACCAGAATTCGCTGCTGTCCACGTCGCGCAGATAAAAAAATGTTCCCCAATTATCGCGCGTCGCGTCTTCGCGCCAGCGCGTCATCGCGGTGTCTTTCCAACGGCTGTAACCGCCGCCGGTGTTCGTGACCATGACGTGATAACGGCCATTGGAAAGCAGATGTACTTCCGGCGGGCCGACGTTCGGGTCGGTGAACACGCGCATCGTGGCCTCGATGACGGGCGCGGATTCGCGTTCGCGGCTGGCTTCGAGTTCGTGCGGATAGAGCACGGAAGTTTCGCGCGGGACGCGTTCGTGCAAAAGTAATTCTGCGGATTTGAAAAGTGGATTCGCGTCGAACCGGCGTTGCATCGGACGATCCAGCAAAGCGTAAGCGAGCGAAAGCAGACTCATGCCTTGATGATGCGCCATAAACGAACGCACGACGGCGTGCGTCTGGCCGTTCGGCACGCGCGACGCGGTGTAATCGAGCGCTTCGTAAAGACCGAATTTTCCGGCGGCATTTTCGTGCCGCAGCGTTTTGAGATTTTTGCAGGCTTCTTCCGGCGCGACCATCAACGCCATCACGGTCGCGTAAGGCGCGATGACCACGTCGTGTGCGAGGCCGCGTTTGAAACCGAGACCCGGCACGCCGAACGCGCGATACTGATAATTTGCGTCGGTGTCGCGCAAGTTGTAGCCTGATTCAGACATTCCCCACGGAACATGGATTTGTCTGCCGTATTGAATTTGACGCGCGACGGCGGATTTGCAGGATAGGTCTAGTAAAGTGTTTTCGTAAGTCGGCATCACAAGCATCGGCATGAGGTATTCAAACATCGAACCGCTCCACGAAATCAGCGTCGGCTTGCCGCCCGCCGAAGTCAGCGAACGCCCCAGCCTGAACCAGTGATTTTGTTCCACTTGTCCCAAGGCGATGGCGACGTAACTCGCCAGCCGCGCCTCGGATGCCAGCAAATCGTAGCAACTCGTGTCGAGCCGGTGCTGGCCGACGTTGTAACCGATGGAAAAAAGTTCGCGCGCCGGGTCATATAAAATCGTGAAATCCATCCGCGCGAGTTCGTCGCAGCGATGCGCCAAGTCTTCAAGTTCGTTCAGCGTCGCCAGCGCTTTTTGTCCGGCGGCATAGAGCAATGAACGCAAATCCAGCAAGAGTTTTGCGAGTTCTACGTTTTCAGGTGAACTGCGCGAGGCATCGCGCAACCCGTCCAGTTTCGCCAGCCAGTTTTGCGTTTCTTCGGCGAGCCGGCGCACGCTCGTTGGCGGGTTTAATTGTTCCCAGAATTTTTTCAATCCCTGTGCTTTGCCTGAATTCAAATGAGCTTGAAGCGGTTCCTGCAAATGCAGCCATGGAAAATTGTCGAGGATTTCTTCGCGCTGTTCGCGGCAGCTTTGCTCAAAAATTTTCCGCCAGTTTTCAAACTCGCCGGCCGGGTCATTTTTTGCGCCGGACAATTTCACCGCCGCTTCAATCGCCTTGTCGAGCAATTGAATTGTTTCGGTCGGCGAAGTTGGATTTTCCGCGAGCAGTTTTTCCAGCGCCTCCAAATTCTGTGTCGTTCCCGAATTGCGCGACTGCTCTTTCAAGATGCCGAGTGTGTCGCGCAGCCCGGCGACGATTCTGCTCGCGTTCCAATTTTGATCCACGAGTTCGAGCAAGCCTGAATGCAATGTCAGCAGCAGGCCGGCGAGGTTGCCGTTGTCCACCGTCGAAAGATACAGCGGCTGCATCGGCTTGAGCGTGTGCGTGTCATACCAGTTGTAAAAATGACCGCGATAACGCTCCAGTTTTTCCACGGTCTCCAGCGTGCGCGTGATTTTTTCCGTCAAGCCGCGCAGGGAAACGTAGCCGAAATCATGCGCGGCCAGCGTGCTCAACAAGGCGAGGCCGATGTTGGTGGGTGACGTGCGCGTCGCAACGACGGGGTTTGGATATTCCTGAAAATTATCCGGCGGCAGCCAGTTTTCTTCGGCGGTGACGAACGTTTCAAAAAAATTCCACGTCCGGCGCGCGAGCTTGTGGAGCTGGAAAATTTGTTCCGCAGAAAACTCCACGCGCTTTTCCTCGATGGGCAGGCTGATCCACCACGCGATCGCCGGGGAAATCACCCACAGCGCGAAAAATCCGAAGATGAGCCATGATGGTGGATTGCCGAGGAAAAAAAACAATGCGGCGGCGCACAAAGCCAGCATCGGCGCGCAGCACATCGCGGCAAAAAAACTTTGCAGCGTGCCGTCGTCCGCCGATTCAACTTCATTCGCCGTCTGCCATTCCAGCAAATTGCGCCGTGTAAAAATCAGCCGCCACAATGTTCGCGCCACGGCGTCAAGGCTGATGACGGCGTCGTAGGGCAGAAAAGCGACCGTCAAAATCGCCTGGCCGGTCTGACGCGCCAGAGTCTGGCCGACATTTTTGAAATGCAAAAAGAACGGGAGGTCTCTCGGCTTGCGCAAAAATTCCGTGAGCACGGCCAGCAACGACGGCAGCACGATGATGGATAGAATTAAAATTCCCCACGCGTTGGAATTTTTTGGAAACAGCAGCCAGCCGAGCAGCAGCAAAAAAACCAGCGCGAACGGAACGAGGCTGCGGCGCAGATTGTCAAAAATTTTCCAGCGCGACAATCCGGTCAGCGGATTTTGCACGCGACGCGCATCGAGTCCGGGCAGGCGCGGCAGCAGCCACGTCGCGATCTGCCAATCGCCGCGCATCCAGCGATGCCGCCGCCGCGTGTCGGTGCTATAGCGCGACGGAAATTCCTCGAACAGTTGCACGTCGCTGACGAGCGCCGCGCGCGCGTAGCTGCCTTCCAAAAGATCGTGGCTCAAAATCCGGTTTTCGGGAAATTTTCCGCCGACCGCGCGTTCAAACGCGTCCACGTCGTAAATGCCCTTGCCGATGAACGAGCCTTCGTGAAAAACGTCCTGATAAACGTCCGAGACGGCGCGCGTGTAAGGATCAATCCCCGGATCACCGGAAAATAATTTCACGAAGCGCGAACGTCCGGCGCTCGGCAAACTGACGGCGACGCGTGGTTGCAAAATCGTATAACCTTCGACGATCAATCCCTTTTTTGTGTCGTAAATCGGGCCGTTCAGCGGATGCGCCATCGTCGCCGCGAGCTGGCGCGCGGCGTCGCGTGGGAGTTGCGTGTCGGTGTCGAGCGTGATGACGTATTTGATGTGCGGCAGCGCGGAAAGATCGCCGACAATTTTTGAAAAATGTTCCACGCCGCCGCCGCGCAGGCAGTGGTTCAAGTCGGCGAGCTTGCCGCGTTTGCGCTCGTAACCCATCCAGATTTTTTCCTGCTCGTTCCAGCGGCGCGGACGGTGGAAAAAATAAAAAATGCACAGGCGGTCGTTTTTATATTTTTGATTCAGCGTCTGGATGCCTTCGCTGGCGCGCTGCAATAATTCCTCGTCGCCGGGCAGATGTTCCTTCGTCGCGTCGCGAAAATCGGTCAGCAGCGCGAAGAAAACATTGTCGTCGCTGTTGGCGAGATAGCGAACCTCGAGCGATTCCAGCAGCGTTTCGACGCCGCGCACGCTGGCGAGCATCGTTGGCACGACTACCAGCGTCGCGTCCGCCGCCGGAATGCCTTTGGAAAAATCCAGTCGGGGCAACGGCGACGGTTGGACAAAAATCGTGACGAACCAATTGATCAGCGACACGGCCAGTTGACTCGTGCAAAGCAACGTGAGCAACGCGATCAACCCCAGCATCCAGTTTGAAATTTGTATCGCCGCCGCCGCACGCTGCAACAATGGGATCGTTACGGCCAGAGTGACAATGAAAATTCCGCCGAGATAAAATACGAGCGGAAATTTCCGGGCGATGCGCGGCAGAATGCTGCGAAGCGGAATCCGCATTTCCGCCGCGCGTTCCAGAATTTTCATCCCTTTGCCGGTCAGAAAAAATCCCACATGCGCCAGACGGTCGTCGGCGTTGCCCGCATTTTTTTGCGCTAGACCAATTGCCAGAGTCGCCACTTCAAATTCAGTTTTTTTACTGTAGCGGGCGATGCGTTCGACGGTGTGCCGATAAAGATCGCGCGTCGCAAAATCCATCCGCTCATAAATTTTGGCCGGATCGGTGCGCAGCGTTTGTTCCACGTCGCTCTGGGTTTCGACGAAACCCTGCCAGTCCATCGAATCGAGAAACCGCAGGCTGCCGATTGAATTGCCGACGGAAACCTGCGCTGTGGCCTGATGCTGGCTTTCGTTTTGAACAAGTTGCTGCACGGTCAAACCTTCCTCGGCGAGACGTTCCTCGATCCAGCCGACGGCGAGTTTGACCGACGGCGATTTTTCCTGGATGCGCCGCAACAGTTCCGTGACGAACGCGCGGTTCAAGACCGGCCGGGCGCGCGCCATTTCTCCGACGACAATGATCAGGTGCGACGGGTTTTTTTCCGCAACCGACAGAATTTCGTCCGCCCAGTTTTCCGCCGCATCGCGGTCTTTGCGCACAGCGTTCAATTGCGCCGTCACGCGCCGCAGGTTTTCAATCAGCGCGAGCCGGAGCATGATGGGAATCGCCCACAGTTCGCCCAGCTTCAATGACACGATTTCCTGGTAACCCGCGACAAAACTTGTGAGGTGCGAAGTGTCAATCCGCCCGTCCGTGTGGGAAACGATTGCCACCGCGATCTCATAAACGCGCGGATAATTTGTCCACGGTCCGTTGAGCAACTGCGGCAGTTCGCGGTTGAAGCCGCGCGGCAAATGACGTTGCGCGGTGCGGATTTGCTCTTCGATTAGGTGAAAATTGTCCAGCAACCATTCCGCCGCCGGCGTGATGCTGCGATTTTTTTCCACTACCAAAGTCCGCTCGTTGTAATCGCGCAGGATTTTTTCGTTGGACGCCAGCCGTGGAAGCAGCAGGTTCGGCCCCTTGCCATTTTCGACGCGGCGGTTTTGCGCGAGATTACGCGCAGACTGTTTGAGCAGGTCAATGCTCAACAGGTCGCCGCGCAACGGGTGTTCGCCGTCGGAAATTTCCGGCGTTTTTTTTCCTTTTTGACCGGCCAGAATTTGTTCCAGAGTCCTCATAAGCTGCCATTATTCCTGCGATGGAAGCTGGCGGTGCCGTCCACGTTCAGGACTCGAAGCAATAACCATGATTGGCGCGAGCGGCAATGGGGTGAAAACCCCATTGGTTTCAAAATACAAATTGACGGACGATGAAGGACATTTGAAGTGGTCATTAAAACGCTGATTCCTGACAATCATGAAATTCATTTTGCATTCAGCGTGCCAATGACAAACGGCGGAGATGCAAATTGCAGGAAGAGCCGCAAACGAATGGTTTATGCGCACTTTCAACTTTAATTTCAAATTAAATGCGTTTGCAAATTGCACGTCATTGGAAAATTTGCCGCATACTGCAATTTGTTCCGGCAGTTCAATCAAATGAAATCCCTGCAAAGCGCCACGAACAATTGAAGGGTGGCGAATTGGTTTTTGAACTTGCGGCCATCCATGTCTCATGCGCTCTTCAGTAGTCCGCAAAACCGAGGCAAGGCCAGTTCAAGCTGTTGGACGAGATCAAATGGGGGCGGATGTTTTTCATACATCCGGCAATTTGTGAATAACGCGCGTGATTTGGTGTTTGACGCGGCTGCCTGAAAGCGCGAAAAGAAAGACAGCCATGCACCTGAAAAACTGGTTTCTCGGACTGTGCCTGATTGTCCTTTTGGCCGGCGAATTTTTTCTTTTTTCGGCCAACCGGCAGAAAGAGGCGGCGCTGGAGCAGGCGCGCGCAGCCAGACAGGACGCGCAACAGTCGCGCGCGGATTTGGAGCAGCTTAAAACCGCCGACGCCGTGGAATTTTCCCGCCTCAAGGCCGGGAACCAGGACGTGCCGCGCCTGCGCAGCGAGGTCGTGAAGTTGCAGGCAGCGAACAAGGAATTGTCCCGGCAATTGGACACCGCGCTCATCGCCGCGCAACAGCAGGAGGGCCAGTTGCAGCAAATCGCGGCGGAAAACCAGGCTCGCGCGGCAGAACAAGCGCAGGCGCAGGCCGAATCCGAGCGCAACGCCTGCATCAACAATCTCCGCCAGATTGACATTGCCAAGCAGCAATGGGCGCTCGAAAACAACAAGACCGACGATGCCATTCCCACCGCGCAGGATTTATTGACCTATTTCCCGAACAATGTTTTTCCAGCTTGTCCTTCCGGCGGCACTTACACCGTCAACGCGGTCGGCAACCCGCCGACTTGCTCGATTCCCGGACACGTCCTGCCGCCGCCGACGCAGTAAGTTGCCGCTTTTGCGATTTTCATTCTTGGCTTCCGCCGTTTCTTGGCTAGACTTCGTGCTCCATGATTGAAACTGACATCGAATTATTGAAGGGCATCGCCAACCAACTCCGCATCCATTCCATCACCGCGACGACGGCGGCGGGCAGCGGACATCCGACTTCGTGCTGCTCGGCGGCGGATTTGGTGGCGACATTATTTTTCAGCCAGATGCGTTACGACGCGAAAAATCCGCACTATTACAACAACGACCGTTTCATTTTGTCCAAAGGCCACGCCGCGCCGCTGCTTTATGCCGCGTGGGCGGAAAACGGTTTCATTCCGATTCCTGAACTGGCGACGCTGCGGCAATTCACCAGCGAACTCGAAGGCCATCCCACGCCTCGCCTCGCGTTCGTGGACGTGGCGACCGGCTCGCTCGGCCAAGGCTTGAGCGTCGGCGTCGGCATGGCGCGCGCCGCACGGCTGGATAAACTGGATTACAATACTTACGTCCTGCTCGGCGACGGCGAAATCGCAGAGGGCGCGGTTTGGGAAGCCGCGTCGCTCGCGGGATATTACAAGCTGAATAATCTGATCGCCATCGTGGACGCGAACCGGCTCGGTCAGAGCGAAGCCACGGCGTTCGGGCATAACATTGACGTTTATCGCGACCGCTTCAAGGCGTTCGGCTGGCGCGTCGAGGAAATTGACGGCCACGACATCGAGGAAATTGTCGAGGTCTTGAACGGCGTCGGACTGAACGACCAGCCGCTCGCCATCGTCGCCAAGACTTACAAGGGCGCGGGCGTTTCATTTTTGCAGGACAAGGAAGGCTGGCACGGCAAACCGCTGAACAAGGAAGAAGCCGCGAAAGCAATTGCTGAATTGCAGCCGACCGCAAAATCCGGCCTCGGCGTCGAAATCCCAAAACCGAATCAATTGCCCGAACCGAAAAATTCCGCGCCCGCAAGTTATCCGCCGATCAATTACAAGCTCGGCGACAAAATCGCCACGCGCGAAGCCTACGGCAACGCACTTGCGCGCATCGGCGAAGCGGATTTACGAATCGTCGCTGTTGACGGCGACACGAAAAATTCCACGTTCGCGGACAAGTTTTTCAAGAAATTCCCCGAACGCTCCACCGAATGTTTCATCGCCGAGCAAAACATGGTCGGCGTCGCCACGGGTTTTGGCGCGCGCGGCAAAGTTCCGTTCGCCTCGACGTTCGCCACGTTTTTCACGCGCGCCTACGACCAGATTCGCGTCGCTGGAATTTCACAGTCGAACATCAAGCTCGTCGGCTCGCACGTTGGCGTGAGCATCGGCGAGGACGGCCCGTCGCAAATGGCGCTGGAAGACTTGGCGATGATGCGCGCGGTCGTCGGCTCGACGGTTTTGTATCCGAGCGACGCCGTCGCCACGGAAAAATTGCTCGAACAAATGGCGCTGGGCAAAGGCGTTTATTTTCTCCGAACGTCGCGTCCGAAGACGCCGGTCATTTACGGCAACGACGAACAATTCCCGGTTGGCGGCGCGAAAGTTTTGCGCGAAGGCGATAAAGTCACCGTTGTCGCTGCGGGCGTCACTTTGTTTGAGGCGTTGAAAGCGGCGGATCAATTGAAGGCCGAAGGCATCAACATCACCGTCATTGATGCTTACAGCATCAAGCCGCTCGGCAAAAAGGAAATTCTCGCCGCCGCGCAAAAGACGAACAACACAATCATCACCGTCGAGGATCATTATTCCGAAGGCGGACTCGGCGACGCGGTCGCGGGTGAATTGAGCGCGGACGGAATCAAAGTCCACAAGCTGGCCGTGGTCGGAATGCCCCATTCCGGCAAGGCCGAGGAATTGCTCGCGAAATTCGGCATTGACGCAGCGGGAATTGTGAAGAAAGTGAAATCGCTCTGACCACCAAGGCACCAAGGCACAAAAAAATCATCCTTTGAAATTCAAACGCGGAAACAAAAGTTTCCGCGTTTTTTTCTTGGTGTCTTTGTGACTTGGTGGTTTATTTTTTGCCAGATGAAAATGTTTGATGCACATTGGCTCCGGCAATGAGCGTTCCTCAAAAATTTCTCAAAGGCAGATTGCTGCTGGACAGCGGCGATTTGGGCGGCTCGTTTTTCCAGCACACGGTCATTTTGATTTGCGAGCACAATGCCGAGGGTGCGTTCGGACTCGTCCTCAACCGCGCGCTCGGCAAGACCGTCGGCGAGATGATCGTTGCCGATTTGCCCGACGCGCTCAAGGAATCGCCGCTGTTTCTCGGCGGCCCGGTGCAGCCCGCCGCGTTGAGTTTTCTCCACACGGACGATTTTTTGCCGGAAGGCGAAGTCCTGCCCAATCTCGCGCTCGGCCATTCGCTCGACGAACTCGTGGACGTCGGCGAATCCTTTTCGCCCGCGAAAAAAGTCCGCCTCTTCGCCGGTTACGCTGGCTGGAGTCCCGGCCAGCTCGAAAATGAAATGAAACGCAAGGCGTGGCTGACGTTTCCCGCGTCGCTCGAACTTGTCTTTGAAACGCCGCCCGGACAGCTCTGGCAGAAAATTTTGAAAAGCAAGGGCGGCTGGAAAAATAAACTGCTCTCGCAAATGCCGGATGATTTGTCACTGAATTGATTTATGAAAAATGGACTCGTTGCAGATGGTCGTCGTCGCTTTTTAAGCGGCAAGAAAGCTGTGACATCCGAATCAATCGAAAAGAAATACGCCAAAGAGCTTTTCGTCGCGAGTCCGGCTCAAGAAAAGCAAATCCGCGAGCAAATGGCGCGGGAATTTTTGCGGCAACAAAATCACAAACCGTCGCCGGGAACTTTGTGGTAAAATCAATTTGGCTCGACGCACAGCAACGCCGCGTCGGATTTCGCCAGAATTTCCGTCCGCTCCAAACTTGCCGGAATCAAACAAAATTGTCCGGCGGACAAATTTACAGTTTCTGAATTGCTTTTGATTTCAATTTGCCCGCTCACTGCCGCGACGATTTGCAATTTGTGTTTCTTCAATTTTGAAACTGCGCCCGCATTCATTTCCAAACTCTCGACATTAAAAAGTTTGTCGCGGACAAGCGGACGCGATTTGATTTTTTCGTCGCTGGAAATTTTTTCCGAAACCAGTTCCGGCTCAAAGTCGTTGAAATCAATGCTCGCCAGAGATTCTTCGACGTGTAGATCGCGCGGTTTGCCGTCAAGTCCGACGCGATTCCAGTCGAAGACGCGATACGTCGTGTCCGAGTTTTGCTGGATTTCAAAAATGACAAGTCCTGCACCGATGGCGTGAACGCGACCGCTCGGCAGAAACATCGTGTCGCCCGCGAGCACGGGCGCGCGATGAAAACATTCGGCGACGCTGCCGTCGGAAATCTTTTTCTCAAATTCCGCGCGCGTCACGTCGTGTTTTAGGCCGACAAATAATTCCGCGCCCGGAGCGGCGTCGGCAATGAACCACATTTCGGTTTTCGGTTCGCCTTTGAGTTCGGCGGCCTTGTTCGCGGGCGGATGGACTTGCAGCGAAAGCTTTTCGCGCGCGTCGAGAATCTTGATCAAAAGCGGGAAACGATTTTCGCTCGCCGGTTTCGCGGCGCCGAGCAATTCGCGCGCGTGATTTTCCATGAGCCAGCGCAAACTTTTTCCGGCGAATTTTCCGTTGGCGATGATGCTTTCATCGCCGGGCCGGTCGGAAATTTCCCACGATTCGCCGACGGGTTTGCCCGCCGGAAGTTTTTTACCGTAAAGTTTTTCTATTTCGCGTCCACCCCAGATGCGTTCCTTGAAAATCGGATGAAAAGTGAGCGGATAAAGCACGGGAATTTTTTACGAGGCGGCCTGTGGAACGCCATTTTCGACCGGCTCGGATTTTTCGTGGAAATGGCCGTGTGCGCGAAATTTTTCGTAGCGCTTTTTCAACCGCTCGGCGATTGGCAGCGCAAGAATTTCTTCGAGATGTTTGAGCAGGTGCGTTTTCAGATTTGCCGCCGTCAACGTCGTGTCCGTGTGCGCGCCGCCAAGCGGTTCGGGAATGATTTCGTCTATGATTTTGAACCCCAATAAATCCTTCGCGGTGATTTTGAGGGCGGCGGCGGCTTTGGCAGTGGCGGCGCGGTCTTTCCACAAAATCGCCGCGCAACCTTCCGGGGGAATGACCGAATAATAGGCGTTTTCCAGCATCAAAACACGGTCGGCCACGCCGATGCCCAGCGCGCCGCCGGAACCGCCTTCGCCGGTGACGGCGGCGATGATGGGAACTTCGAGCAACGTCATCTCGCGCAAATTGACAGCGATGGCCTCGGCAACGTGGCGCTCTTCCGAGCCGATGCCCGGATATGCGCCGGAGATGTCAATCAAAGTGATGATTGGCAAACCAAATTTATCGGCGAGCCGCATCAGGCGCAGCGCCTTGCGATAACCTTCAGGATGCGCGGAGCCGAAATTGCGATAAATGTTTTCCTTCGTGTCGCGGCCTTTTTGCGTGCCGATGACGACGACGCGGTGTTCGCCCAGTTTCGCAAAACCGCCGACCATTGCGTGGTCGTCGGCGAAAAGCCGGTCACCGTGCAGTTCCTGAAAATCCGTGAAGGCGTGTTTGATGTAATCCAGCGTGTAAGGACGTTTGGGATGCCGCGCAAGTTGAACTCGCTGCCATGCGGTGAGGTTCAGAAAAACGTGCCGCCGGGTTTCTTCCAGCTTGCGTTCGATGATCTGGATTTCTTCCTCGAAGCTGATGCCGAGCGAATGTTTTTCGGGGTGCAGACGGAGTTCGTCCAGCTTGTTCTGCAATTCCGTGATCGGCTTTTCGAAATCAAGCTGATGTTTCATGCGTCGTGAAAGGTAAATGTTTTTACGCGCCCAATCAACCGGATTTCCAAGCTGTTGTTCTTAATCTTAATCGTCATCTTGATCCGAAACTGATTATGATTACGATTAAGAATTAAAAAGACGAAAGGCCGGACTTGCGTCCGGCCTCTCTTGATGATGAGGTTTATACGCCTTCACCCAGGCGCTCAGAAGGGCGGCGGGCCAACTTGGGGTCGCTGTCCGAGCCTCGCCGCGAGCAAAACCTCTCTGCCAACCCTAAACGAACAGCGAAATCCAACTCGTTCGTAATATGAGACTCATCTCATTTCAATTTGTTCAAAAAATTTATAAAAAAGTTTTCAAAGATAAAAAACCACTGCTTTTAAGGCGAATTGAGCTGAAATAACCGTTTGGTTACAACTTCAACCATTCAATCCCACCAAATA
The DNA here is from genome assembly GCA_036490295.1 of Verrucomicrobiia bacterium. GTDB lineage: Bacteria > Verrucomicrobiota > Verrucomicrobiia > Limisphaerales > UBA11358 > UBA11358. The sequence goes on along the minus strand of DASXED010000055.1, from coordinate 1,947 downwards.
TCGCTGAACACCTTCGTTTGCGGGCGCATTTGAATCACTTTTGCCAGCGGCGTCCGGCCATTCGCATTCAGCGACGCCTTTAGAGCAATTTCCTTGCCGCTGCCCGATGCCAGAACCCAAACCTGCTTTGCAGCGGCAATTGCCGCATAATTCAAGGAGATTCTGCGCGGCGGCGGCTTGGGCGAACCATTGACGACAATGAATGATTCATTGCGATTCGCAATTTCCGACTTTTTCGGCATTGCATTTTGAAAGAGCGAGGCGACGTGACCATCCTCGCCCATGCCGAGAAAAATTAAATCTAAAACCGGCCGGCCGCTTTTGCCCGGCGACACGAAACGACGAAGTTCAGCTTCGGCAATTTTTACGGCGGCTTCCGGCGAATCTTCTCCACGAATGCGGTGAATTTGACTTTCAGAAATTTCCAGCGGCGCGAACAGGAGTTCGTGTGCCGCGCGAAAATTGCTTTCCACGTCGTCCGGCGGGACGCAGCGTTCGTCCGCCCAGAAAAAATGGACGAGGCCGAGCGAGGTTTCGCGCGCCCTGGTCTGCGCGACGACGGACGTGAAAAATTTCAGAGCGATGCGCCCGCCGGAAAGCGCGACGCAATGCGGTCTGGCCGCGTGGTTGGCCGCCGCGATTTCATCCAGCCACGCGCTGGCGGCACGCGCGGCCAGTTCGTCGGCGCTGGCAAAGGAAATCAGTTCAAAGTTTTGCATTCTTAACGGTTTTCGTTCCGCCAAACAGTGCCTCTACGCTCGTATTCCATTTTTGCTTCGATTACTTGTGCAATTTTTGAACCATAAAAACGTTCAACAAGCCAAAACGCTAAATCCAAACCAGATGTAACACCGCCAGCAGTAATGATGTTGCCGTCATCAACGACACGCGCGCGAATAATTTCCGCGCCGGCTGTCTGTAAATCTGTAATCGCGTTGTGATATGTGATGGCTGGTCGTCTTCGCAAAATTCCAGACGATGCCAACAACATGGCTCCGGTGCAAACAGCGGCAAGAGTTGTTCCCGATTCGTGCAATGATTTAATAATCGTTGGAATAACACCGTGTTCGGCTTCCGCACGCGCACCTTTTGTAGAACCCATTGCCCAACCGCCACCGGGCACAATAAGCACGTCCGGTCGCTTTTCTAAATTTAGTTGACCGGATGGCCGAAGACGCAAACCGTGTGCGCCGATAATTTCCTTCACGGTTTCCGCCGTTACCAACTCAACAACCGCACCCGTTTTTGCAATTTCAGCATTGTGCAAAACCTCGAATGGAGCAATGGCATCAAGCTCATCAAATCCGTCATAGATTAAAATTTGAAAGCGCATGTGAAAATTTTTTGATTGCCAACTGAAATTTATTTTATCACCTGCGGCTCGTGCCATTCGTGGCCGCTTTGCGCGAGCAGATCGTCGGCGGCAATCGGTCCCCACGTTCCGGCGGCGTAAAATTCGCGGTTCGTCAGCGGTTTGTTTTGCCAGCCCGCGCGGATGGAATCCACGATGCCCCACGCGGTCTCCACTTCATCGCGGCGGATGAAGAGCGTCGCGTCGCCGGCGAAGGCTTCGAGCAGCAGGCGTTCGTAAGCTTCGGGCGTGTAGGCACCAAACTCGGCGTTGTAACTGAAGTGCATCCGCACGGGCCGCACGGCGAGGCTCATGCCGGGGACTTTGCCGTTGAAATGCAGCGAGATTCCTTCGTTCGGCTGCAAGCGCAACGTGAGCGCATTAGCGTCCAATTTCGGCCCGCATTGCGCGGCGAACAAAACATTCGGCGTGCGGCGAAATTGAATCCGCACTTCGCTCGCGCTTTGCGGCAGATTTTTTCCCGTGCGCAAATAAAACGGCACGCCGCTCCAACGCCAATTATCAATGAACAGTTTCAGTGCGACGTAGGTTTCGACGTTGGAATTCGGTTTCACTTTCGGTTCCTGGCGATAACC
>DASXED010000040.1:0-4947 GCA_036490295.1 Verrucomicrobiia bacterium | reverse complement strand
CGGCGGAGATTCTCGTGTCCGTGGAGACGTATCAACCCGCGGTCACGCGCGCCTGTTTCGACGCCGGCGCGAATGTTTTGAACCTTACCGGCGCGGACCGGAGCGATGAAATGTTCAGCGTGGTTGCCGCCCACGACGCGGCCGTCATCATTTGTTATGTGCAGGGGAAAAATGTGCGTGAAGTCGGGGACTTCGATTTCAGCGCCGATCCGATCGGGCTGATGCGCGATTATTTTGCGCGGCAGATTGAAATCGCGCAGCGCAACGGGGTGGAAAAAATCATTCTCGACCCAGGGCTCGGGTTTTATTATCGAAACCTGCAGGACAGCGCCGTCCGTGTGCGGCATCAAATGAATATTTTTCTGAACACATTCCGCCTGCGCGCGCTCGGTTTCCCGATCTGTCACGCCCTGCCCCACGCCTTTGAGTATTTCGGCGAGGAAGTCCGTTGCGCCGAGCCGTTTTTCGCCGTGCTGGCCGCGTTGGGCAAAACGGATTTATTCCGGACCCATGAAGTCCCGCGCATCAAGGCCGTGCTGGAAACGATGAAAGTTTTTAATTTGTCCGCGTAGCAGCCGACGTGAGGAGGCTCTGATTAAATAAAAAATAAATGAGCCTCGTCACCTCGGCTGCTACGAAATATGACGGCAAAGAAAAACGCCTTCCTCTTCTGATTTTGCAATCCACTGTTCGCAAATTTGCAGTTTGCAGGCGGCAAGAATTTTGCGGACGCGCTCCGGCGTGTAGCGATACGAAAAGAAAAGTTGAATTAAGTCGCCGCCGCCAAACTCAAATCGTTCGGATTCGATTTCAATCCGGCGCGCACGGATGAAATGGAATCGCGCGACGATTCGTTTCAAACCAGAACCTCCAGCCTCAATTGTGAATTTCAATTTTCCATCATTCTTTTCAACGCCGAGGTCGAGCAGAAAAGTCATCAACCAGTCGCGCGTCGGCAAATTATCATATTGCGGCAGGATTTTTTTCATTCCGGCGGCGTAGTTTTTCCCCGGCGCAAGATTGGCGCTTAATAGCAGAAAATCTTTCTGGCGAACCAGCGCCGCGAGCTTCGGCAGAATTTCCTGCGGCTCGAAGTTTGGAATCATGCCGAAAAAAGTGACGAGTGACGGGTGACGAGAGGCAAGAAATTGTTGCGAGTCGTTCGTCGTTGCCAAATCGCAGACGAATGGAAAACAATTTTCTTCCGGCAAAACGGCGAGCGCGGTCTGGCGCGCGACCAGAACCATCGCGGTGCTGACATCACACGGCGTGTAAAAAATTTCCTTGCCGCGCGATTTCAATAATTTCAGCAATCGCGTGTCTTTTTGCCCGCCGCCGCAGCCGAGGCCGATGACATGGACGCTTTTTGATTTTAGTTTTGCGGCGGCGGCTTCAAAACTTTGTTCATAGATCGCGCGGACATTTTCGTCGTTGCGCGCGGGCGAATAGATTTGGTGCAGCGCGAGCCATTTTTGCGCCTGCTTGACGCTGTCGTAGTGGAATTTGTGATTGATTTTTCGCGTGCGAAGCGATGCGAGCAAATCGCGCCGGACGTTTTCAGGGAACTGGCTTTCGTGAATCGTGACGTTGGCGGTAACAGTTATTGGTGAACGTCGTTTCAAGCCTGCTTGTTTTTGTGGTCGAAAATCTTTATCCCAACCACGTCATTTTGTTTTTTCAAGAATTGCTGAATGCGGTCAGCGCGACCAGCAATTATGCGAACGCGAAAGCCGTTACCATGATTGTCAGAATGGGCATCGGTTCCAGCCCCTTCCGCCAACTCTTGTTTGTATTCAATTTCGCAAAGCATGAGCGGAAATTACGTCTGACAAATTACGTCGTCAACTCAATGCTGCGGAAAAATCCGGTAGAGCAAAAGATAAACGATCACGCCGGTCACGGAAACATACATCCACAACGGCCACGTCCAGCGCGCGATTTTTTTGTGAAGATCAAAGCGCTCTTTTTTTGCGCGCCAGAGCGTGATCAAAATCAGCGGCACGATGACGATGGCGAGGATTGTGTGAGTCAAAAGAATCGTCAGATAAATCGGGCGAAACCAAAGCGGATTTAGAAATCGCGTAGGGCCTTGATGCAAAACAATTGCGAGATAGCCGTGGTATGTGAGGTAACAGCCCAAAAAAACAATCGAAGTGACGAATGCGGAAATCATGCAGTTGCGGTGCGCGATTTTATTTTTGCGGCGGATGAAAATAAATCCGGCGGTCAGAAAAATCGCGCTCAAGCCGTTGAGCGAGGCGTTGACGGCGGGCAGATCGTGGATGCTCACGGCTCGCGTTCGAGTTGGCGGACGGTGGCGAGCAGTTTCGGTTCGACGGCATTTGTCCAGTCCACGTCTTCGCCGCCGGTTTCAAAAATGCCGCGCAGTTGCGCACGCTTGTCCACGACGACAAAAATCGTGGTGTGGATGAAAAGGTCGGCGACGCTTTTCTGATCTTCGAGTTTCACGGGGACGGCGCTCAATTTCAAACTGCCGCTGGCGAGTCCCGCAATTTCAGTTTTTATCCCGGTCAAAAATGTCCAGCGGTTGAAATCCGCGCCGAAGCGTTCGCCATATTTTTTCAAAACAGCGGGCGAATCGTAATCGGGATCGGTCGTGAGCGTGACGAGTTTTGCCCCGCTGGTTTTTGGCAGCGCGTCCTGAATGGATTTCATTTGCGCCGTCATGCGCGGACACGGGCCGGCGCAGCGCGTGAAGATGATGTCGGCAACCCAGACGCGGTTGGTCAGGTCGGCGAGCGTGGTGATTTTGCCGTCCTGATTGGTCAGCGTGAAATCGGCGATTTGGCCGAGCACGGGCAGCGCGCGCTTTTGTTTTAATTCCACCAGCGAAAGCAAATAGGCCAGGGCGAGAAAGCCGAGGAGCAAACCCATCCCGATCCAGAACGTCTGCGGCAGTTGTCGGGGAGTTTCGGCCATGTGACGCTCGGTTGTGGACGCGGCGGCGCGCCCGGTTTATTCAAAGGGATTTTTTCCCGCCGGCAATGCCGGCGGCGGGCTTTTCGACTTGAGCCAATTGTCAAAGTCCGCCTGGCTTTCAACGGTGAGAAATCCGCCGCTCATCGAGGCGTGGCCGTAGCCGCACAGTTGCGCGCAGTTGATCTGGTAGCGGCCGGTTGTCGTGGGCGTGAACCAGCAGGGAATCCGCAGGCCGGGAATCGCGTCCTGACAAACGCGCATGGCGATGATTTTGAGCGAATGAATCACGTCCTTGGAACTCAAATAAATGATGACGGGTTTGCCGATGGGAACGTGAATGTCGTTGAGCGTCTGGATGTCGTCCTTGCCGTTCGGGTCGGACGGGTCAACGCCGAAGACGTTGGTCGAGGTGACGAATTTCATGTCCTGCGCGCCGAATTTTCCGTCCGGCCCGGCGTAACGGACGTTCCACGCGAATTGCTGCGCGACGACTTGAATGACGGTGGATTTGTCGGCGGGCGGAAATTTGTCCACGGCCTTGGCCCACAGCGGCACGGCGATGAAAATCAGCAGCACGGCCTCGATGCCCGCGACCGTGAGTTCAACGTAGGTTGAGGCGTGGTTCTTGACGCCGACGTAATCGGCCTTTGGATTGCGCGAGCCTCGAAAACGATGGAGCGCGTAAAAAAAATAAATGATCCAGCCGATGAACAGCGCGAGCATCAGCCAGTGGACGTAAATGATGAGGTCGTCAACGTCCTGCCCGTTGGACGAGGCCAGCGGCGGCATTCCGAGCAGTTTGAAGGTCAACTCTTTCATTCTTCAGACGGATTTTCCGGCGCCGCGTCGCTGTTCGCCAACTCTTCTTTGCGGACGATGTGGACAAAGAAAACCGCAATGCACGTCAGCACGCTGAGAATGACGCCCATCAGCGTGAAAATTCCCCAGTTGATGCCGTAGGCCAGCGGCGAATCGGAACGGCCATAGCACGCCGCGCAAGCGAACAGTTGCGGCGGCGCAAACGCGGCCAGCGCGGGCGCGAGAAAAACTGCCTTCAAAATTTTCCCGGATGATTTCAATTTCATAGGTAGCTGATTTTTTTCAATTTCTTCAAAAAATAAATTCCGTAGATGATGACGAGGATTCCGGCGATGATTCCAATTGCGCCGAAAACCGGCCTGCCGCCGGCGAACCCCCACGCCGCGCAGCCGAAGGACAGCGAAGCCAGCAGCGTCACAAAAATCAAATGAAAGGCTTTGAGCGACATATTCAGTGCATTTGCGTGCCGGTCGGGAAATCCTGCATGGCGTAAAGCGTCAGTCCCATCAATCCGGCAAAAAAGAAAACGGTGAACGCAAGGAGCGTGTAAATCATTTTCTTTTCCGAGATCAAGTGCATGAGAAATCCGGCGACGACGAAGGCGTTGGCGCAGGCGACCAGCAAAATCAATGCGGATTTCAACGCCCATGTGTGGCCCGGCAAATACGAAATCCAAAGCATCAAGCCGATGGCGCAAAGGATGCCGACAAAAATGAATCCGCAGCGGCGCAGGTAGGCGTTAAAATCCACCGGATGCCCGTCATGCAACGGCGGTTGAGCCGTCGTCGTTTTAGTTTCGTGCGGATCGCTCATAAAAAATTTCTAGGTCAAATATAATACCGGGAACAGGAAAATCCAGACCAGGTCAACGAAGTGCCAGAACAGGCCGGACACTTCGACGCGATTGGTGAATTGCTCCGGATTGGTCTTCCACATTTTGCGTCCGAACAACCACAAATAGCCGATGACAACACTGCCTGCGATAACGTGCAGCAGGTGAAGGCCGGTCATGGTGAAATCCAGCGCCATATAGGTGTTGTGCCACGGGCCGTAATTGTCCATGTCCTTGATTTGAGAGCGCGGAATTTTGATTTCTGATTCCTCGATTTTTTGCGAGCGCAAATCGTAAAGTAATTTTTCATCGTTCACCGTGCGGCCTTGGATGATGACATAATCTTCTTTGAGATT
>DASXED010000037.1:0-13347 GCA_036490295.1 Verrucomicrobiia bacterium | reverse complement strand
GCCAACGGCCAAAGCTACACCCTTTATTACAACGACAACCTCGCCACCACCAACTGGCTGCCAGCCACCAACGTCACCGGCAACGGCGGCACCCTCCATTTGTCCCTCCCATCCACCAACCCCTCCCAACGCTTCTTCCGCATCTCCCAACCGTAAGCTTTTTTCAGTTTGCCAACACTTCCCGCACAAGGCTGTCGTCGCCGTCGTTGGGCGCGGGTATGAGGCCGAGCGTGGCGCAAAGGAGATTGTAGATGTCCACGTTTGGCGTCGGAGGCAGCGTAACGCCATGCCGGAACGCCGGACCATAGGCAATGAAAGTTGCACCCATGGATTCCAATTCGGGATCGAAACCGTGCGTGGCGCTTTCAAAAGTTTTTGTCGGGTCAACCGGACGCTTGTTAATATACCAGCCCTCGTCCGCGACAAGAACGACGGGCGGGATGCGCGGGTTGTCGGTGTAATGAAAACGCGTGGGCATATTTTCGTGGCGATAGACTTTGAAATGATTTTCCTTGCCGGCGAATTGATTGTAAAGCGCGTCCACATTGCCGTCGAGCGGACGCAAGCCCGCGACTGCGCCCCAAGTGTCCACCTGCACGGCGCTCAAATCCACGTAATCGCTCAAGGCGATGACGCGGTTCGTGCTCAAGTCCGTCATGCCGTGATCGGAAACGATGATGACGTTGGCGATGTCGTCTAATTGCAGCCGGTGCAGGCCGTCCATCAAGCGGCCAACCGCCTCGTCCATTTGCGGGACGGCTTGCGCGACCTGCGACGATTCCACGCCGTGATGATGCGATTCCGTGTCCACTTCGTGGAAATACAACGTCACGAGACTTGGACGCTGATTCGTTTGCGCCAGCCAGGCCAGCCCAGTGTCAACGACTTCGTCAGGCGGAATTTTTGCGTCAAACGGTTTCCATTCCGTCGGGCGCACGCCGTCAATCTCCGCGCCCGACCCCGGCCAGAACATACAATCGGCCACGCGGCCTTGCTTGATGGCTGTCACCCAAATCGGTTCGCCGCCCCACCAGCGGCCATCCGTCGGGCCGGGATTGTCGAAAATATAGAAATTGGTTTTGAAATTCGGGTCATACATCCGGTTGTTGATGATGCCGTGATGTTCCGGCCAAAGTCCGGTGGCAATCGTGTAATGATTTGGAAAGGTGAGCGACGGAAAAACCGGGATCAATCGCTGCACATGAACGCCTTCGGCGGCAAGCTGGTTGAGATGCGGCGTCTGCGCCTTGAATTTTTGCAGATAATCCCAGCGGAAGCCGTCGAGCGAAACGAGAATCAAAATCCGGTTGCGCGGGGCAACGGCGCGAAATCTTTCCGCGTCAAAGAAAACCGCCAATGCGATGACGCAAAGACATGGCAGCAAATAACGAAAGCGCATTTTCATAAATACTTTTCATCATGCCGGACGAAGGGCAAATGGCAAGAATTACAAAAGCCAGGCGGTCTTCGGCAACGCGTGCCGTCTTTTTAAGCGCGCGGCGGATGATTCTTCTTTTCCGTGGAGCAATTATTGCGAAGGCGTGCCGTCGTATGACCAATTGATGTCGGGGTCGCCGGGATCGCCGATCTTTGTGCCTTTCGGGTAGGCCATGTAGGAGTATTTGTAATAGGCGGAGTGGCCATCGAGAAAGGTGAGGTTCGCGCCGGCGGCGTGGCGCGAGGAGAGATGGTTGAGCGATCCGCGCGGCGCACCCAGATCGTTGAGGGGATTTGCGCCGTAAAAGGGAGTTTCACCGGAGTTGGCCCGCACGTCTGAAAAAAAGACGAATGCCGAGGGATGCAACACCGCCGTGGCCTTGAAGGGTGAACTGGCGGGAACCAGTCCGTTGGTGCCTTTGAAATTGATGCCATAACTGAAGGCCACGCGATTCAACGGATCCACATTGTCTGCGGCAAGAAAAATGGCGGTGGAACAATTGAAAATGCTGCGGCCATCCACGAAATTGGCGGGATTGGCCGCATATTGCCAAAGCGCCTTTTGCGAGACATACGGCGGCAGGACGTTGAACCAGGCGCTGTTTCCAACGCCTTTGGTAGCGAAAAAGGTTAGGTCACTCCAAAGGATATTGTCCTGATCGTAATCGCTGCGGGCGCCAACGCTAGCAGCGATGTTATTGGCGATGCTGAAATCGGGAAAGATTTGATTGTTGTCATCCAAATACATATCGAGCGCGAGACCCCACTGCTTGAGGTTGCTGAGACAAACAGTGCGATTGGCCCGTTCCTTGGCCTTCGCCAGCGCAGGCAAAAGCATTGCCGCCAAAATGGCGATGATGGCGATGACCACGAGCAATTCGATCAACGTAAATCCGCGTTTCGCATTTCTCTTCATGCCGTGATGCTGGCAGAAAGTTTTTTTGTCCGCTCCCGTTCGCTTGCGATTTTTTAACGGCGGCTTGCGCTCTTAATATGAGGATTTCCACCAAATCAACTTCGGTTGCACCAGCGAAAGACGGAACATTGGCAACTGCGTCATGGAATTTCATTCGCAACTTTTCCGCTTTGGCTTAATTTCGCCGCGTGCCGAAGCAAACGAACAACGCCCTCATCGCCGGAAGCCTGCTGCTCACCGTGATTCTGTGGGGCGGAAATAATGTCGGAACGAAATGGCTCGTGGCGACATGGCCGCCGATCTGGACGGGCGCGACGCGCTTTCTTGTCGCCGGATTTTTTCTGCTCGCCATTTTGCGTCTCACCAACTGGCTCGGCGAATCCAAACCGCTTTCGCGGGAATCCCGCCGGCAGCTTTGGTTTCGCGGCGGCTTGAGCCTCGCGGTTTACATCGTCGCGTTTGCCTGGGCGCTGCGGTTGACGGCGGCCTCGCACGTCGCGCTGTATCTCGGCGCGTCGCCGGTCTGGGCTTTGCTCTGGGAAGAACGGCCAAAAAGAAACTGGGCAAGCGCGCGGCGCTACGGCGCGGCGCTGCTGGCGATGGCGGGCGTGTTGGTTTTGTTTTGGCCCGTGTTGAAAGCGGGGAAGCAAACCAATTTGCTCGGCGAATTGTGCGGGCTGGCGGCGAGCATCACATGGGCGAATTACAACCATCAAAGCCGTTTTCTCTCCGCAAAAATTCCCGGCCTCGAAATCGCCGCCGGCGCGATGTGGATGTCCGGTGTCTGGTTGATGCCGTTCGGCCTGCTGGAAATTGCCGCGCATGGCTTCGCGCCGGACTCGCGGCATTTGCTGGTGCAGACGTTCTGCATTTTGTTCGGCGGCGTCGTGCCTTACGCGCTTTGGAACAGCGCGCTCCGCCACTGGCGCACGAGCCGCGTCATGCTGTTCAACAATTTCATCCCGCTGACGACGACCGCGTGGGCGCACTTTACTTTGGGCGAACCGATCACGCACACGTTTTGCGCGGCGATGGCGCTGATCGTCGCCGGCGTGTTTTTGGGACAGGCCGACTGGTCGAAAATCTTGAGGCAGCCCGAAACTTTTTAACGTAAAAAATTCATGGACATCAAAAATCTAAATGAAGTTCCGCCGTTCATCACCAAAGACGGCTCGGAAATCCGCGAACTGCTCGCGCATCGCAACTCCGCCATCCGCAACCAAAGTCTCGCCGAGGCGCGTTTGCCCGTGGGCGCCAGCACGCAGGAACATTTTCATCCGCGCGCCGAGGAGATTTATTACATCACGCACGGCGCGGGAAAAATCCGCATCGAAGCCGAGACGCGCGAAGTCAGGGCAGGGGACGCCGTCGCAATTCCGCCCGGCAAAAGGCACAAGCTCTGGAACACGGGCGATGAAACACTGCGCCTGCTTTGTTGCTGCGCGCCCGCCTACGAACACGGCGACACAATCATCACGGAATGAGACCTCTGCAAAACTGGCGTAGCGGCTTTCGGCAGAAAGCCGGACAATTCATTTTCTGAAGAATGCGGCACTCTGCCGAGATGCCGTTACGACGAATCAAGCGTTTCGCCGAGGCCTCGGAATCATAATTGACCTTCCTGCCGCGCCGCGCTTAACTGTCGCCATGAAATTGTTCCTGCCGTTGACGCTGATGATCGGGTTGCTGGCCGCTGGTTGCGCTTCAGGAAAACCCGCTCCGAAAACGCGGCCCGTTCCACAGGCCGCCATCGCGCCTGTGATAGAACCGATTGTCACGCCGGACAATTCACTTGTCGCCAAAGTGGTTTCGTATAATTCCGTCGGGCGCTTCGTCGTGTTGAGTTTTCCGGTCGGACAAATGCCGAAGATGGATCAAACGCTCTTCCTTTATCGCGCGGGATTGAAGGTTGGCAAGGTCAAAATCACCGGGCCGCAGAGCAACAATGACATCGTGGCCGATCTCATCGCGGGCGACACGCAAGTCGGCGACGAAGTGCGGGATCAATGAAAAATCAAAAATGAAAAAGCCTTTCGCCGGGCTTTTTTAATTTTTAACTTTTAATTCCTTCACCGTTTTTGGCGGCGCGTTTCTCTGGTAGGGCGAATGGAGGTTGAAATAAATCCCGCACATCGGGCGCGCTTCGTCGGTCTGGCTCAAGATGACCGTCACTTCCTTGTCCAGCGCGATGCCGTGGCGCAAACCTTCGCCTCGGCTTTCGTAAGCCTTGATCGCCTTCGCCATCAGCGACGCCAGCGACGCCTCGAAATCCTCCGGCGTCTTGTCAATGCAGATGACATATTTGTCGTAATTTTTTACGGCTGCGGCGATCTCACGTTTGAAAGTTTCAATGGTCACGGTTCTCAATCCTAAAAAATCCGGGTCGAAATTGAAATGCAAATTTAATTTAACCACCAAGACACCAAGTCGCAAAGATCAGGAAATTTCAAAATCTTGGTGTCTTTGCGCCTTGGTGTTTTTTTTTCTTTGGCCGAACAGCGCCGTCCCGATCCGCACGATCGTCGCGCCTTCCTCGATCGCCACTTCAAAGTCGCCGCTCATGCCCATGCTCAAATGCGGCAGCGGCGCGCTGATGATCTGCTCGCACTTCGATTTGAGTTCGCGCAGCCGCTGGAAATGCGCGCGCGAACTTTCCGCTTCCGGCGACCACGGCGGCACGGTCATCAGGCCGCGAACTTCCAGCCGCTGCAAAAAATTTATCTCCTTCAGTTCGCCCAGCAATTTTTCCGGCCTGTAACCGGACTTGCTCGCCTCGCCCGCGAGGTTCACTTCCAGCAAAATTGGCATCCGCTTCGCCGCCTGTTCGCAGCGCTTGGAAATTTCCTGCGCGATACTCAAACTGTCCACGCTCTGGATCATTTCAAAAAGTTCCACAGCGTCGCGCGCTTTGTTCGACTGCAAATGCCCGATGAAATGCCAGCGCAATTTGCCCGGAGACAATGGAATCTTCGCCTTCGCCTCCTGGATTTTATTTTCGCCGAAAAAAACCAGCCCGCAGTCCGCCGCCAGTTGCACGGCCTCCGGCGGCTGGCCTTTTGTGACGGCGAGCAGCGTGACGGAATTTGGCTCGCGCCCAACGCGGTCGCACGCGGCCTTGATGCGCCGCCGGATTGTTTCCAAGTTTTGTATGAAATCCACGGACAGAAAATAACCACCAAGCCGCCAAGACACAAAGTTTTCTTGGTGACTTTGTGCCTTGGTGGTTAAATTTCCCGCATGAATTACTGGCTCGTCAAATCCGAACCCGAAACTTATCCGTGGTCCCAATTCCAGAAAGACGGCAAAACCGCGTGGACCGGCGTGCGCAACTTCGCGGCGCGGCTCAATCTCCGCGCGATGAAAAAGGGCGACCTGGTTTTCTTTTACCACAGCGGCGAGGAAAAATCCGTCGTCGGCCTCGCGCGCGTGAAAAGGGAATTTTATCCAGATGCGACGGCGGACGATGGCGACTGGTCTTGCGTTGACCTTGCGGCGGAAAAATCTTTGGCCAAGCCCGTCACGCTCGCGCAAATCAAGGCCGACAAAATTCTCAAGGAAATGACGATGGCAAAACAATCGCGCCTGTCCGTGTCGCCGGTGACGGCGGCGCAATTTGAACGGCTGTTGAAATTGTCGGGAACGAAAATCTAGCGTGCAAGTTGTCGCCTAACAGTGATTAGGCCGCACTTGTGCGGCGCTATTTTTTCATGATTTTGACTGTATTTCAGTCTTTCCCTTTTGCCAAGAACAATTTATGTCTGGCGGGAGCAAAAATATGGAACCTGCAAACACCGCATCCGCCTTCGCAGGGCTACGGCGCGACAAAATGAAGGGTTGAATTTGCCGCGCTTGACCCGGTTGTTTGGAAAATGTATTTATCGCGCACGAACCCGCAACAACCAACAACCAAAATCCGTCTATGACTGATTCCACCACGCAAATCAAAGACACCACCGCCAATCCCGCGCCGCTCGGCCTGCTCGGTTTCGGCATGACGACCGCTCGGCGCGGTGAAAAAATAACTGCAAACAATTTCAACATGAAATCATCCGCCATAATTTTCGCGCTTGCCACAGCTTTGTTGCTGCAATTTTCCGCCGCCGCCCAGACCAATGCGCCCGCCGCTGCGCCGCTGATCCACACAAACACGGCGATTGTTCCCATGCCGCGCATCGATTATGCCACCAACCGCCAGGCGCAAGTGCTCGAACGCGCCAAGGACGCGCCCGGCGATTACGACATCGAATTCATCGGCGATTCCATCATGCAAGGCTGGGAAGGCGCGGGCAAAAATGTGTGGCAGGAATTTTACGGCGGGCGCAAGGTCATCAACATGGGCGTCAGCGGCGACCGCACGCAGCACGTCCTCTGGCGTTTTGAACAGGGACAGCTCGACGGCATCAAGGCCAAGGTCGCCATCGTGATGATCGGCACGAACAATTCCAACAACCGCGACAACACCGAGGCTGAAATCCTCGAAGGCGTGACCGCCATCGTCCAGCAAATCCGCACGCGCCAGCCGGACACGAAAATCATTTTGCTCGGCATTTTCCCGCGCGGCCACACATTCAGCGCGCAACGCGGAAAAATCCTGCAAGTCAACGAGGCGCTCGCAAAACTGGACGACGGCAAAAACATTTTCTACATGGATTTAGGTCCGCAGTTGATTGAAAGCGACGGCACGATTTCCAAGTCCATCATGCCCGACTATTTGCATCCTAACGAAGCCGGTTACAAAATCTGGGCCAACGCCACCGAGCCAAAAATCAAGGAACTGCTCGGCGAGAAATAATTTTGGCGGGATGATTTAGAAAATTTCCGCAATTGCCTCGCGCAGCGCAGCGACCATTTTTTGCACCTGCGCCCGCGTCGTGCAAAACGGCGGCATCAAGACAATCACATTTCCAATTGGCCGCGTCAGCACGCCGCGTTTCGCCATCGCCTCGCAAACGCGGATGCCCGCGCGCTCGCGCAAATCAAACGGCTCGCGCGTCCGCCAGTTTTTGACAAGTTCAATTCCCACAATCAATCCGACTTGCCGCACGTCGCCGACATTTGGCAATTGCCAAAGGGATTGCAATTCCTCGCGCAAATTTTTTTCCAGATTTTGCCGCGCATGAATTGATTTTTTACTTTCTAAAATTTCCAGACTCACCAGCGAAGCCGCCGCGCCGAGTTGGTTTCCGGTGTAGCTGTGTCCGTGAAAAAAAGTTTTGAACTCCTCATATTCGCCGAGGAACGCATCAAAAATTTTCTGTGTCGTCAGCGTCGCCGCCATTGGCAGATAACCGCCGGTCATTCCTTTTGCAAGACAGAGAAAATCCGGATGGACATTTTCATGCTGGCACGCGAATGTTTTGCCGGTTCGCCCAAATCCCGTCATCACTTCGTCCGCAATCAGCAATGCGCCATTCGCGCGTGCAATTTCTGAAACTTGCTTCAACCATGTTTCTGGCTGCGGAATCATTCCTGCCGCGCCTTGCATCAATGGCTCGAATACAAACGCCGCGTAGGAATTTCCCTTTCGTTTTTGCGCCGCGAATTTTTTCTCGACCAGTCCGACGCATTCCCAATTGCACTTTCGATATTCGCGCGCGTCGGCGCGCTCCGGTCTGGCACGATTGAACGGACAGCGATAGCAATATGGCGACATGACTTTGTCCGTTTTGAACAGCAGGCCGGAAAAACTCTTGTGAAATAAATCAATATGGCCGAGCGAAACCGCGCCGACGGTGTCGCCGTGATACGCGCCATTGAGCGAAAGAAATTTCGGTTTTTGGGTTTTTTTTGTTCGTCGTGAAAATTCGCAGGCGAGTTTCAGCGCGACTTCAAGCGCGGTCGAGCCGTCGTCGGAAAAAAAGACCTTCGCCAGTTTTGGGTTTTGAGTTTTGGATTTTGGGTTGGCGGCTTTCACCAATCGTTCCGCCAAAAGTGAAGCAGGTTCATTTGCAAATCCAAGTGAGGAACTGTGGGAAATTTTTTCCAGTTGCCGCGAAATCGCCGCGTTGATTTTCGGATGATTGTGTCCGTGCAGGTTTGTCCAGATCGAAGAATTGGCGTCGAGAAATTCGCGGCCTTTCACGTCGTGCAACACCGCGCCTTTGCCGGACGCGATGACAATCGGCTCGCGCGCAAGCCAATCGCGCATCTGCGTGAACGGATGCCAGACGAATTTGCGGTCGAGTTGCGCGAGCTTGTTCATTTCAAACCGGCCAATGCGGCGAGCAAGTGCGAAACGTCTTCAGCCGTGTGTGCGGTGGTCAGCGTCACGCGCAACCGCGCCGCGCCGCGCGCGACGGTTGGGTAACGGATTGCCGGGACGAAAATATTTTGCTCGCGCAATTTAGTTGCGGCTTCGACGGCTTTGGTTTCATCGCCAATCAAAATTGGAACGATAGCACTCTGAAATCTTGAATTTTGAATTTTGAATTTTGAATTGAATTGCTTGACGCGCTGCCAAAGCGAATTGCGGCGCATTTCGCCGGGTTTGGATTGGACAAATTGAATCGCCGCCGTCGCTGCGGCTGCGGTTGCTGGAACTGGCGCAGTCGAAAAAATGAAACTGCGCGCGCGGTTGACGAGAAGATCAATCAATCTGCGCGAGCCGCAAATGAAGCCGCCGCTTGAGCCGAGCGCCTTGCCGAGCGTGCCCATTTGGATTTCAATTTGGTCACTTATGCCAAGTTCTTCCGCGAGGCCGCGGCGGTTTTTTCCGTAAAGCCCGGTCGCGTGCGCCTCGTCAACCATGAGCCATGAGCCATGTTTATTTTTCAACCCGACAATTTCACGGAGCGGCGTGCGGTCGCCATCCATTGAGAAAACACTTTCTGTTACAACAAGTGTGCGGCTTCGGACTTCGGACTTCGGACTTCGGACTTCTTTTGCCCATTTTAAAATTTTCTCCAAATTGTTCAAATCGTTGTGATTGAAGACACGCAGCTTTGCGCCAGAAAGTTTCGCGGCGTCAATGATGGAAGCGTGGATGAGTTTGTCTAAAATAATAATGTCATCCTTGCCGAGCAGCGCGGTGATAGTTCCGAGCGCAGCGGCGTAACCGCTGGAAAACGTCAGCGCAGCCTCGGTTTTTTTGAAATCGGCGAGCGTTTCCTCAAGTTCATGAAACGGCGTGAGCGAGCCGCAAATCAATCGCGACGCGCCCGCGCCCGCGCCGAATTTTTCAACGGCTTTGATCGCCGCTTCCTTCAAAATTGGATCGTTGGCAAGGCCGAGATAATCGTTTGATGAAAAATTAAGAAAAGTTTTGCCACCGATTTTGATGCGCGGCGATTGCGGCGAATCCACGCGGCGCAATTCGCGGAATAAATTCTGTCCGCGCAGCGCGTCGAGCCGCTGTTGCAATTCCAATTCAAAACTTTTCACGGTGCGATTGCCCATTGTCCGTCAATCATGCTGGCGGAAACGGTTGACGCATGATGCAGCACGGCTTCGTAAATGTCCGCACTTTTTCCGTCAAAAGGAATCGCGATCAAATCGGCGAAGGCATTATCAGAAAGTTCGCCGATTTGCCCGGTCATTCCGAGCGAACGCGCGCCGTTGATGGTCGCCATTTGTAAAATTTGTTCGGGCGGAATTGTTTTTTCGCTGGCGGCAAGCGCGCGCATTTCGGCGAACAGATTGAGTTGGGGTTTTTGTTTGCCGGATTTGCGGGCGGTCGAAAGGCTGTCCGTGCCGAGGCAGATGTTGATTTTTGCCTTCAACAGTTTTTTGAGCGGAAACTTTTCATGCCGGAAATAATCATGGCTGTGCGGACAATGAACGACGCTGACGTTTTGTTTGGCGAGCAAATCAAAATCTTTTTCATCGAGATAATTTGCGTGGACAGCCATAAAATTTTCGCCAAGCAGTCCGGCACGTTCCAAATGCTGAATTGGCGAGCCGAGGCCGCAATCAGAATTATCGCGTCCGCTTCGCTTTAGCCAGTCGAACATTTTTCCGCGCGCGTGCGTGAACATTTCAAATTCGTCCGCCGATTCGGCGATGTGCGTCGTGACTCGGAGTTTTTTGGTGCGCGCAAATTCAGCGGCGAGTTTCAGCAATTCCGGCGAAGTGGAGTAGGGCGCGTGCGGCGAAAGCGAGGCGCGGCAATTTTTGTGCGAAAGTGAATCCAATTTTTCGACGGCCTCGCGCAAGATTTCCTTCGCGTTGCGTTGCGAGCGGATGCCGGTCATTTCCAAGAAGGAAAAAACGCGCAGTGGCGTCGCGTTCCATGCTTCCGGCAGCAAATCGGGAACGGCTTCGATGTCGGCGACGGTGGTTGTGCCGGTTTGCAAAAGCATTTTTGCGCCGTTGATCCAGGAACGGGCGTAATCGGAATAAGTCCACGCGGATTTTGCGGCGAGGATTTGCGGAATCCAGTCGGTGAAAGTTTTGGGCGGCGGCAATTGCCCGGCCATGTCGGTGTAATCGAGATGGCAATGGGCGTTGACGAGTCCGGGCAGCAAGATGGTTTCGCCCAAATCAATTATTTCTTCGGCTCGCGAGGACGCTCGCCCCACCGATAAATTTTTCCATTCGCCGACGGCGACGATTTTATTTCCAAAAATTACGATTGCGCCGTTTTCAATCGGCGGCTGCGAAATGGGCAGGATTGTCCGCGCGCGAAGAATCACTTTTCAAACTCCGGCTTCGCGCTTGGCGTTTTTCAATTTCGCCGCGTCCTTGTGCTTGTGCGCCTTGAACTTGTTGTGGCGTTTGTGGATTTGCTGCTCGATTTTTTTTGTCACGCGGTCAATCGCCGCATACAAATCGCTTTCGCGGTCCTCGGCGAACAAATCCGGGCCGCGAATCTCCAGCCGCATGGAGCAACTGAATTGTTTTTCCGGCACGCGCGTGTGGTCGTGTTCGAGCGTGACGCGGGCGTCAATGGCCTTGGGGTCGAAGTGGTCGAGCTTTTGGATGCGCTTGATGACGTGATCTTCAATGGCCTTGGTCAAAGTCAGGTTGTGCGTCGAAAGAATCAATTTCATGATTTCAAGATGCAACGAACGGGCGGCAAAATCCAGTTTTTCATTTTTCCGAAACCGCGCCGGCGTTTGTCAAAGGCATAATCCGTTTGATTTTGAAAATGTCTGTAGCGAAAGTCGTGCCAGTTTGCTAAATTAAAAAAACAAATGGCAATTGGCTTACAACTTTCACAGCGGCTGTCGCAATCCATGGTGCTCGCGCCGCAATTGCAGCAGTCGCTCGCGCTGCTTCAGGCGCCGACGCTCGAACTCAAGGCGCTCATCGAGGCGGAACTCGAACAAAATCCCGTGCTTGAGGAAGTTGACGCGCCGGAACTTGAACTGCCGGAAAAAATCGCGGGCGATGTCGGCGACACGAGTGACACGATTGCAACGCCCGACCCAACCGAGCGCGCGGATGATTTGCCGGCCAGTTCCGATTCCGAAAAAAATTCCGACGTGATCGGCGACGATTTTCAGGCGGAGTTCGACAAGCTCGTGCAAATTGACCAGGAATGGCGCGACAATGTTGCGCAGACGAACGCGCCCATCCGGCAATCCACCGAGGACGAGGAAAAACGGCAGTTCATGTTCGACTCACTCACGGCGGAAACGTCGCTCGCGGAATTTTTGATGGAGCAGGTGCGCGAATCGGATTTGAGCGACGAGCAGCGCAAAGTTGCAGAACTGATTATTGGCAACATTGACGACTACGGCTATTTGAAGGCGACGGTCGAGGAAATTTCCGCCGCGAACAATCTGTCCGCCGAAAAAATTTCGGAAGTCCTGAAAACAATCCAGACGTTCGATCCGTCCGGCGTCGGCGCGCGCGATTTGCGCGAATGTTTGATGTTGCAATTGGAACGGGCGGGCAAAACAGATTCGCTCGAATACCGCATCGTGCGCGATTTCATGGACGCGCTCGGCAAGCGGCGCATTCCCGAGATCGCGCGCGGAGTCAGCCGCACAGTTGACGAAGTGCAGGAGACACTCGCAAAAATCGCGCGTCTCGAACCGCGGCCCGGACGCGCGTTTCTGCCGGACAACGACCAATACATTCTGCCCGAAGTCTTCGTGCAAAAAAATGGCGACGATTTCACCGTGACGACCAACGACGAACAGATTCCGCATTTGCGGATCAGCAACGTGTATAAAGATTTGATGGCCGCCGGCGAAAACAACGCCGAAGTGAAGGATTACATCCGCGAGAAAATCCGCGCCGGAAAATTCCTCATCAAAAGTTTGCACGCGCGGCAGCAGACCATTTTGAACATCGGCAAGGAGATCGTGAAACGCCAGCGCGATTTCATGGAACGCGGCGTGGCGCATTTGAAACCGATGACGATGGCGCAAATCTCCGAGGTCGTCGGCGTCCACGAAACCACGGTGAGCCGCGCCGTTTCCGGCAAATACATGCAGACGCCGCAGGGGATGTTCGAGATGAAATTTTTCTTCACTGCCGGATTGCAGAGCAGCAACGGCGGCGACGAAGTTTCCAACGCGAGCGTGAAAGACATGGTCGTGGAAATGTTCAAGGCCGAGGATTCCGCCGTGCCGTTGTCCGACCAACAAGTCGTGAAGATGCTCGGCGAAAAAGGAATCACCATCGCGCGCCGCACCGTCGCCAAATACCGCGACGAACTGGGAATCCTGCCGTCGAATCTGCGGAAGGTTTATTGAAATGACGAAGGGCTTTTATGGAGTCAAGAATCGCCAAAAATTATACGATAAAAAAGTCACGCCAGAAAAGATTGCAATAATGCAGCCGATAAAAAATAATTTATTTATTAGCTTACTATCATTGGTTTTCAATTCCGTTCTATGCGCTGCGACAATCGAACTGGATATTAAGCCGACAAAGAAGCAGAGCACACCGAAAACATTCACTATGGAATCCATTGTGCTTGAATCCAAGCGCCCTCCTTCAGATTGGAAATTAAGAGCAAGAAAAATTATCAGGCTTATAGAAAAAAACACGGCCATCGCAAATGCTGAATTGCGCGTGAATTTAGAAAGCATTTGTAGTTGAAC
>DASXED010000035.1:0-12288 GCA_036490295.1 Verrucomicrobiia bacterium | reverse complement strand
GCCAACGGCCAAAGCTACACCCTTTATTACAACGACAACCTCGCCACCACCAACTGGCTGCCAGCCACCAACGTCACCGGCAACGGCGGCACCCTCCATTTGTCCCTCCCATCCACCAACCCCTCCCAACGCTTCTTCCGCGTCAGCCAGCCGTAAGTTGCGGTTTAATTTAGATTTCAAATCTTTTAATCCCTTGCCTTCCCAGCAACCCATTGTAGAGTATGTGAGCGTCGAGGTTTTCCAATACGCTTAATCAATATGGCATCCCGGTTTGAAGCTTTCTTGAAAAAAACACGTCTGGGCGCATGGCTGAAGATTGTTGTTGGTTCACTGTTCCAGTTGACGGCGCTTTTCACGTTTTTGATTGCAATTGCCGCAAGTTCAGCGTTGGGACAACAACTGGTTCAAAATGGCGACTTTGAAAGCGGCGGTTTTTCAGATTGGATCCAGTCGGGAAACACCAATTCCACATTGATTGCAACCAATTCGTCCTATGCCCATTCCGGCATTTATGGCGCGCAACTGGGGCCGGTGAGTTCGCTGGGTTTTATTTCCCAAACCTTGTCCACGACGCCCGGTCAGACTAATTTCCTTTCGCTCTGGCTGGATAGTCCCGACGGCCGTGTAACAAATGAATTTCAAGTTTTTTGGAACGGAACCAATATTTTTGATCAGGTGAACATCGGCGCAATCGGGTGGACGAACCTGCAGTTTGCCGTTGTTTCCACGGGAGCCAACACGGTGCTTCAATTTGGATTCCGGGACGATCCGAGTTACCTCGGTCTCGATGACATCAGCGTGACCAACGTCGCGGGCGCGCCCATTCCCATTGCCTATACTTTCACCACGCTGGCCGGATACCCCGGCTACGGCAGCGCCGACGGCGTGGGCGGCGCTGCGGAATTTTTTAATCCCTTCGGCGTCACAGTGGACAATGGTGGAAATGTCTATATTGCGGATGGCGCAAACAATACGATTCGCAAGATCACTTCAGCGGGAGTGGTGAGCACTATCGCCGGTTTTGCCGGAACTTCCGGCAGCGCCGATGGCACTGGCAGCAACGCGCGGTTTTCTGCTCCGAGGGGACTGGCGGTGGACGGCGCTGGCAATCTTTATGTGGCGGATTTAGGCAACCACACGATTCGCAAACTCACGCCTTCGGGAACCAATTGGACGGTGAGCACCATCGCCGGTCTGGCTGGAATTTCCGGCACCAACGACGGCACGGGCAGTCTCGCGCGATTTTATCGTCCCACCGGGATTGCGGTGGACACTGCGAGCAACCTCTATGTGGCGGATTACAACAACTACACGATTCGGAAAATCGCGCCAGTGGGAACGAACTGGGTGGTGAGCACCATCGCCGGTCTGGCTGGAAGCGAGAACACCAACGACGGCACGGGCAGCCTCGCGCGATTTGAAGGTCCTTCCGGGATTGCGGTGGACGGCGCGGACAATCTCTACGTGGCGGATTCACTCGACGAGGCGATTCGGAAAATCACACCGGTGGGAAACAACTGGATGGTGAGCACGTTCGTCGGGTCGGCGCGTTTTTCCGGCAGCACTGATGCCACGGGCGCCGCCGCGCGTTTTAATTTTCCTGCGGCAGTTGTTTTGGATGGCGCGGGCAATCTTTACGTTGCGGATGGCAACAACAATGCGGTTCGCAAAGTCACTTCGGCGGGAGTGGTGACGACCATTGCCGGGCTGCCGTCCGCGCTTTCCGGCAATGCCGACGGCACCGGCGGCGGCGCGCGGTTTTACGAGCCGCAAGGCATCGGCATGAGCAGCTCGGGCATTCTTTACGTGGCGGATACTGACAACAATGAGATTCGCAAAGTCACCACGGCGGGAGTCGTGAGCACAATCGCCGGAGCGGCAGCGGAAGGCAACGCCAATGGAGCGGGCAGCGTTGCGCGTTTTAACTACCCTTACGGAATCGCGGTGGACGGCGCGGGCAATCTTTATGTGTCGGATCAGAACAACGACACGATTCGGCAAGTCACTTCGGCAGGAGTGGTGAGCGACATGGCCGGGTCTGTCACGAACTCCGGCAGCGCCGATGGAGCGGGCAGCACCGCGCAGTTTGACGAACCTCACGGTGTCGCAGTGGATAACAACGGCAATGTCTATGTGGCGGATTTCGTCAACTTCACGATTCGCAAGATTACACCGGCGGGGGTGGTGAGCACAATCGCGGGACTGGCCGGAAACACCGGCAGCACTGATGGCACGAACAACGGCGCGCGGTTTAACTTTCCAGATGATGTTGCCGTGGACAGCGCAGGCAATCTTTATGTGGCGGACACTCACAACGAAACAATTCGGAAGCTCAAGCCGATGGCGGGAACGACCAACTGGGTGGTGACAACCATTGCCGGACTGCCTGGAAGTTCCGGCACCACTGATGGCCCAAACAATCTGGCGCGATTTAACGCGCCCGTCGCCGTGGCGGTTGACAACAATACCAATCTCTACGTGGTGGATCAGGTCAGTTTCGCCTCCTTGATTCGCAAGGTCACGCCAGTGGGAACCAATTGGGTGGTCAGCACCATTGCCGGTGCGCCGGTGACACTTGGCGGCAGCGCCGATGGCATCGGAACCAATGCTCAATTTAGCACTTGCGATGGAATTGCCGTGGACAGCGCGGACAATCTTTATGTGACGGACTCAAACAACCACACGATTCGGAAACTCACGCAGTTTGGCGCGAGTTGGGCGGTCAGCACCATTGGCGGACTGGTTGGAAGCGTGGGCAACGTGGACGGGACTGGCAATGCCACGCGGTTCGGCATTCCCAACGGCATTACGGTGGACACCAACGGCAATGTCTACGTCGCCGATGGTGGCGGCACGATTCGCAAAGGAGGGTTCACCGCCTTCACCGCAATCAATGCGGTGCCTTACACGCCGCCAATCATGACTGGAAAGCTGATGGTGACCTTGCCTCCGCCAGAAGCCGGCGGGCAATGGCGCTTTCCGTGGGAACAAACCTGGCACAACAGCGGTGAAGTCGTCTCGAATCTGGCAAAGGACAATTACACCGTCGAGTTTCGCAGTGTGCCCGGTTTTCTGGCTCTTCCATTGGCGGGCACGGTGTCCGTGACCAACGGCATGACGACTTACATCACCAATCAATGTTATCCCACCGCCACCACGGTGGACACCAACAGTGGCGGCTCTCTCATGGTGACGCTCGGCCCCAATCCGCCCGGCGGCGCGGGCTGGCGGTTTCTGGGCGACACCACGCCATTCTATTTGTCCGGTTACAGCACCAATTTAATTGCCGGAACTTACTTGATCGAGTTTGCGCCGGTGGGCGGTTACTCCAAACCGCCGAACTTGTCGGTGCAGGTTCTGCCGGGACTGCCCACCATCTTGTCCGAAAATTACCTGCTGGCGGATTCGCCGCCGTCGGGTGTGGAGTTGCCATTCCCGGTGCCGGCGGCGAACATCAGCGACCTGGCCGATTATCCTTTCGGCTTCAACGGCCAGTTGCAATCCGACGTGGGCTACGGAAGTGGCGTTGCGGTGCTGCCCAAGGTGGTGCTGACGGCGGCGCATATTGTGTTCAACGACCAGACATTGAACTATGTGAGCCAGACTTACTGGTATTTTCAACAGGAGACCAATGTGTTTGCGACGCAACCGCCGCAGGTGGCGCTAGGCTGGCTGGTGTTGAGCGGTTATGCCTCGCAACGGACAAACGATCTGGATGGACTGGGCGGACAGACGTATGGACCGGACGAATCCAGTCCGCAATCGCGCAATCTGGACGTGGCGGCGCTATATTTTGCGTCGCCTGTGGCTGGCGGTGGTTACGGTGGATACCTGCCTTCGGACGCATCACCCAATCCGTGGCTGACGGGCAACAGTTTGAAAATGCTGGTGGGCTATCCGGTGGACGGGTCTTTGTTCGGCGATGCGAGCATCATGCCCGGAGTGATATATCAAACCCAGCCTCAACCTTATGCCCTCAACCCGGACACGGAGCCGGAAGTCTACACGGCGCCGTGGTTTTTGAGTTATCCGGGCAACAGCGGCGGCCCGGTGTATGTGCAGCTCAACGGCTATTATTATCCCGCAGGGGTTTATTTGGGAACGATAAACAACGGGACTTATGAGTCGGCGGTGCGTGCGATTGACAGCTATGTGGTGAATCTGATCACCAACGCGGAGACATTGGCCGACTATGGGACGAACAACACGGGCGGCGGCGTCATCACCGTTGTCCCCAGCCAGGCCGTCAGCGCCAGCAATCCAGGCTATCTGCAATTTCAACTGGGTCCGCCGGCGGCGGTGGCGGCGGGCGCGGGCTGGCGGCTGGTTGGCGACTCCACATATTCCAGCGCGACAAATTACATCCGCGCCGTCTTTTCAACCAACGCCTTTGCCGTCGAGTTCAAGCCCATCGCCGGCTGGAACGTGCCAACCAGCCAGTCGGTGACCGTGCAGCCGGGAAACATTGCAAGTTATACCGCGCTTTACACCGTCAACAACCCGGTGCCCGTGCAAATAGTTTCACCGCAAGTATCGGGCGGCAGTTTCAACTTGAGCTTCCAATCGGCCAACGGCCAAAGTTACACGCTTTATTACAACGACAACCTCGCCACGACCAACTGGCTGCCCGCCACCAACGTCACCGGCAACGGCGCAACCCTCCAATTGTCTATCCCATCCACCAATTCCGCACAACGCTTCTTCCGCATCAGCCAGCCGTGATTTTCATGGCCGGTTGGCAGGGCCGCGCCGCCGCGCGGCTTTTGGACTGGCGAGATCCGGCTTTGCCGCGAACGCGCTGAAAATCCCTCACGTCCACAATTGCCTGTCCAGTGAACGATATTGAATCGCCTCGGAAATGTGCTCGCTCAAAATGTTTTCCGAATTTGCAAGGTCAGCAATCGTCCGCGCCACTTTCAGAATCCGGTCGTAAGCCCGTGCGCTGAAATTCAATTCCGCCATCGCCATTTTCAGCAATTCCTTCGTCGCGTCGTCGAGCGCGCAGAATTCCTTCAATTCTTTCGGGCCAAGCCGCGCGTTGCAGGTGATTTTCGGCTTGTGCTCAAAACGCCTTTGCTGCCGTTGCCGCGCGGCAATGACACGCTCGCGGATTTGCGCGGACGTTTCGCCCGCGCGGTCGCCGGAAATTTCACGGAACTTTACTTGCGGAACTTCGACGTGCAAATCAATCCGGTCGAGCAGCGGCCCGGAAATCCGTCCGAGATAATTTTGAATTTCGCGCGGAGAACTTTTGCTTTCGCCCGGCATTTTCCCGTCCGGCGTCGGATTCATCGCGGCGACCAGCATGAATTGGCTCGGAAAAGTCATCGTGCCCGCCGCGCGCGAAATTGTCACGCGGCCTTCTTCGAGCGGTTGCCGCATCGTCTCCAAAACGCTGCGCTTGAATTCCGGCAGTTCGTCCAGAAACAAAACGCCGTGGTGCGCGAGCGAAATTTCTCCCGGCGTCGGATTGATGTTTCCGCCCAAAAGTCCGGCATCGCTCGCCGTGTGATGCGGCGAGCGAAACGGTCTTTGCGTGACAAGAGCTTGTCCTGATTTCAATAAGCCGACGATGCTGTGAATCTTCGTCGTTTCCAATGCCTCGTCCAAAGTGAGCGGCGGCAAAATCGTGGCGAGCCGTTTTGCGAGCATTGATTTTCCAGTTCCCGGCGGCCCAATAAGCAAAACATTGTGTCCGCCCGCAGCCGCAATTTCCAAGGCGCGCTTCACATTTTCCTGGCCTTTGACTTCTGCAAAATCGTGTTCGTCTTCGTTCTTGTGCTCGAAAATTTTTGCGATGTCCACTTTCGCGGGCGCGATTTTTATTTCGCCTTCGAGAAATTGCGCGGCCTCGCGCAAATTTTGAACCGGGATGACTTGCAAACCGGAAACAACCGCCGCTTCCGCCGCATTTTCCGCCGGAACAAGAATTCCGGTTTTGCCGTCGGCCTTTGCGCGCAATGCAATCGGCAAAATTCCCTTGCCCGGACGCACCGCGCCCGTCAGCGCCAGTTCGCCGGTGATGACAAAATGGTCGAGCTGGTCGGTTTCAATTTGTTCGCTCGCGGCAAGCATTCCAATCGCAATCGGCAAATCAAAGCTCGGCCCTTCTTTTTTCACGTCGGCGGGCGCCAGGTTGATCGTCGTGCGCCCCATCGGGAATTTGTAGCCGGAATTTGTCAGCGCGGTCGAAACGCGGTCGCGCGATTCCTTCACCGCCGTGTCGGGCAGGCCGACGATGACGACGAGCGTGTCGCCATAACCGGCGTTGACCTCGACTTCGATGGGATACGCCTCGATGCCGTTGAGCGCGGCGGAACAGACCCTTGCGAGCATGAAACTTTATGGCCGAGAAACGGGATGACCGCAATTCAATTCACGCGCCCGGCGATTTTGTATTTGAACATCCGCTTCTTCATCCAGCGCACCGCCAGCAGATCGTAAAACGACGCGAACAGCCGGTTCCACACGCCGTAATTGCTCCGGCCGGCGAAGCGCGGATTGGTCGTGACCGGAACTTCCGTGACCGTGAAACCCTCGATCTTGAACAACGTCGGCATGAAACGGTGCATTCCCTTGAAAAATTTCAGGTCCGCGATGCACTCGCGCTTGAACGCGCGGTAACAGCAGCCTGCGTCGCTGATGTTTTCGCCGGATAACTTGTTGCGCACCCCGTTGGCGATGCGCGAGGAAATTACTTTCACAAAACCATCGCCTTCGCTTCGTGTCGCCACGCGCGTGCCGCAAACACAGTCGAAATGTTTCAACGCCTCCAAAAGCCTCGGCAAATCCTTCGGATCATTCTGCATATCCGCGTCGAGCGTGACGATGTATCTGCCGTGGGAAACTTTCATGCCCGCCCATTGCGCCGCGCTCTCGCCGCAGTTGAACGCGAATTTTTGCACGCGGATGCACGGGTCACCCGCTGCGAGTTCCTTGAGGATTTCCCAGGACTTGTCCTTGCTGCAATCATCTGTGATGACGACCTCGTAGGAAATTTTCAACGGCTCGACCGCCGCGCGGATGGCCTTGACGAGTTCACGCAGATTTCCCTCTTCATTGTAGCAAGGGATGACGAGACTAATTTCGGGAATTTCAACGCTCATAGTAAATCAAATTCCCGGCTCTTCTATTTCAATCTCGAATTCTTCGTTTTTGAAAACTTGCGCTAAATGATTTGTAATTTCACTCAAATCTTGATGAAGATTTTTTGGGTTTTGTGCGTAAAAATAAAAATTGTAGTCTGCCATTTCTGGAACAAGAACCTCTCCAGCATTACGAATCAGAAAAAGTTCTAAACCAAAAGTTTCAAAATAAAAATATTGTCCGCCACCGATGTTAAGTCCATCGCGTGCTTGAACTATACGCGACCGATTTGTAGTTGGAATATTTAGAATTTTACGGATTGCGGTAGCCAATTCCTCCAAGTTTAAGTTTGTCTTGAAAAAGATTTTCATTCGCTGCTGCAATTTATTTCTTCCCATAAAATTCCGCAATTGCATCGCAAACTGTATCCGCCGCGTCCAAAGCCATTTCGCCGTGAATCGGCAGTGACAAAATTTCTTTCACCGCTTTTTCGGTCTGCGGCAATTTCGGAATGTAAGGGAACAAACCGATGACCGCCGGTTGCAGATGGTTCGGCTTCGGATAATGCACGCCGGTCTCGATGTTTTTTTCTTTGAGAAATTTTTGCAAATCATCGCGGCGTTCGCAGCGCGTGACATACATGTGATAAACGGGCGTGGCCCATTCTTTGACGATGGGCGTTTGCACGATGCCTTTGAGCCGTTCGTTGTAACGCGCGGCGATCTGGCGTCGGTTTTCATTGAAGCCGTCGAGATGTTTCAACATCACGCGGCCGATGGCGGCGTTGATCTCGTTGAAGCGAATGTTATAGCCGGTGAATTCGTGATCGTATTTTCCCTGGCGACCATGATTGCGCAACATCCGCAGACGGTCGGCGTAATCAATTTTGTTCGTCGTGATGCAGCCGCCGTCGCCGAGCACAGTGAGATTTTTCGACGGGAAAAAACTGAACGCGCCGAAGCCGCCCATGCTGCCGACGGTTTTGCCCTTGTATTTCGCGCCCTGCGCCTGCGCGCAATCTTCGATGACCCAGAGATTATTTTTCTTCGCAATCGCGAGCAATTTGTCGTTGTCAATCGGATGACCGTAAAGATGCACGCCGATGATGCCGACGGTGCGCGGCGTGATGAGCGATTCGACGTGCGCCAGATCCATGACGTAAGTCTCGTCAATGTCGGCGAACACCGGCTTCGCGCCAAGATGGATCAGCGGCTCCATCGTCGGAAACGCCGTGTGGCTCGGCACGATGATTTCGTCGCCCGATCCGATGCCTTGCAACTGGTGCAGGCAATAAACAATCATCGTCCATGAACTGCCGAGCACGCAGGTTGAAGTGCCGGTATGCGCGGCGAGTTCGGCCTCGAACGCGGTGGATTCCTTGCCGAGGATATATTGGCCGGAGCGGATGGCGCGCAGCGCGGCTTCCTCGACTTCGGCGTTCACGAAACATTTTGATAACGGAATTTTGCTCATAAATTTATTGAACCACTGATCAACACGAATAAACACCGATGAAAACAATTTTATTCGTGTGAATTCGTGTCCATTCGTGGTTAGTTTTTACAGTTGAACGGTTTTGCCAGTCTTCACCGATTCCAGCGCGGCGTTCAAAACGCGGACGGAATCGTAACCGGACCACGCATCGGCGCGCGGCGTGGCGCGGGTTTTTATCGAGTCAATGAACGCGCGCAATTCCGCCAGCAACGGCTCTTCCGGCGACGTTTCAATTTGCGTCACCACGCCTTCGGTCGCCTTGAAATCATTTCCGCCAGCAGGCGAATGCGCGTTCGCGTAAGTTTTGATTTTGTATTGCGCCACATTGTAATCGCAGACCGCGCTCAACTTGTCGCCGCAGATGATGACCTCGCGGAATTTTCCTGGAATAAAATATTCCGTCTCCACCGTCGCCCATGTCTTGCCATGCGGCGTTTCGTATTCGAGCGAGACGAACGAAACGTCGTCCATGCCGCGATTCATAAAATCGTGATGAATGGCCAAAACATTTTTCGGCAGCGCGCCGAGAATGAAATTGAACAAGTCCACGAAATGAATTCCGTCGGCGAACATCACGCCGCCGTCGTTGCGCGGGCGCTTGAAGCCGCCGAAGTGTCCGCGAATCATGTTCACCTTGCCGAACTCGCCGTTCTGCACGGCGTCGCGCAGCCAGAGTGTTGCCGGATCAAAGCGCAAAATGTGTCCGACCTGCAAAATGCGTTTCTGTTTGTCGGCAAGTTCCGCGAGTTGTTTCGATTCGTCATTCGCGAGCGTCAGCGGTTTTTCGACGAACACATCTTTGCAGGCTTCGAGAAATTCCTTGCACAGCGGAAAATGCGATTGCGCGGGCGTGACAATGACGACGCCATCCACTTTGCCGATGAAGTTTTTGTAATTCGTCGTGAGCCGTTCGGCGGGCAGGCCGAGTTTGCGCGCGGGTTCGAGTTGTTTTTCGCCAACTTCGGCCACATACAATTCAACCGGCAGATTGTTGAGGTTGCGCAAATGGTTCGCGCCCCAGCGACCGACGCCAATAAGCAAGATTTTCGTCATTTGATAAATGCGGATTATTTCATCAAAACAATTTCCGCTCAAGGATAATGCGCCGGTCAATCAATGATTGGAGAACAATTCCCATTGGCCGGAACGCAAAATCAAATGCAGGGAAATGCCACCGTGGCTCTTTTGGAAATTTTCGACGGCGCTGCCAAAACCGACAAGCAAAACGCGCTTCCCGCCTTGCAACAACTCCGCCAGCGCGTTTTCATCCGGCAGAAAAAAATTGCCGAGCCGATCGCGGTTGCCGGGAAATTCAAACGGCACTTGATCCAAATCCATGTCGCCGAAATACGGACGATTTGCCGCCGAAATTGCGCCGCCGGAATAAAACGGCAGGCCTTCCGGCAATTTGCCCCAGCAAACGACCGCGTCGCCCGGCTGGAAATTTTCCCGCAGCGCCAGGCCGAGCGGCTTGAGCGTTTGATTCGCCTTCAAGTTTGTTTCAAACAAAGGAATTTCGGCGACCGCCGCAAAAAAACCAAGCAACGTCAGGGCAATTGTGAAAGCCGCCTGCGTCCGCCATTTCCATTTTCGCGCGAGCCAGAAAATCAAAAATGCGGCAACCGCGACGACCAGCGTCTGCCATTCCAGCCATTCCGGCAATGCGCCGTGAAAAACGAACTTCGCCAGCATCGGAAAAATTGCGGGCAAGAGCAGCGAACTCAAAAGACAAATCCGCCACGCAATTTTTGGCGCGGATTCAGGCGCAAGTTCTTCATCGAAAAAGCGCCGTGCCAGCAAGATCGCCAGCGCCGGAAAAATCGGTAGAATGTAGGCGGGCAGTTTTGCCTGCGAAAGTGAAAACAGCGTGAAGGTGAAAATCGCCCAGACATTGAGCAGCAGCCAGCCGTCCTTTTGCAGCGCGGATAATTTGCGCCAATGCGCCCGACGCCACAGCCAGCCAGGCAAAATCGTCCACGGCAAAAGCCCGACCGCGAGAATTTCAAAGAAATAAAACGGACTGCCGTGGCGGTTTTTGATCGTCGTGCCGAGCAAATGCCCGGCGGCCTGTCCCAAAATCATGAAATGCGCCGACTGCGGCACTCGTTGAAAAACCGCCAGAAACCACGGCGCAGCCAAAATCAAAAACAATGCGAATCCGCTGGACAAGCCGGCGAAAAAAATCTTTTTTTCAGAAATTTCTTTCCGGCGGAAAAGCAACAACGCCGCAAAAGTGACAATCGGAATTGCCAAAGCGATTGGCCCTTTGGTTAGAAAACCGAACGCGATTGCAATCCAACCGGCCAAGTGCCACGCAAAAAATTCTGACTTCCGGCTTCTGACTTCTGACTTCTGTGTTTGCCAGCTTCGCCAAAAAAAATAAACCGCCCACGCGGTGAATTGCGCCAGAAAAATGTCCGTTGTGAGCATCCGAGCCATGACGAAATAGAGCAGGCTCGTTTGCAGAATCAGCGCGCTCCAAAAACCGACGCGACGTCCGCCAATTGCGCAGCCGAGCAGAAACGTCGCCCACACGCCGCTGACGCCCGCGAGCGCGGCCGGCAGCCGCACCGCCCATTCGTTCTGGCCGAAAATTTTCATCGAAGCCGCGACGAGCCAGTAAGTCAGCGGCGGTTTGTCGAGATGCGGCAGATACCAGAAATGCGGCACGAGCCAGTCTCCGGTCTCGACCATTTCGCGCGCGATTTCCGAGTAGCGGCCTTCGTCTGGTTCGTTGAGCGCGCGGCTGCCGAGCAAAAGGAGAAAAGTGCAGAGCGTCAACAAAGGCAACAGCCATCGTTGGCGCGCTTCGGTGAAAAAGGATTTTTCCACAAATTAAAGACTGTCAGAGCCAATTGATTCGGTGGGACAACCTTGCATTGCTTGTCGGCAAGCGTTTTCTTCTTCAGAAGTTTCTGGTTGTTTGAAAACTGCCGCCCAACCCATTTTGTTAATTTCTTTGAAATTATTCGGTGCAGTTTGTCTACACAAATCACAATAAATGCACGAGCGGTCAACGTAGTAACGACCTTTTACATTTTCTGGAACTCTGTCTGAAACATTGGCCATTTTAATTAAGCAACTGATACCAGTTGTTGCGCTGATGCGGCTCAAGGCCGATGTCTTTGATGAGACGTTGCATATCGGCGACCGTCATGCGAAAAGTTGTTCCGGCCTGCGACACGACATTTTCCTCGATCATGATGCTGCCCAAATCGTTCGCGCCGTATTTGAGCGCGACTTGGCCGATTTCCAAACCTTGCGTGACCCACGAGCTTTGGATGTTCTTAAAGTTGTCCAAATAAATCCGGCTCAACGCTTGCGTCCTCAAATACTCGTGCGCGCCAACCGTCGGCGCTTTCAATTTCGTGTGCTCCGCTTGAAATGTCCACGCGATGAATGCAGTGAAGCCTTTTGATTTGTCCTGCTGCGCGCGCAACCGCTCCAGATGCTCGATGCGGTCTTCAATCGTCTCGACGTGGCCGAACATCATCGTCGCGCTCGACGCGAGGCCGAGCCGATGCGCCACGTCCATGACTTCGAGCCAGTCGTCGCTCATCGCTTTCAGTGGCGCAATTCTTTGCCGCACGCGGTCGACCAGAATTTCCCCGCCGCCGCCGGGAATCGAGCCAAGACCGGCCTTCACAAAATCGCCGATGATGGTTTCCAGCGGTTCGTTAAAGACTTCGCGGAAATGGATGAACTCGC
>DASXED010000032.1:0-66318 GCA_036490295.1 Verrucomicrobiia bacterium | reverse complement strand
AAAGAAACTGCTTAATTTTTCAATTCGCCGTGTTCGGCGGCGGCTTGACGACCGGTCGGCTCACGTTCTTCAATCGCTCACGCACCATGTCGGCGCGGATCAAATCGCGTTCCTCGGCGGACAGTTTGTCCGAAAGTTTTTTCTGCAAGTGCGCCGGCTGCGTAACCAGAAACAGTTCGTCCACCAGCGAGCGTTCCGCGCCCGGAAACAATCCCATGTCCACGCCCAGCCGCATGAGCGAGAGCAGGTTCATCGTCTCCTTCGACGAAATGCTATGCGCGTTCGCCAGAATGCCATAGGCGCGCCCGATGTGGTTGAAGACCACCTTCGTCTTTTTCTCCAGTAACGTCTGCCGCGCGTTCTCCTCGTGCTCGATGATCTGCGACAAGACTTTTTCCAGCCGCTCGACGATGGCCGGTTCGTTTTCGCCGAGCGTCATTTGATTTGAAACTTGAAAAACATTGCCGAGCGCCTCCGTGCCTTCGCCGTAAAGTCCGCGCACGGCCAGGCCGAGCTTGTTGACGGATTGGATGATGGGATTGATCTGCTCGCCAAGAACAAGCCCGGGCAGATGCAACATCGCGCTCACGCGGATGCCCGTGCCGAGATTCGTCGGGCACGCGGTCAGGTAGCCGAGATCGCCGTCGAAGGCGTAATCCAGTTTCTTCTCCAGCTCGGAATCCAGATGGTCGATCGCGTTCCATGCCTGCCTCAATTGCAAGCCCGGACGCAACGCCTGCATCCGCAGATGATCTTCCTCGTTGATCATCACGCAAAACGTTTCCTCGCGGTTCAAGACGAGGCCGCTGCCGGAACTTTTCGCGGCGTGCTCGCGGCTGATGAGATGGCGCTCGACGAGAATCTGTTTGTCGAGCGCGCCAAGATTATCCATCGCCTCGGAAAAAGCATCCTTCATCTCCGGCAGGCTTTCGACGGCGGGACGGATCGTCTCCAAAATTTTCACGCGCTCCGGCTTTTTCGCCCAGCCGGGAAACGCCGCGTCCTTCAGATTGCGCGCGAGGCGAACGCGACTCGACATCACAATACGGTCATGCGGCCCGTGACGACGAGCCGTTTCCGCCGGCGGCGAAAGAAATGTGTGCAGGTCTTTCATCGTGCCAGATTTGTCGGCGTGGCCGGACGCTCGTTGATTTTCTTCAGTTCATCCCGCAACTGCGCCGCTTCCTCGAAATTTTCCGATTCAATCGCTTTGTTCAATTTTTTCTGCAATGTCTTGAGCCGGTCGGAATTTTCCCGCGACACGCGCAACGCTTCCGGCGACTTGCCCGTGTGCCGCGTGCCTTTGTGCATCGTCTTGAGCAGGCCGCCCAGGCCTTCCGCGAACGTCTTGTAACATTCCGGGCAGCCGAGCCGGCCGGACTTCTTGAAATCCGCCTGCGAAAAACCGCAGCGCGGGCATTTCAGATCCGTGCCGACCGCCTGCTCGACTTCCTGCGCCGCGCCGAGTCCGAGCATGATGTCCGCCAGCGCGAAGCCCGACGGATCATTGACGCCCTTGGTCTTGGCGCAATCCTCGCACAAATCCAGCTTCTGCATCTTGTCGCCCACGATCTGGGTCAGATGCACGGTGGCCGGTTTTTCTTTGCAAATGGAACACTGCATAAATTATTTAACGCATTTCAATCGTCTCTTACCGAAAAGACTAATTTCTTCGACCAATTGAAATAAATTCTCGTCGCTATAAACTCGGTAATAACCTTTATTTAATTGTTTAATTCCAATTGCCAAGTCGTGCTTTAACGCAAGTTTGCTTGCTGCTTTTATTTTTTCGCTTGCGCTCATTTTTGCTTGCGCGGCGGCAATTCGCGGATGAACGCCCACGAAACTTCCGCCACTTCGCCGGTGTTGTAATGGACGAAGAAACCGGACTGGCACCAATCTTCCAATTCAACTTTTTCAACTTCGGCTTTTGCGGAAATTTTGTTCGCCTTGCGAATCGTCGAATGCGGTTCGAGAAAGGTCAGGCCATCCTCGAAATCCACTTCAAAGGCATCTTCCCACGCCAGATAGCGCACAGCCGTGAGGTCAACCATTTTGGCCGTGCCAAAAGGTTTTTTCATCCGCGCCAATGTCTGTGTTTGCGTCATAAACGGCCTTTTTCTTTTAACTCCACGATTATATTAACCAAATCTTTGGGCGGTGTCCAATTTTCTAATCCTTGCATCGTGTCCAAATCAATACGACCAAGCTTCCTGCCTTTGTCCGTTCGCACATGAATGTGCCGTGGCGCATGGTCGCCAATCCACCAAAACAAAATATATCCGCCGCGACGGATGCGTCCCATAAATTTATTTCTTCTGGAAAAATAAAACTGCCTGTTTGGTTAAATACATTGTTGCGGTGGAAATTGCAAAAATAAACGGCCAATCACGTTCGCAATCCAGCGCCGTAGGCGCGACATATTTGTAGAAACGAAAATCAAAAATGTTTTTAGCTCCGTCAGGAGCGGCATATTCCGGCGAAATGATTTTCAGAAGATGCCGCTCCTGACGGAGCTTTGGCTTTTTTGGGAACGGAAAACTACAAAGATGCCGCGCCTCCGGCGCTAAACGGACAACGTTTGCGAATGGGTTTTGTGCTGAAAAAATTCTCGAACATCCTGACGATTCAAAACATAAAACATCCAGCCGGAAATGATCAGCCCGCTCACAAAGAACAAAATAATTATTGCCGGTGAAGTTGCCTCATGCGGTCTTTGATCCCTCATCAATTCAATTGGAAACCGATAAACTAATTCACCCGAATTGAAAACCGCCCAAACGGCAAAAGGCAACATAAAGACAAAGGTAATCCCGCTGACAAAAAAAGCATACAAGCGGCAAATGCGCCAACCTTTCAAAAGCCCGACTCCAACTAAAAGGTTGATGAAATTGGAGCCGGGTATTGCAAGGCCATGCGTCTGAATAGACTCGCTGACTGCGCCGAGCAGCCCAAACAAAAACCAAACCGTGCCAACGATTGTCAATGAGATTGGCCGTTTCATAATTGTTCCTACAATTTGTATTGTTCCTACAGTTTGTATTGTTCCTACAGTTTTAGCTTTCACTTTTCCAACTCAACAATGCAACGATTTAACGATTCACGCAATTCAAATCGGCTCGCCGGAGACTTTCGTCAAGGCGCGGTAATCGGCCACGAGCTTGCGCGTGAGTGCGCCCGGCTTGCCGCTGCCGATGACGCGCCCGTCAATCTTCACCACTGGAATCAGTTCCGCGCCCGTGCCGGTCAGAAAACATTCGTCCGCGTTGAACAGATCGTAACGCGTCAGGTTCGGCTCGGAAACTTTCAGGCCGGCTTCCTGCGCCAGTTCGATCACCGTCTGCCGGGTGATGCCGTAAAGCGCACCCGCCGAAAGCGGCGGCGTGAACAGCTCGCCGTTCTTCACGATGAACAGATTGTCCGCCGTGCATTCGGCCACGAAACCTTCGGCGTTCAGCATCACCGCTTCCTCGACGCCCGCGTTGTTCGCCTCGATTTTGGCAAGAATGTTGTTGAGATAATTTAGCGACTTAATGGCCGGATTGAGCGCGCTGTGCAGATTGCGCACCGTCGGCACGGTCACGATGTCCATGCCGCGCGCGTAAAGTGCCGGCGGATAAACCTGAATCTTGCCCGCGATGATAATCACCGATGGCTTTTTGCAATTGCGCGGATTAAGTCCGAGATTTCCCACACCGCGCGTCACGACGAGACGAATGTAGCCATCGCGCAATTTATTTTTCCGGCAAGTTTCAATCGTCGCTTTCATCAAGGCTGAATGTGACAAAGGAATTTCGAGCAGGATCGCTTTGGCGGAATAAAACAACCGGTCAATGTGTTCCTTCAATTTGAACACGCGGCCGTTGTAGGCGCGGATGCCTTCAAAAATTCCGTCGCCATAAAGCAATCCGTGGTCGAACACGGAGATTTTTGCGTCGCGCTCGTCGAGATATTTGCCATCAATAAAAATTTTCATGCGAAATCGGCTGCCAACGTATTTCAAAAAGCGGGTCGAGGCAAACGTGAAGTTTGTAGCAGCGAACGTGAGTTCGCTCTGACTTTTGAATTTCAGTGGAAAAAGGAAAAAATGAGCCGACTCACGCCGGCTGCTACGCATAATGATTTGAAATTTGCGTGACAGCGGTTGAAAGATGATTATATTGGCGCGCTCTTTGACGACCCTATGGTCTAGCGGTTAGGACACTGCCCTTTCACGGCGGTAGCTCGGGTTCGATTCCCGATAGGGTCGCCACTTTCTTAAAACTCATTTAATCATTTACCATTGAACATTATGAAAACGAACAAACTGACGCCGGTTCATCCGGGGGAAATTCTCCGCGAAGAATTTATGAAGCCGCGCGCCTCTCGCAAAACGCGATGGCCGGAATCAAAACTGCGGACGGAAAAGTCTGAAAGGTGTGAAAGTTTTGTAGCCTATTAAGTTTTTAGGCGACTTATTGGAGCTTATCAACAATGGTTTGCTTGCAGTGCGGACACTCTCCGCGATCCCACAATCTTGTTACGTTGCCGCAATAAAGGCCGGCACCACACAGCGGACAGACAAATCCTATGGCGACAGACTGCCGAATATCGAGTCGGTTCAAGTAAATATGCCCATAAATGAAAACCAAAAATGTCAAAATGGCAATACCTACAAACAACCACGTTGGAGCGTGATTCCTAGCAAAAATGAGTCCAGCCAAAAACGGAATCATAACTAGCAAATGGACAAAAAGGCGAAGGTTGTGACTGCGCGCAATCGTGCGCCGCAAGGCTTCA
Organism: Verrucomicrobiia bacterium; assembly: GCA_036490295.1. Lineage (GTDB taxonomy): Bacteria > Verrucomicrobiota > Verrucomicrobiia > Limisphaerales > UBA11358 > UBA11358. The sequence continues at coordinate 61,539 of DASXED010000032.1, read as the reverse complement.
CTTTTTGGTGGAAGCGGTAATGGCATAGTCGTCTAACAAGGATTCGACGGCGCATTTTGCAGTTTATCTCGTTTCACGTTTTGAAATATATTTCGCCATCAAGTTACAGTCCAGCGCATTTGCACCGAGATTTCAAAATCCATTAGAAGCCGCAAAGCGGCGTCCAAAAATAGCCCGCAGTTTCAACTACGGGTCAAAGCCAAAACCTTCGTAGCAGCGGACGTTAGTCCGCTCCAATTAAAATTATCAGAAAAATTATGAGCCAACTCACGTTGACTGCTACAAAAATCATTTAATTTTCTCCACCTGGATTTTATTCGTGTCGTTCACGCCGAGCTGGAGCAGGGCGGCGTTGGCGTAAAGTTCGAGGTCGGGCTTGAATTCCGGCCCGCCAAAAATGCGGCGTTCGCGGTCAAGTTCCTTGACGGCCAGCGTGTCGAGCGCGACGGGGTCGCGGCTGAACCAAAGCTGGTTCAGCACGAACGAATACTGCAACAGCCCGCGCGAACTGCCCTCGTATTGGCCGATGAGCGCGTCGGTGATGTCGAGCGCGACGCGGTCGCCGAGCGCGGGCAGCGCGTAAATCTCCGGCACGGCGGTGGCGAGGCGGTCGGCGTCGTTTTCAAAACGGAACGTGTTGTCCACGCCGCCGAGCGCGAGGCTGTAAAGTTGTCCGCTGACGCCGATTTCATTTTCGTTCAGCAGCGGCGCGACGGAAATGATTTTGGTGATTTGCCGGCTGACGAGTTTCGAGACAAAGGATTTTCGCCCGACGCCTTTGCCCTTTTCTCCAAATTCCAAATCGCCATAAATCAGATTGCCGATGATGGCGGTGTCCGGCAGGTAAAAATTCGTCGGGTCGTAACCGGCTTCCGCCGCGCCCGCGACGCGCACGCCGAGTTGCGCGGCGAGCCTGAAAAATCCGGCGGCGCGCAAATCGTCGGCGTGCTTGTCCCAGATGATTATATTTGTCGGCGGCAATCCCGCATCAAGCAATCCGTGAATCACGGCTGCGACGACGATTGGCCGCGTGCCGCTGATTTGTCCGGCGGCGGAAAAAACTTTTATGCCGACAATGTCCTGCGTCGAGACAAGGCTGCGCCACGCTCCGATGATTTGTGCGTTGCCGGTGAGATTTGTGATTCCGCAGTCAACCATTTTCTGCACGCGCGCGGCGTCCGGCTGAAAATCGGCGGTGGCTTTTGGATTTTCGACCATGATGACGCGCACCGGCGCATTGGTGGAATGATTCAGGAACAAACCGGAGGCTTGAGCCGGCAAAGTTGCCAGGCAAAGGGTGGCCAGCATCAATGGGAGCCGACCAAAAGCCCGGACAAATTGAATCTGTTGTCGCATTTTAATCATGATCGTAATCGTAATCTTCGTCGTAATCCATTTTAAGATTACGATCAGGATTGCAATTATGACGGAACCAAGTTTGTGCGATTCTTGACACTTTAGGGCGCGGATGCTAACACCAATGCGGATGCTGGCAAAAAAAAATCGGATTCGCGGCGGGGCAATTGTTTTTATTGCCGCCGCCATTTTCCTTGCGGGCTGCGCGCCGCCGGGGCCGCGCGCGCTGCTCAACGGCAAAAAACTCCTGGAGCGCGGCGATTACGCGGGCGCGGTTGAGGAATTGAAAACCGCCACTTTGCTGCTGCCCGCGAACGCGCAGGCGTGGAATTATTACGGCGTCGCGCTGCAACGCGACGGCCAGCCCGACGACGCGGCGAAAGCTTACGAGCGCGCGCTGACTCTCGACCGCGATTTGACGGAGGCGCATTACAATCTCGGCTGCCTGTGGCTGGAGCAAAACAAACCCGACGCGGCCAATAATGAATTCACGGCTTACGCGCTCCGCCGTGGCAACGATCCGGCGGGCTGGCTCAAGCTCGGTTCGGCGCAACTTCGTTTGCAGGATTTGGCGTCGGCGGAAAAAAGTTTCAGCACCGCGTTGAATCTCAATCCGAACAACGCCGAGGCGTTGAACGGTTTGGGACTCGCGCGCGTGCAGCGCGACCGCCCGCGCGAGGCGGCGCAATTTTTCGCCGCCGCCATCCGCTATCATCCCGATTACGCGCCGGCCATTTTGAATCTGGCGACAGTGGCGCACGAACATTTGCGCGACGACAAACTGGCGCTGGAAAATTACCGCGCGTATCTCGCGCTGACGCCGCGCCCGGCGAATTGGGACGAAGTGAACGCCATTGTCAGTGATTTGGAACGGCCAGCGGTGGTCGCCGCGACTCAACCGCCGCCGAATCAAAATCAAACCGCGCCGCCAACAATTCCCGCCGCAGTCGAAACGCGAACGCAAACGACCGTCGTCGTTCGCGCAACCTTGCCGCCAAAAACGACGCCGGTGGTTCGCAACAATTACACTCCGCCGCCGCGAACATCGCCGCCCGCGCCGGTGCAAGTTGTGAAAGTCCAGCCGGAGCCTGTCATCGTCACCACGCCGCGCCCGGCTGCGCCGACGGTAAAACCGCCGGTCTACGCCGAACTGCCGGCGGATCAAACGCCGCCGCAGCCGGAACCTTCGCGGTTCAATCCGTTGAACTGGTTCCATTCTTCCGCGCCAGAGAAAAAATTTGATGTAAATGAAGTGACGCCTCTGCCGCCGCCGGATTCCGCGAACGACCGCGTCAGTTCAACGCCGTTGCCGTCGTCAAAGACAAATGCGGCGGCGGTTTCAAGTTCGTTTGCGCCTTCGCCGGTGGTTCAACAGTCCGTCGCGCCGCAGCCGCCGATTCACATTGTTCCCTCCGCGCCGCCGTCGTTTCCGCGATACTTGTATCTTTCGCCGCGCCAGCCGCGCGCGGGCGACCGAAAATCCGCCGCTCGCGCGTTTGCCGAGGCGCAGCAGTTCGAGCAGAAACAACAGCTCGCGCAGGCGATGAAATCGTATCAACAGGCGGCGAAACTGGATCCGGGCTGGTTTGAGGCGCAATACAATTACGGCGTGCTGGCGTATCGGCTGCGGGATTTTCCCCGTTCGCTGGCGGCTTACGAAATGGCGCTGGCCATCCGGCCCGATTCGGCGGACGCGCGCTACAATTTCGCGCTCGCGCTCAAGGCGGCGGGCTACGCGCCCGACGCGGTGGACGAATTGGAAAAAATCCTGGCCTCGAACCCGGACGAAACCCGCGCGCACCTGGCGCTGGGCAATCTTTACGCGCAGCAATTGAACGACCCGGCGCGGGCGCGGGCGCATTATTTGAAAGTGCTGCAACTCGACCCGCGCAATCCGCAGGCGACGGACATCCGCTTCTGGCTTTCCGCCAATCCGCAGTGACGCAGGCGCGTAAAGGAGTTTCCAAGCCGGCAAAATAAAAAACGCGAACAGCTTTCGCCGTTCGCGCTTGATGAATTAAATTTGCGATTACGACTTCGGAGCCATCTCCTGATCGCGGTCTTCCATCGCGGCTTTGCGCGAGAGACGCACGCGGCCTTTTTCGTCCACGCCAAGGCATTTGACGGTGATGTCGTCGCCGACCTTGACGATGTCCTCGGTGTTCTTGACGCGGAAATTCGCCAGTTCGCTGATGTGAACCAAGCCGTCCTTGCCGGGCAGAAATTCAACGAACGCGCCGAATTCCTTCACCGTGACAACCTTGCCGCGATAAATTTTGCCAATCTCGGCTTCCGCCGTCATGCCAGTGATGGCATCCTTCGCAATCTTCATGCCTTCGGGCGACACGGAGAAAATGTTCACCGTGCCGTCGTCCTCGATGTTGATTTCGCAACCGGATTCTTCGACGAGGCGTTTGATGTTTTTTCCGCCCGGCCCGATGAGCGCGCCGATTTTTTCAGGATTAATCTTCACGATCTCGATGCGCGGCGCGTATTTGCTCAATTCCGTGCGCGGCGCGGCCAAAGTTTTTGCCATTTCAGCGAGAATGTGCATCCGCGCGACGCGGGCTTTTTCAACCGTCTCAACCATGAGCGCAAACGGAATGCCTTTCAATTTCAAATCCAATTGAAAACCGGTGATGCCTTTTTCCGTTCCCGCAATTTTGCAATCCATGTCGCAGTAATGATCTTCCCAGCCAATGATGTCGGTGAGTAACTGGTATTTGGAAATTTTCTCGCCGCTGTATTCGGCGCAAATGCCGACGCTGATGCCCGCCACCGGACGGATCATCGGGACGCCTGCATCCATGAGCGCCAGCGTGCCGCCGCAAACGCTCGCCATCGAAGTCGAGCCGTTGGATTCCATGATCTCACTCGTCACGCGGACGGCGTAGGGATAATCCTTCGGCAACATGGATTCAATCGAGCGTTCCGCCAAAGCGCCGTGGCCGATTTCGCGCCGGCCGGGGCCGCTGATGCGCCCGGTTTCGCCGACGGAGAAATTCGGGAAATTGTAATGCAAAATGAATTTCTTCTCGGTCTCGCCGCCGGTGTAAGAATCAAATTCCTGCGTGTCATCGCCGGTTCCGAGCGTGGCAAGCGTGACAGCCTGCGTTTCGCCGCGTGAGAAAATCGCCGAGCCGTGGGCGCGCGGCAGAATTCCGACTTCGCTTGAAATCGGGCGCACGACATCAAAGGTGCGACCGTCAAGGCGTTTGCCGCTTTCCAAAATCAATTTGCGAACGGCTTCTTTCTGGATGTAGTAAAAGGCGTCCTTGATGACGAACTCGGTGACTTTTTCCGCGCCGAATTTTTCGACGAGCTTCTTGCCGACTTCGTCCTGAATCGCCTTGACCGCCGCTTCGCGCGCGAGTTTGCCGTGCGTGAGCAACGCGGGAACGAAACGATCTCCCGCAAGATTTTTGGCTTCGTGAAGAATTTCGTCGGGAACAATGTTCAGCGTGATTTCGCGTTTCTTCTTGCCAGCCTTCGCAACCAATTCCTTTTGTGCGGCAATGATTGGCTGGATGACTTCCTGTGCGTATTTTAATGCGGCGTTGAAATCAGCTTCGGTGATCTCTTTGGCCGCGCCTTCATACATCACGATGTCCTTGTCGTTGCCGACGTAAACCAAATCCAAATCGCTCTCGGCCATTTCCGCATGAGTCGGATTTGCGACAAATTTTCCGCCGATGCGACCAACGCGAACTGCGCCAAGCGGCCCGGCCCACGGAATATCGCTGACCATCAACGCCGCGCTCGCGCCGATGATGCTCAAAATATCCGGATCGTTTTCACCGTCCGCACTCAACAGCACGGTCTGGACTTGAACTTCGTTATACCAGCCTTTCGGAAACAGCGGACGAATCGGGCGATCGGTCAAACGGCAGGTAAGAATTTCTTTTTCGGTCGGACGACCTTCGCGTTTGAAATAACCACCCGGAAATTTTCCGGCGGCGGCGGCTTTTTCGCGGTAATCAACGGTCAGCGGAAAAAAATCCTGGCCGGGTTTGGCCTTCGTCGCGGCTACGGCGGCGACGATGACGATGGTTTCGCCGAGTTGGACGGTCACGGCTCCGTCGGCCTGTTTGGCGAGCTTGCCGGTTTCGATGATGATCTGTTTGTCGCCCAGTTGGGCGGATATTTTTTCGGACATATTAATCTGCCCGCTGCCGCCGGAGAAACTTCAGTGAATCCCGAACTTTTCGGGACTGAATGAAATCACTCGGAGGCAACGGAGTTTTCTTTTTCGCGAAATTTGGTTGAAGAATTAAGCCGTTCGCGTTTCCGGCTCAAATCTGAAGCGAAGTGCAGTCTATGAAAAATAAAACCGCGCCCTCGCAAAATTTCAATGGCGCAGCTTCAGCTTCTTCGTGACCGTTTGGTAGCGTCCCAAATCAATGGTCTGCAAGTATTCGAGCAGGCGGCGGCGCTGGCTGACCATCACCAGCAGCCCGCGGCGCGAGCTGTGGTCTTTTTTGTTGGTCTGCAAATGCTCGGTCAAATGGTTGATGCGATGCGTGAGCAGCGCGACCTGCACGTCCGCAGAACCCGTGTCCTTGGCGTGCGTCTTGAATGATTCAATCGTCTTTGTCTTCGCTTCCATATTTATGAGCAGGAGAACTTAATTGAACGCGATTGCCGTGTAAAGCCAAATTAACCTTGAGTTTGCCAACACCAAATCAAACGCCGTTTCGTCTGCGGCGTGATTTTGAAATTTTCGGAAATCCGCAAACCTTCCACCCAAAAAATTTCGCCGCGAATGATTTCCGCCAAAATCAATTCACGACGCCGTTCGCGTGGAATTTTTGCATTCGTGAACAAATCCTGCAACTTCACTGCCGATTTCAAACCAATCGGCTGAAAACGGTCGCCCGCGCGCCAGTGGCGTAAAATGATTTTGTTCCCGATTTTATCCGCGTCAAAAAGTTCGCGCCCGATTTGGCGGGGCGAGCGTCCCCGCGAGCCGCTGATAAAACGCCAATTTAATTTCATGCCGCCAAAATCCACGCCGCGCGCTCCGCCGGACAGGTTCAATTCAAGTTCTTGCGTGTTAAATTCCGCCGATTGCTGTTTTCGCAATTTCAATTTGCCGCTCTTGTCACGCGAAACGGACAAGCCGGAACCGACGCTCACAAATTTTTCAGAAGTCTCTCGAAGCTGTTCAACCAATTCAAAATCCGCAATCACGCCAAGTTCCGCAAGTTGCGATTGCAAAACGCGCCGCTGAACCGCAACGGGCGATTTTTCAAAATCAAACGCAGTGGCACGGGCGTCCCGCCCGTGTGTTTCCAATTCCACGCGTGGCCGGTTTTTTGAAACGCACGGGCGTCCCGCCCGTGCCACTGCGCCAGCAAATTCCGATTCCGCGCCGGTGATTTCCATCACGCGTAAAATTGTTTTGTTCAAACCCGGCTGATAATCTTTTCGCAGCAGCGGCAACAATTCGTTACGAATCCTGTTTCGCAAAAAATCGGTGGAAAAATTCGTCAAGTCGTCCCGGAAATGGATTTTGTTTTTCCGCGCGAATTCCGCCAGTTCGTTTTTTGAAAAATCCAGCAGCGGGCGGACGAGTGCAATTGTTTTGTCGGTGGGCGACGGCGACTCCCATTTCATTCCCGCCAAACCTTCGCCGCCCGCGCCGCGCAAAAGCCGCAGGAAAAAAAGTTCGATTTGATCGTCCGCGTGATGCGCCAGCGCAATGGTTTGAATTTTTCTTTCCCGCGCGGCGCGCACGAAAAATTCATGGCGCAGTTTTCGCGCGGCCATTTCGATTGAAAGCTTTGATTTTTTGGCGAATAATTTCACATCTGCGCTTTCAGCGGTAATCGGCAGCTTCATCGCCGCCGCCGTTTTGCGGACGAGCTTTTCATCCGCGTCGCTGGCGCGTCCGCGCAATTTGTGATTGAAATGCGCGATGGCAATTTTCCATTTGTGCCGCGCGGAAAGTTTTTCCAGCGCGTGAAGCAAAACCATCGAGTCCAGTCCGCCGGAAACGGCGACGAGGATTTTTTGTCCGCGTTTTAGCAGTTTGCGATCTTGGATTGAATTTTCGACGCGCTGGAGCAAATCGGTCACGCGGCCATGTTGCTTTTTTTTGACGCGCGGGGCAAGCGGCTCGCGGGGATGCCCGCCCCGCCAAAATTTATTGCTCAAACTTGAGGCGGTAAAACCGTTGCAGGAAATTGGTCGCTTGCGTGTCGTTGAATTGCCAGACGCCGTTGGTGCCGAGCGTGTTGGTGACGACGGGCCGCCAATTGGCTGACGACGAAAGATTGGTCGTCGTTTCCAAAATGTAGGTGTAGCCGGGCGAGCCGGTGAGGTTCAAAATGAAACTGCCGTCGGCGTTGATGGCGGGATTCGGGGCGATGCCGGGCGGAATCAGATTCACCGTCAACGTGGCGACGATGCTGGTGGTGGAACTGCCGGACGCGCTGGCGACCACGGAATAATTTCCGGCATTGGTGGCGCTTGCAAAGACAATCGCCAGCGCGTAGTTGGTCTGGTCGGCCAAAATGCCGCTGTTGAAAAACCATTGATATGCGAGCGGCGTGCAGGCGGTCGCGGCGACGCTGAAATTCGCGGTCGTGCCGACAAGGTTCGTCAGGCTTTGCGGCTGGCTCAAAATTTGCGGCGGCGTTTGGTCCTGAACGATAATTGTGTTGGTCGAAAAAGCGGCGTTGCCCGAAGCATCCGTGACCGTGACAATCACGACGTTTGTTCCCAGCGGCAAAATCGCATTGTTCGTCGGACTTTGCGAAATTGCCAGCGCGCCGGACAAATCAGTTGCGAGAATATAATTTGTTCCTGTCACGTCCGGCATTTGCGCGCTGCAATTCGTGTCCGCCGCCAAAACCAGATTCGTGAAGCTCCACAAAATCGCCGGCGGCGTGGTGTCGCGCACGATGACGGTGCGCGTGGCGGTGTTGGTGTTGCCGTTGCCGTCGTCGGCGGTGTAAGTCAGCGTGTTCGTTCCGACCGCGTTGACATTGACAGTTCCGCTGGTGGAAACAGGAACCGGACCCGCGCAAACGTCGCTGGCCGTCGCGCCGGGGTCGGTGAATGCGTTGCCCAGTTCAAGATAAATCGGATTGCCGCCATTCAATGTGATCATCGGCGCGGTCGTGTCGTGAACCGTCAACGTCGCGTTGCTGCTCACGCCGCCGTAAAGATTGGTGACGCTGACGCCAATCGTGTAACCCGGCGGATGGACGCCGGACAATGAGAAACTGGTGTTGGTCGCGCCGCTGATGACCGCGTTGTTCAAACTCCACTGGCAGATCAACGGCGGCGTGCCGGAGGCGGTGATCGCAAACGTGGCGTTGCCGCCGCACTCGACGGTCTGGTTTGTCAGCGAACCGGTTATCGTCGGCGGAAGGGCGATCGTCAGCGCCGCCACGCTGCTGGTGACGGAGCCGTAGGCGTTGGTCACGACGAGATCGTAATTGCCGGCGTTGTTGGTCGTCGCCGCCGTGATTTTCAACACATTGGTAGTTGCGCCGGAAATGTTGCCGCCGTTGGCGAGGTTCGCGCCGTTTTTGCGCCAATGATAAACCAGCGGCGCGGAACCATTGGCCGTCGCGCTGAAAACGGCGTTGCTGCCGGCGAACACGGTCAGGTTGGTTGGCTGCACGGTCAATGTTGGCGCTGAAATGGGCGTCACGCTGACGTCATCGAGGCCGAGATAAGTTGAGTAGTCGCTCGCGCCGAATTGAAGGACGGCGCTGGAATCGGTGGCCTTGACTGTGAATTGCAGATTGGTCCAGCCGAGTTTTCCCGCGTTCACGAGATCGAAAAGCGTGTTTCCATTCCAACTCACGCTGAATTCGTTTGGCGTCTGGCCGTCGGGACTGTCCATCCACAAGGAAATCAAATAAAGCTGGCCGGCAACCGTCGGCAGCGTCTGGGAAAGGTAGGCGAGCGTGGAAGGTTCGCCCAGCGCGGCGGCATAGTTGCCGGAATGAGGCGTGAAATTGTCGTTGCGGGCAATGCGAAATGAACCGGTGACGAAGTTGATGTTTCCGCCGTCACCGACCAGCGTCCAGCCGGTGAAATCGCCGGTTTCAAATCCGCCGTTTTGAACCAGCGGCTGCCCCACCAGCAATTGAAACTGCTCGGCCTGCGCGCCGCCCGCCGTCTGATTGGTGAACCATATCGTCGCGTTGTAAATTCCCGCAGCCAGATTGTTGGCCGCAGAATTTAAGCTCACCGTGACCATGTCGTTTCCACCCGGCGTCAATGTGCCGCCGCTGGACGCGGCATTGAGCCAAAGCGACGTGTTGATGACGCCCCAATTCAGCGTCGCACCGCCGATGTTGGTCAATGAAAAGTCTTGCGACGTCACGTTGAACGGCCCGCCTACCGCGCCGACGGCGGCAAAGCCCGTTGCCGGCGAAACGGCCAGCGGCTGAATTGCCTGCAATGTGAAATGGCGGCTTTGCACGACGCCGCTCGTTTGATTGGTGAACCAAATGGTCGCGTTGTAAATTCCCACGGGCAGATTATTGGCGGCGGCATTCAAACTCACCGTGATCGTGGTTGCAGGATCGCCGGGCGACAGCGCGCCGCCGGACGACGAGGCCTGAAGCCACGATGTCGTGCTGGCCAGCGTCCAATTCAATGAAGCCGTTCCCAAATTGGTCAGTGAAAAATTCCAGTTCGTCGCGCTAAACGGGCCGCCAATCGGCCCGCTCGCGGCAAAGTCGGCTGCCGGCGTGATTCCCAGCGGATCGGGCGGCCCGGCCAGGCCGGTGATCAGATTTTGTCCGGCAGGCGTTCCCAAGCCGGTGCAAAGGTCGTAGCCGGCGCCGGCGAAAAATTTGGCCGGGCTGGCGCTGTTCGTGTTGTTGCCGGTCGTGATGTCGTGAAAATCGGCGGCGTAATTTGTCCCGGCGGCGATTGCGTAAATGGCCGGGTTGATGAAACCGACCGTTGACCTGCCCGCCGAGACGGATTGCTCGTTGACCAATGCGGTGAATCCCGCCCAAAGCGGCGTGGCGATGCTCGTGCCGCCAACCGAGGCAATCTGGCCGTTGCCGTAAATGACCCAGACGTTGTCGGCGGTCAGCGCCACGTCCGGAATGTTTCGTTTCACCGCCGAACCGCCAGCGGCGGCGGGATTGGCGTTTGTCTGCCAGCTTGGAATTTTGTAAAAGGTGCTGACTCCGCCGCTGGTGCCAATGTCAGCGCCAGCGCTCGAAACAAAACCCCAGTTCCACGCGGTTTCCGACGACCATGATTCACCGCTCGTCGTCAAGGTTGTGCCGCCGACAATTGTTATGTAAGGATTGTCATTCGGCTCGCCGGTGGCGGTGCCGGCGGGATAAGCATCGCTGTCGCCGGAAGCGTCGAAGAACGATTGCCCTTGCGCCGCAAATTGTTGAAACAACTGATCCGTCGTCGCGTTGGTGGTCGTGTCCCAGCTCCAGGAAGTGCTCAATTGCTTGGCCTGATTGTCGCTGGCCATCTGGCTTAATATGTCGTTTGCAGCCGCGCCTTCATAAATGATCACTTTCGACAAGCCCGGCGCCATCGCAACCGCCACTTCAATATCCAGCGACACTTCGACCACCGCGTTGGCAATTCCGCTGAACCCAGGACTTCCGCTGACTGCGTCCAATAAATTCGTTTGCAACGGAACCACCGGCAGCCCCGACTGGTTTTCGTAAGACACAATGTCGTTGGAATAAAAGCCGTCAAATTCCAGCAAGCCCAGTGCCTGCCCGTAACCGGCGAGCGAAGTGTCCGGCACATAGGCGCTTCTGAAATCATTTCCCCAGTAATTGCCGAACGGTCCCGAACCCGACTTGGCCGTGACATTCGCCAACTGATTCATCGGCTTCGGCTGCAAATTCGGATGTGGCGGCGCAAAATTATTCAAGCCGCTGATGTCCAGTATCGGAACATCCGAATCCACCGACGGCTCCACATCCGGCGCGAAGAATGTGCGGTTTTTTGTCGGATGCTGGTAAACATTCATGTTCACTTGAAACGCCTTTTCAATGCTGGTGACCGGGCCGTTCACATCCAGCACGACGCGATTCGGATAGGTGCGCGTCACTTTCAAGCCATTGGCTTCTGCAAAATCAATGACCCGCTGGTAATCATTTTCCGTCGGGCCAAAATTTTCCGTGAATTCCTCCGGCGTCAGGTAATGATGAAAATTCGGACTCGCCGGGTCGTAAATTTCCCGGAGCAGTTTGTCCAGCGCGTCCCGGTTTCTCAACGGCAGGCCGATGGCCAGGTTCAGGCTGTTCGTCGCGGGCAGACGTTCAACCGGTTGCAAATTGAAATTCGCAATCGCCGACGGCACGTGGCCGCGCAAAAATTTCCTCGACGACGTTTGCGCCGACGCGCCGGATGAAAAAAACAGCGCGGCAACAATGCCTGCCGCAAAAAACAATCGTTGAAATTTGAACGCGCCGGTCTGAATCACGCCGTATTTTCGCAGACTTCGCGCCAGCCGTCAAATTCCGCGCAAACTGATTTTCTCCGCTCCTCTACGGTGAAAAATGTTTGCCCGCGCGTTTTCCGCTTTCCGCTTTCCGCTTTCCGCTTTAATTTCCTTTTGTGTCCGTCAAATTCACCATCCTCGGCAGCGGTTCGTCCGGCAATTGCGCCTATGTCGAAACCGAAAACTGCCGCGTTCTGATTGACGCGGGATTTTCCCCGCGCCAAATCCGCACGCGCCTCGCTTCAATCGGACGGACGCCGGAAAATCTGACGGCAATTTTAATTACGCACGAACACAGCGACCACATCGCCGGGCTGCTCGGCATCGCCGACAAATTTCACATCCCTGTCTATTGCAACCGCGACACACAGGACGCCACCATCTGGACCTTCAAAAACAAATGGAGCAAGAAAACCAATCTCGCCCTCGAAGCCGCCGACACGTTCAAATCCAAAATCGACTGGCAGTTGTTCACCACCGGCGGCAGTTTTGAAATCGCCGACATTCTCATCGAAACCTTTTCCATCCCGCACGACGCGCAAGACCCCGTCGGATTTCTTTTGCGCACCGCGCGCGGCAACATTGGTTTTGCCACCGACCTTGGCCACACCACCAAGCTCGTGTTGGATCGCATCCGCGCCGCGAACGTCCTCGTCCTCGAATCCAACCACGACGTGAAGATGCTGCAGGATTGTCCGCGCCGCGCGTGGCCGCTCAAGCAGCGCATCCTCGGACGCCACGGCCATCTCTCGAACGTGGCCGCCGCCGAGGCCGCCGCGCAAATCATGTCTGCGGAATTGAAATATCTTTACCTCGCCCACTTGAGCCGCGAATGCAACAAGCCCGAACTCGCGCAACACGTCATGGCCGAGCAGCTCCATCACATCGGCGCGACGCACGTCCGGCTCCAGCTTGCCGCGCAGGATGTGCCTTGTGAAACTTTGGAATTGTGAATGAAATTGTTTTGGCCGCAAAAATAACTTGGCAACGGCGGCGAAACGATGGAAATTGAAAAGTAATTTAACATCATGTCAATTTTAGCCGAACCAGAAATCGTGACCCGCAAAGGCAAGCCCGTGTCTGTGATTTTGCCGATCAAGGATTACGAGGAATTGATCGAGCGCGCGGAAGACGCCGATGACGTTGCGTGGCTCAAGCAAGCGCGCCGGAAACCGCTGCGTTACCGCCCGCTGGCGGATTATTTGACGGAGCAAAAATCCGAACGTGTATAAAATCCTGCTCGAACGCTCCGCCGAAAAGGATTTGGGACGGCTCGCGCACGACCTTCACGACCGCATCATCACTGCAATTCAAAAGCTCGCGCAGAATCCACGGCCATCTGGCTGCCGGAAACTTGCAGGAACAGAAAACGACTGGCGCATTCGCGTCGGCGACTATCGCGTGATTTACGAAATAGCGGATGTCATCCGCGTGGTGCGCGTGCATCGCGTGCGACATCGCCGGGAAGTTTATCGGTGAAATGAAGAATCACCGCATCAGCGCGACGCGTATCCGGCTCCAGCTCGCCGCGCAGGATGTGCCTTGTGAAACTTTGGAATTATGAAAACTTGCGAAATTTCTTGAAATAATATTTAGCACTTCTTTTTTGCGCCTTGCGCCTTTTTGATGAGCGTCGGCAAATCGGCTCCAACGCCATCGGCAATCCGAAGCATAAGTTCCATCGTTGGATTGCGAAGTCCGCGTTCAACCAAGCTCAACATTGATTGAGACACGCCGGAACGCTGCGATATTACATATTTTGAAAGTTTCCGGCGTTCACGCTCTTTCCGCAAAAGCCGCACGATTTCTGCGCGAATAGCTTCATATTGTCCAATGTCAGGCACATATGAAGCATTGCAAACTTTTTGCTTGACAGTTACTTTGCTATGGTCAAGTATAGCCAGCGTTAATCAGGCAGACTTGTTGGCATAACCAATAATCAAAAAAGAAAGGCAATTGTATGATGTATCTCTGCATAATCTTCGCTCCACCCGTCTATTTTTTGGCTCGCAAGAAATGGGGCGGCTTCATTCTCAATTCAATACTTTATGGCATGGCAGTTCTTTTCGCGGCCACTATCGTTCTCTTCATAGTTGGCGTCGTATTTTGGGCGTTGGCTGTCGGCCATGCCGGATTCACTTACAAGCGAGAAATGCTGGAACGGCACGCTGAATTGATGGCAACTAAAATGGCCGAAAAGATGAAGGAATATCAAAAGTGAACCTTGCACGAATATGAAAACAATTCTCAAAACATTGTCCGCATTTCTTATGCTCCCACTTCTTGCGGGCTGTGCCGCTACTGAAGTCGCTCTTGAACACAAAGACCTCGACGTGCAGACCAAAATGTCGGCAACCGTTTTCCTCGACGTTGAAAAACGTCAGACCAACACCATTTTTGTTCAAGTTAAAAACACGTCGGACAAAGACGTCAGCATTGAGGCGCTTCTCAAACAAAAACTTGAAGCCAACGGTTACGCACTTGTCTCTAATCCGCAGGACGCCTTTTATATTCTTCAAGCGAACATTCTTTACGTCGGCAAAGCAGACCCGTCCGCCTTGCATGATTCTCTTTATGCTGGCTGGGGTGGAGCAATGGGTGGTTTGACAGCCGGTGCAACCATTGGCGCGGCAGCAGGAGGCTTGAACGGCTTGGGCTACGGCGGTGTAGCCCCCGCGCCACCCAAAACCAAAGCTCCGTAGGAGCGGCATCTTCCGCCGCCGATTCCGCTCCTACGGAGCTTTATTCGTCATTGGGATTCCATTCTACAAATATGCCGCACCTGACGGTGCTGTTTTCAGCGCCGGAAGGCGCGTCCGAAAGTAGCCCACGGTGAAACCGTGGGTCAATCGCCGGAACGGCGCAAGCCCCGGACGGGGCGAAAGAATAAATATAATTTCACGGCAATTTTTCTGCCGCTCCTGCCGGAGCTTGATTTTTTGATGCTCAAATCCCACGGTTGACACCGTAGGCTACTTTCTTCCGCTGCTCCGCAGCTTGATCCGTTTTTAATTTCAATCCCACAAATATGCCGCGCCTGGCAGTGCTGACATATTTAACTTTCAACCAATTCCGCAACATTCACATTGGTTTCAATTTGTGAAGATTTTCCACAGCCGCAGCCGCCTTCTTCCTGATCGCTGAAATCGTGGCTGTCCCAGTTCGGATCAAGGCCGAGGTCTTTGAGCATCTGCAAATCTTTTTCGACGGGCTGGTTCAGCGTGGTGAGATAGTTGCCGACCATCAGCGCGCTCGCGCCGGCCATGAAAATCATGCTTTGCGCGTCGCGCAGGTTCACGGTGCGTCCGCCGGCGATCATGATTTCCTGGCGCGGCAAAATGAAACGGAAGCACGCGATGGTCTTCAAAATTTCCATCACGGGCAGCGGCGGATTTTTTTCAAACGGCGTGCCGGGAATCGGGTTGAGGATGTTGACGGGCACGACATTCGCGCCGATGGCTTTCAATTCAAACGCGAGGTCGCAGCGGTCGGCGCGCGTCTCGCCCATGCCGATGATGCCGCCGGAACAAATCTTGATGCCGGCCTTTTTCAGGTAACCGATGGTTTCCAACCGGTCGTCGAACGTGTGCGTGGTGCAGGTCTGCGGAAAAAAGCGGCGCGAGCTTTCGAGGTTGTGGCCGTAACATTCGAGTCCGGCTTCCTTCAAACGATTGGC
This sequence comes from Verrucomicrobiia bacterium, assembly GCA_036490295.1. Classification (GTDB taxonomy): domain Bacteria; phylum Verrucomicrobiota; class Verrucomicrobiia; order Limisphaerales; family UBA11358; genus UBA11358. The sequence goes on along the minus strand of DASXED010000032.1, from coordinate 46,054 downwards.
GACTTCCTGTTTTTTGATGATGCCGAGCGAGGCGTCAGGGCGCGTCTTGCCGCCGGCTTTCAATTCGCGGATGCGGTCGCAAACTTCGTCGAGCATCGGGCCTTCGTTCAGGCCTTTCCACGCGGCGACGAGGCCGACGGCGGTGACGGAATTTTTATTCGCTTCGTCTGCGGCTTCGAGAATGGGTTCGGGATCAACGAAACCATATTTCGGCGAGCCGGTCTGATAGAACGACGATTGCGCGCAAAAACTGCAATTCTCGGAACACGCGCCAGCCTTGGCGTTGACGATGGAGCAGAGATGAATCTTGTTGCCCTTGAATTGTTCGCGGATGCGATTCGCCCACGAGAGCAAATCCAAAATGTCGGCGGACGTTTCGAGATTAAAAAGCCATGATGCTTCGTCGCGCGAGATTTGTCCGCCGCCCAGAACTTTTTCGCCGAGGATGGAAAGTTTCTGGTGATTGCTCGCGTCAACCGGTTTCGCTGTCATGGTTGACAGGATAGTGAACCGGAAAAATTTCGCAAGCGGTCGTTATTGCGAGGAGTATTCTAATTTGCCGATGGGGCGCGGGCTTTAGCCCGCTTCAACACCGCAATTGCTTTGAACGGTGAAGCGGCATGAATGCCGCGCTCCGAAATTAGGACGCCGCCTTATTGCGGCGGCGCAGCCTGTGACGGAATCGCAGAATCAAGATAAGCGGCGAGATTCGCAATTTGCATATCCGAAAGTGGCCCGCCGTCGGCGGTCGAAAACGCGGGCATAAATGAGCCGGGTTTGCCGTGGGCGATCCATGTCTGCCAGAATTGTTCGTTGGTCGCCGTCTTGATGGCGTGCAAATCGGGAACCATCGTCGCGCGGTGCTCGGCTTCGTGGCAAATGGCGCAGACGGCGTCGTAAAGTGCCTTGCCGTATTTGCCTTCGCCGGGTTTGACGTGGCAGGTTGCGCAGTCGTTTTTGAAAACCGCCTGACGGTCAATTTTTGCCGCAGCCACTCCGTGCGCGCGGTCGGCATCGGACATCGTCCGGATCACCGGCGGCAGAATGGTGACCTGCAAATTGAGTCTTTTGCTTCCTTTGTCGGTGGAAACATCAATATATTTGAAAATCGTCCCGTTTTTTCCGGCCAGATTCACCGTCACGCCGATTTGATCGTTTGAGCCGGATGGAATCGTCCACGGCAGCGGCGGCAATTGCGCGGTGGTGCAGCCGCACGACGGATGGACGTTCAAAATAGTGACGCTCCCCGGCGAAAGATTGGTGAAATAAAAAACAAAATGCGCGTTCTCAACTTCTGCGGTGACGTTCGTCTCCTTCATCGCGCTGTCCCAGGCAAGCACATTGTCGGCCAGCGCGCCCGATGCGTGCGACGTGTCCGGCACATAAACCGCCGGTGTGGTCACGACGGCGTTGGACGGTTGGATGCCTGCTGCGAACAAAACGGCACCGGCAAACAAGACAATTGCCGTTCCGAAAAACGCGACGCGACTCAAATTCATATGGTGCGTGGAAATTAAACCGTCCTCGCGGTTTTGGCGAGACGGAATTTGAATAATGTCACAACCGGTTCAACGCGCTCAACACGGCCTTGACCGACGCGAGTTCGATGTTCGTGTCCACGCCCGCGCCCCAGCGTGATTTGCCGTCGGCGGTTTTTATTTGGATGTAAGAAATCGCCGCCGCCGTTTCGCCGGAACTCAAGGCGTGTTCGCTGTAATTGGTGATTTCAAAACGCGGAATTCCAATTTGCGAAAATCCGTGAACCAGTGCGGCCAGCGGGCCGTTGCCTTCACCGGAAAATTCAACTGGCTTGCCTTCGCGCAATAATTTTGCGCGGCATTTGACGATGCCATTTTTACTTTCAGTTTCAAAAATTTGTAACTGCCACGGCGAATTGCGTTCGACATATTCTTTCCAGAACATTGCTTTCAGTTCTGTGCCGCTGACTTCGCGACCAAGTTTGTCCACGGCGTCGTTCGCAATTGGGCCGAACTCTCGCTGCATATCTTTCGGCAATTCGATACCAAATTCACTTTCGAGCAGATACGCCACGCCGCCTTTGCCGCTTTGCGAATTGACGCGGATGACTTCGCGGTATTCGCGGCCGATGTCCGTCGGATCAATCGTCAAATACGGAACGTCCCAATGCTTGCGATTCTTATTTTCCCATTCGGCCAAACCTTTCTTGATCGCATCCTGATGCGAGCCGCTGAATGCGGTGAAAACCAATTCGCCCGCATAAGGTTGGCGCGGCGGAACGGTCATGCCGGTGCAGCGCTCATAGACTTCGATGAGCGCATTGAGATTTGAAAAATCCAACTTTGGATCAATGCCGTGCTGATAAAGATTCAACGCGACGGTCACGATGTCCAAATTGCCCGTGCGCTCGCCGTTGCCGAACAAAGTTCCCTCGACGCGCTCCGCACCCGCGAGCAAACCAAGTTCCGTCGCGGCGACGCCGGTGCAACGATCGTTGTGCGTGTGCAAACTGATGATGAGCGAATCGCGGTTTTTGATGTTGCGACACATCCACTCGATTTGATCCGCGTAAACATTGGGCATCGCGACCTCGACCGTGTCCGGCAGATTCAAAATCATTTTGCGCTGCGGCGTCGGCTGCCACACGTCCATGACGGCTTCGGAAATTTCCTTCGCGAATTCCACTTCCGTCATGCTGAAACTTTCCGGCGAATACTGGAGCATGACTTCCGTGCCTTTGAGTTTCGGCAAACGGTCTTTGATCCATTGCGCACCGCGCACGGCGACCTCGACAATTTCCTTTTTTGATTTTCCGAAAACGACGCGGCGTTGCGCGGGCGAAGTGGAATTATACAAATGGATGATCGCCTTCTTCGCGCCGACGAGCGACTCGACCGTGCGCTCGATCAAATCCTCGCGCGCCTGCACGAGCACCTGCAACCACACGTCGTCCGGCGCGTGGCCTTTTTCGATGAGCAAACGGTTGAAGGCGAATTCCGTGTTCGACGCGGACGGAAAGCCGACTTCGATTTCCTTGAAACCGGTCTTCACGAGCGTCTGGAACAATTCCAATTTCTGCGAAACGTTCATCGGCACGGCGAGCGCCTGGTTGCCGTCGCGCAAATCCACGCTGCACCAGCGCGGCGCGTGCGTGAGGACGCGGCCTGGCCACTGGCGGTCGGTCAACTTCGGCGCGTATTGAAACGGACGATATTTTTTTGACGGAAATTTTTCCATAATCGCAATTTTTTTCGTAATCGTAACCTTGATCTCGCCGTTTGGATCACAAACAAGATTACAATCATGATTACGATTTCAAAAACAAAAACTTCAGAAACCAGACACCGGAAATCGAATGGCAGATCATCGGCGCCGCCGCAAAAATCCGGCTACCAACATAGTGAGACCTCTGCAAAACCAGCCATCCCCGTAGCGGCGTCTCGGCAGAGCGCCGCAAACCTTTGAAAATTGAAGAATGCGGCTTTCTGCCGAAAGCCGCTACGCTCATTTTGCAGAGGTCTCATAGTCTGATTTTGCCAGATAGACACGGGTGATCTTGCAATAAAAAAGTGGAATCCACAAAAATTGTTCATGATGGATTTTGTGCAGACACCGGACGTGTCCGGCGCGCTGCCGTTCAATGCAAATGCCTTCGCGCATTATCCGGCCAGGGGCTTCTGCGTCCTTTTTGCCGACGGCTCGGCCAGGTTTATTTCCGGCCAGCCCGCGCTGGCAATCGTTCTTTCCGGCGCATTTTCCACCCAGCAGACGGTGCAATCCTGCGTGGATTATGACAATCTTTTCAACGCCCTTGAAAACAGCGAGTGACGGCGGCCAATGTCTGAAGGCAAAAGGCGCAGTCCGGCAAAAAACATTTGCAACTTACAAAAAGCTCCGGTAATGTAACCCCGAATTTAGCCATGAAATGCCAGACAATTTTCTGCGGAATAATTGCGCTTGAGAATCTGCAACAAATCCAGTCATCCACAATCACAGCAAAAAAAATAAAACAGGAGCTATAAATTTATGCAAACGACAAAAATTTTTGGAACAATGTGCCTTTGTGCGGGGCTGCTGGGTTTAAGTTTTGCAACGGCGCAAGCCGCGAGCATCACCAATGCGGATGTTCCCGATAATCTCAATCTTGGCACCTCATGGGTTGGCGGGACTGCCGCAGGTTCCGGCGACGTGGCGGTTTGGGATCACACCGTTCAGGTCAACACAAACAAGACACTTGGGGCGAACTTGAGTTGGGCGGGAATTCAGATTTTGGATTCTGCCGGGCCGATTACCATTCTGACCAACGCGAGTGGAAATGCTTTGACACTGGACGCATCAGGCATTGACATGAGCATGGCAACGAATGGCCTGCTTTTAAGCAACTTGATAGCTTTGAGCGCGAGTCAAGCTTGGAATGTGGCGAATGGAATGACGCTTAATGCTGCCGGCGTAGTTTCTGGTTCAGGGCTGCTGACCATAAACGGCGGCGGGAATACCAACGGAAATATCGTTTTAAGTGCAGCCAACACTTATACCGGCGGCACGGTCATCAACAACGGTGTTGTGGTGCCCTATGTCATCACCAGCTTCGGCACCGGAACCGTGACCAATAATGGCGGCTCCATGCTGTTATCCAGTTTCACGCACTCCGGCATCATGACAAATCCGTTTTATGTCACCGGAACATCGCTCATAGACATGGCCAACGAAGGTAATTCCTATGTTTTTGATGGACCGTGGTCGGGCAACGGCACGATTATCGTCACCAATGATACCGCCAGCGGCTCGACATTGACTTTCGGCGGAGCCAGTGGCGGAAACATGGCAAATTTCACCGGTTCAGTAATCGTGCTTGATACCAATAGCGCGGGAACGGCGAGCGCGGGGTTTTTGCGGTTTAATAACGGCGGCAGTGATGCCAATACAGGCAATGCCAGCGCGAGTTTCAATCTCGGGGGAACCGTTAGTGCAATGACATTTGAGAATCGTGACGCCGGGACGATGAATATCGGCGAATTGATCGGTGGCCCCTTGACAAAATTAACCGGCCAAACCAGTGGCAATGGCACGGAGACTTGGAGCATCGGCGGCAAGAACACAAGCACGACGTTTGCCGGAATAATTCAAAATCAAGGCTCCTCTGCGTTGTCAGCCTTGACCAAAGTGGGCACCGGCACTTTGACGCTCTCTGGCAATAACACTTACACCGGAGCAACGACGGTCAGCGGCGGAACATTGCAAATCGGTGACGGTGTTACCAGCGGAACAGGACAACTTGGCACCGCAAATGTCACGGACAATGCCACGCTGGTGTTTGCGCGACCGGACGCAATCAGCGTTGCCAACATTATCAGTGGCAGCGGAAATCTTGTGCAAGCGGGCGCGAATATTTTGACGCTGTCTTCGGCCAATACTTATGGCGGCACGACGATTGTCACCAACGGCGGGACAATTTTAGCTGGCGCGGCGGGGGCGATTCCGGCTGCGGCCGCGTTGACGCTGGGCGGGAACGGAACCGCAGGCACTTTGGATTTGGCCGGGAATAATGTCCAAGTCAGCGCCTTGAACACCGGCAGCGGAGCCACTGGCGGGACGATTGGGAGCAGCGGAGCTTCCATTCCCACGCTTTTAATTGTCAACGCGACCAATGGCGTTTCGACTTACAACGGTGTGATTCAAGACACTGACACTTTGGCCGGTGGCAGTGGAATCGTCGCGTTGACGGTTCAAAGCGGAGAATTGACGCTCGGCGGCGTCAATACTTATTCAGGTTCCACCACCATCAGCAATGGCAACCTGACGTTGAGCAGCGGCGCTTCCATTTCTTCCAGCACGATTATTTTGAACGGCGCGGGCGCGTCGGTTCTGGACGTCTCGGCAATCGGAGGACTCACCTTGTCATCGGGTCGCGTCCTTGCCGCCAGCGGCTCGGTGACCGGGAACGTGACGGCGGCTAATTGCCTGATCACACCCGGAACAAACGGCATCGCAGGAACATTAACCTGCGCCAATAATTTGAATTTGAACGGCGGAGTCACGGTTCATTTCGATCTTTCACTTGCTCCGGCTTCGGGCAATGACCAAGTTGTGGTTGGCGGCGCGCTTAATTTAAGCGGCGTCAACACCATAGAGATAAATCCGCTGATTGGCTCTTTGAGCGCGGGCACCTATAAATTATTTTCCTGCGGTTCAGTGGGCGGCACGCCGGCCAATCTGCAATTGGCCGGCTCGCCGGGATCTGGGTTGAACGCCGTGTTGAATGTCACCGGAACCGAGGTTGATCTCGTTGTCACTTCTGTTGCCGCGCCATTCGTATGGCGCGGGGATGGTTCGCTCAACCAATGGGATTACACCACGGCCAACTGGCGCAGCAACGGGATTGCGTCACTTTTTGCAGATGGCGACTTTGCCGTCTTTGATGACACTGGATCGAGCACGCCTGCGATTGACATCACAGGCCCGGTTTCCCCGGCCACGGTGACGGTGAATGCGTCGGGCAATTACACTTTGGGATCCCTTGGCGGCACCGGCAAAATAACCGGCATCGCCAGCCTGACCAAGACCAACACGGGCACGCTGACGCTGTTGACGGCCAATGATTACACGGGCGGAACAACCATCAATGGAGGAGCCATTCAGGTCGGCAACGGCAGCACTTCGGGCGCAATGTTGGGCAACGGCAGCGTGGTTGACAACGCCAGCCTCGTTTTCAACGAGCCGGACGGCTACGACTTTACCAACGTCATCAGCGGTACGGGCAATCTGACACAACTAGGAGCCGGGACAATGACTTTCAGCGGCAACAACACTTACAGCGGACCGACCACAATCAGCGCCGGAACATTGCAAGTTGGCGACGGCAACACATCGGGAACTCTCGGAACCAACGCCGTCACAGACAATGCGGCGCTTGCTTTCAACCGTTCCGACAGTCTGGTTCAATCCGGCTTGATCACCGGAAGCGGCACCTTGACCGTGCTGGCCGGAACCGTGACCGTGACTGCGAGCAATAGTTTTAACGGCGTCACAACCATCAATTCAGGCGGCACATTGCAACTCGGCAATGGCGGCGCAATCGGCTCGGTTCCGCTCACCAACGTCACGGATAACGGGACTTTGGCGTTCGACCACTCCTTCAATGAAACAAATGCCGTCATAATCACCGGAAGCGGCGGCATCAGCAAACTCGCGGGCAACACCCTGACCCTGGCCGCCGCCAACAATTACAACGGCAACACCGCCATTTCCGCAGGAACGCTAAAAATCGGCGCGGTCGGGACGCTGCCCTCCGGCAGCGGCTTTGGCAATGTGGTTTTGAATGGCGGAACTTCCACGGCGGGAACATTGGACATGAACGGCTTCGACGTGACGCTTGACGGCATCACTGGAAATTCAAATTCAGTGCTGGGTCAGATTGTGAACAATTCCGGGAGCCTGACCAATGTTTTGACGGTGGGCGCCGGTGACGCCGACGGAACCACCTTCAGCGGCGCCATCGAAGACAACAACAACGGCGGCGGCGGCAAAATTTCACTGGTCAAAATTGGCGCGGGCACATTGACGTTCAGCATGACCAATTCCTATTCCGGAGGAACGATAATCAGCAACGGAGTGCTGGCGACCGGAACCGCCCTCGCCAACGGTTCGGGAGGCTTTAGCGCCTTTGGCCCGACGAACAACCCCATCGTTTTTGATGGCGGCGGGCTGGCATTGTATAACAACGCCAGCGACAGTGGCACCATAGTTTACACATTCTATAATCCATTGATTGTTTCCAATGGCCAGACCGGCACGCTCACCATGTTCCAGCGCGGGGATCTTTACAGCACGCTGACCGGCAGCGGAACTTTGAACACAGTGGATACGGGTTCTCGCGGCACGTTGGCTGGCGACTGGTCTGCATTCACCGGAACGATCAACATCACGTCGGGACAATTCCGCATCAATAATTCCTTCGGCTATTCCAATGCCGTCATCAACATTGACGACGGGGCAGACCTTGACACCGGCGGTGATGGAAATCCCGGGGCATCGGGACAGACCATTGACATTGGCGAACTGGATGGAACGAGCGGCGCCTTCATTGGCAATGGCGGCAAGCCTTCGCCAAATCAGACGTGGCGCGTCGGCTGGAAAAATACCACCGGCACGTTCGCGGGAACAATCGTCAACGGCACCACAACCGGTTCCACCGGAGACTCCATAATCAAGATTGGCACCGGCGCTTGGATTCTTACCGGACAGAACACCTACGCAGGTTCAACCACCATCAGCAATGGCGTGCTGGCGTTGGCCTACAATAATACAACGGCTACCGATGGTTCGATTGGCAGCAGCGCCACCATCAACGTCACTCCCGGAACATTCTTGGATGTTTCCGGCCGCAGCGACGGCACGTTCCAGCTTGGATCGAGCGCCAGTCAGTTGCTTGAAGGTCGCGGAACCATCAATGGCAGCCTGAACGTCAGCGGCTCCGGCACCGTTTCGCCCGGCGGCGGCTATGGCGGCAACACCGGCACGCTCACCGTCACCAACGGCATCACGCTCGGCGGCACGGCATGGATGAAACTCAACCGCGCCAATTCACCGAACAGCGACCGGTTGGTGTCCTCGCTGTCCACCATCACTTATGGCGGCACTTTGGTCGTGACCAACGTCGGCGCGGCGCTGCAACCCGGCGACACGTTCACTTTGTTCAGTGGAGCGGCGTTGAACGCCTCGACCTTTGCCTCCATTGTTTTCCCGAGCTACACCGCTTGGGACACCAGCCAGTTGGGAGTCAACGGCACGGTGAAGTTCATAGGCTCGGCGACGCCCGCTTTCAGCAACATTGATTACAGCCAGCTGGCAAGCGGTTCCATCACCATCAATGCCATCAATGGCACCCCGAACGGACCGGTAACCGTCCTGACTTCCACTAATCTCGCGTTGCCTTTGAGCAGTTGGACGACCAACACAACGACTGCGTTTGACGGCAGCGGCAATCTCAGTGGCTTCACCATCACGGTTGACCCGACATTGCCGCAGCAGTTCATCATCTTGCAGACGCAATAGTCGTCCCGCAAAAATAAAAACCGTGGAGACTGGCGGCAGTTTCCACGGTTTCGTTTTTCTGCGGAAAGGTCAATTGTGCGGCGTGGCGAAAAAAGCCCATAAAATGACGCTGTGAATAACTCGGCTGATTGCGTCTTTATTGCTTTCGCGCAAAAACGGCAAACAATTCGCCGTCAACGCGATTGGTTGACATCAATTTGAATTGCGCCGCCTCGGCCAGACGGAAAAATCCTTCGCCGTCCGCAATTGTTGGCGCATTTCGACCGCCAAAAATCTGCGGGCAAATTGTCAGATGCAATTCGTCCACCAGACCGGCGTGAATCAAGGCACCGTGAAGTTCGCCGCCGCCTTCGCATAATAAACGCCGCACATTCCATTTTTCACGCAGCCAATTGAAGGCCGCGCGAAAATTGATTTCACGTTCGCCGCAGATTTTCACCTCGTCGGCGACGGCGTGCAGCTTCTCCAGTTTCGATTTTGAAATGCGTTTCGTCGTCAAAACAATCACCGGCGAGAAACGTTTTCGAAAAATGGGTGCATCCGCATCAATTGAACCCGAACCGCTCACGACCACGCGCAACGGAAATTCCGGCAGATGATTTTTCAGCCGTTGCCGTCGAAATTTTTCGCCGCCCGTCCCCAAAATCGTTTCCGTCACCTCAACCGTCGTCGCGCCGCAGATTATCACGTCCGCCGTCGCGCGCAATTCCATCATGTGCTCGCGGTCACGCGCGCTGCTGAATGGAGTGAAATTGTCGCTCGCAAAAGCAATCTTGCCGTCCGCAGTCATCGCAAAATTGGAAAAGACAAATGGCAATTGTTTTTTCATAAAATCAACATTGCATCGCCGTAACTAAAAAATCTGTAACGCTCGCGGATTGCCTCGGCATACGCCGACAAAACCATTTCACGCCCGCGAATTTCATTCGGCGCGGCAAATGCGCCGACGAGCATCAGCAAAGTGGAGCAGGGGAGATGGAAGTTTGTCAACAGCGCATCCACGATTTTGAAATCAAACGGCGGGAAAATGAAAAAGCTCGTTTTTCCAGCACAAACATTGATTTTTCCAGCAATTTGCTCGGCGACTGTTTCCAAAACGCGAACAGTTGTCGTTCCGATTGCAATCACGCGATTGCCTGAATTTTTTGCTTCGTTCACGGCGCGGACTGTTTCTTCGCCGATTTCAAATTGTTCCTCGTGCATTTTGTGGCCGGCAAGATTTTCAGATTTCACCGGCAGGAAAGTTCCGAGTCCGACGTGCAAAGTGACGAAACAAATTTTCACACCGCGCGCGCGGATTTGCTCCAGCAATTCTTTCGTAAAATGCAAGCCAGCCGTCGGCGCGGCGACGGAGCCGTCGGTTTTTGCAAAGACAGTTTGATAACGGTTTTTGTCCTCCGCCAGTTTGCCGTCGCGGTGAATGTATGGCGGCAAAGGCATTTCGCCGAGCGAATCCAGTTCACCGCGCAAATCGTCCATGCCGGAAAATTTCAGACGCCGATGGCATTCTGAATTTGCGGCCAAAACTGTGGCGATGATTTTTGTCGGCTGGCCGTTGGCGTCGTGCAAAAGAATTTGTGTTCCAATCCGCGCTTTTTTTCCGGGACGGATCATCGTCCACCAGTCGTTTGTCGCGTTTTCTTCAATCAAAAGCATTTCAAACTTTCCGCCGCTTTTGGCGTTCGCTCCGCGCAATCGCGCTGGAATCACGCGGGAATTGTTGAGCACAAGCACGTCGCCTGCGCGGAGAAATTCCAGCAAATCTGGGAATTGCCGGTGTTCGACGCAATTTTCATTTCGGTGCAAAACGAGCAGTCGCGATTCGTCGCGTTTGCTCGCGGGATGTTGCGCGATCAGTTCCGGCGGCAGTTCGTAATTGAAATCAGCGGTTTGCATCGCGCGCAAACGTAGCAGAATCACGGTTTTGAAAACAGGATTGAGATTTGGCGGCGATTCCGGCGGTTTTGGATTGTGAATAACTTTCCAATAAACCGCCATTTTTCCGTCACATTTTTGGTTGACATCGGTGGGTTAAAGTGGTTAATAGTGGGTCGTTGTGGGTTACTAGACCGTTTTTGGATTGTTGGTGAATAAATGAGCGCCGCGAAAACAACCGGGCCGAGTTATTACAATTCGCTCTATCGGCATGGAGTGGACGAGAAGCGGCGCGTCCAGATTCCGGCAAAATGGCGGCCTGAAAAAGCAGGCACGGAACTGACGCTGATGCTCTGGCCGCAACATCAGGCGGGAACTTGCCTGCGCGTTTTGCCTCCGGCGCAGATGGCAAAGATGAAGGCGGACATTGACGCGATGCCGAACGGCAACCCGAACAAAACTGTTTTGAAAAGATTTATCGGCAGCGAATCCGTTCAGGTCACGTTGGACAAGGCCGGACGAATTTGCTTGCCAGACGAAATGGCGCGCGCGGCAGGCATCAAAGACGAGGCGGTGTTCGTCGGCCTGCTTGATCGTTTTGAGATTTGGAATCCGGGTCGTCACGAAAACGTCAAGGCCGCCGACGCAGTTCTCGCGTCCGAAGCCTTCAAACTCATGGAATAAAATTATGAAACTAGGAAAACTGATGGCAGCGGGAAAAAGTCTGGTGAGCGGACGCGGCGCGATGGCGTATCGCGAAAGCAAGCAGGCGTATCTTCCAAAATTCGGTTCGCCGAAAAATCCATTTGTGACTCCGTCGCAAAATGAATCGCCGAAAACGCCGCTGGAAAATCCAGTTGCGCCAATGGAAAAAGTTTCCACGCCATCTTGGACGAAGACGCAAAAGATGCCGGCAATTTCTTCAACGCCAAAATCTCTGGCGACTTGGACGACGAAATTGAATCCGATGACAATGCTGCGTGGCTCGCAGGAAGAAAAAACTTTTTCGCGCCCGATTGTTCAGTCCGAACTTTCTTTGGATAGCGTGAAAGTCGTCCACAACGATTTGACCGACGCGGACGTGGAAATCATTCCGATGAAATCGCGCCCGCAAAAAATTGTCGCCGATTTGCCGCCTGCAAAAAAATCGTGGGAGATTTTGGGTGAACGGCTTTTGAAGGCGACGGCGCTCTGATTAACAAAAATGCGAAGTGCCAGAATTCATTCACAAACCAGTGATGGCGGCGGAGGTGTTGGACGCGCTGAAGCCGAGGCCGGGCGGCCGCTACGCCGACGGCACGCTCGGTGGAGCTGGTCACGCCGCGAGCATTCTGGCGGCGAGTTCGCCGACTGGATGGCTGTCTGGGTGCGATCGCGATGGCGTCGCGGTTGAAGCCGCGCAGAAACGGCTCGCCGAAAAATTCGCCGGACGTTTTGAAATCCGGCGCGGAAATTTTTCGGAAATGGCGGATTGGATTGCGGAAAAAAGTTGTGACGGCGTGATTTTGGATTTGGGCGTAAGTTCGCCGCAACTGGATTCGGCGGAACGCGGGTTCAGTTTTCAGAACGATGGCCCGCTCGATATGCGGATGGACGACCGGCAAAAACTGATGGCGGCGGATTTGGTGAACGATTTGAGTGCCGAGGAACTGGCGAAGATTTTTTGGGAATTTGGCGGTGAGCGCGAGTCGCGAAGATTTGCAAAGGCAATTGTCCACGACCGCGCGCAGCGAAAATTTGAGACGACGAAGCAGTTGGCGGAATTGATCGAGCGGCTTGCGCCGCGCCACGGAAAAAAATCGCATCCGGCGACAAAAGTTTTTCAAGCGCTGCGGATCGCGGTGAACGACGAAATCGGTTCTTTGAAACGCGGGCTGGAAGCAGCGGTGAAAATTTTGAAACCAGGCGGACGATTGGCGGTCATCACGTTTCATTCGCTCGAAGATCGCATCGTGAAAGATTTTGGCCGCGAAAAAACGCGAGATTACACGTTCAGCGGCGAAGTGGACGTGCCGGAATTGCGACAGCCGCGCGCGCCGGAAATGAAATGGGTGAATCGTAAGGCAATTTTGCCCGGAGAAAAAGAATTGCAGGAAAATCCGCGCAGCCGCAGCGCGCAGTTGAGAATTTTGGAGAAAATTGAACGTGCATAGTGGCACGGGCGTCCCGCCCGTGCGTTGCGAGTGAAGCCGATGCACACAGAAAATTTGAAACTCACGGGCGAGACGCCCGTGCCACTAAATAAAAAATGGCAAAAAATCGAAACAGTCAGTCGGCGTCAATCCGGTTCGGTCCGGCGCTGGCGGCGTTTTTTGCGTGCTTCGTGATTGCTGGCGCGGCGGTCGGTTATGTCTGGCAGAAAGGCCAGATTTACGAATTGGGAAAACAAATTCGCAATAAAGAAATCCGCCTCGCCCAATTGCAGAAGGACGATGATCAGCGTGTGAAGAATTTGGCAGAATTGCGTTCGCCGATGAAATTAGATTCGCGCGCGAGAGAATTGAACCTCGGTCTTTTGCCCGCGCAGCCGATGCAAGTCGTCCGGCTGGCCGAGCCTTCGGTTTCAACGCCGGAAAATAAAATTTTGACGCGACAGTTCGCCGCGCGGCCAATTGACGTGACAACGCAATAATAAATTAAAATTTTGGCCGCCGCTCGTGACGCCGTTGGTTGAGGAACCGATCGCCACGGGCGGCTGGCCATTTTGGGATGAAAAATCGCGGACAACAACTCGCCCGACTGCTGGCGATGCTCGCGCTCGTCGTAGTGGCGTTCGCCGGGCTGGGCTACCGGCTCGTGGATTTGCAAGTGTGGCGTCACGGCGAACTCGCCGCGCTTGCGGAAAAAGGTTCGCAAGAAAAAATCCCGCAAGCCGCGCGTCGCGGCGACATTTTGGACGCGAACGGAAATCTCCTCGCGACCAGCGTTCCCGTGAAAACGATTTGCGCGAATCCATCGCTCATCGGAAATCAACAAGCTGCCGTCGCGCACGCGCTCGCGCCGCTGTTGCAAATGGACGAGGCGGATTTGTTCCAGAAATTGCAGCCGCGCCTGATGAGGAATTCAAAAGGCCAGACGGTCACGAATCAATATGCGGTTCTCGAACGAAAAGTTTCCGATGAAACGTGGCGGAAAATTTATTGCACGATGACAAATCTGCCGCTGGCAGTTGACCAGAGCAAAATGTCAAAAACCGAGCGCGTGAATTTCAGAAATTTCGCCTACAACTTGCGGCAATACGCGATTTTTGGCGAGGATGACCAGTTGCGCGTTTATCAAAACGGCTCGCTCGCGGCGCACGTTCTTGGTTTTGTCGGCACGCGGGAAAATACAAACGGCGCTCCCGAACTTTTTGGCTACGACGGCATCGAGAAATTTTTCGACGACAAGCTCGAAGGCGCATCCGGCTGGCGCGTGACGGGAATGGACAGCCGCAAAAACGAGCTGACCGCATATCGCGACGAGGACGTTCAGGCGCGCGACGGCTTGAGCGTCGTGCTGACGATTGACACGGCGGTGCAAAACATTTTGGAGACCGAAATGGCCGACGCGATGCGCGAGCACGCGCCCGCAGGAATCACCGGCATCGTCATCCGCCCGCGCACGGGCGAAATTCTGGCGATGGCGTCGTTCCCAAATTTTGACCCGAACAATCTGCAAACCATCACCACGAACAACGAGCCGGACCGCCTCATCAGCGACGTGATGGAACCCGGCTCGACGTTCAAAACAATTGTCATTTCCGGCGCGCTGAACGACCACGTTGTTTCACTCAACGACACGGTGTTTTGCGAGAACGGGCTTTTTCATTACGGCGGAATTGTTTTGCACGACGCGGAGCATAATCATCTCGGCAACATTCCCGTCTGGGAAGTTTTGGAAAAATCTTCGAACATCGGCGCGTCGAAAATCGGGATAAAACTCCAGGCGCCGAGGCTTTACGATTACATGGAAAATTTCGGCCTCGGCGAGGCGACGGGAATTCCGCTGCCCGGCGAAGTCAGCGCGAAACACTTCGTTCGTCCGGCAAATGAATGGGGAAAATATTCCATCGTGCAAATCCCGATGGGGCAGGGCGTGGCCGTGACGCGGCTGCAAATGGCGATGGCCGTCAGCGCGATTGCTAACGGCGGCGTGCTCATGCGCCCGATGCTCGTGAAACAGCTTCAAGACAGCGACGGCAACGTCGTGCAAAAATACGAACCACAGGCCGTCCGCCGCGTCGTCAGCGAAGACACAGCGCGCGAAATGGTCGAGGCGTTGAAAACAGTTGTTAGCAAGGACGGCACCGCGCCGCTGGCGAGCCTTGGAAATTATGTCGTCGCTGGAAAAACCGGCACGGCGCAAAAAGTTGTGGACGGAAAATATGCGAACGACCGCTTCGTCGTTTCGTTCATCGGATTTTTCCCGGCGGACAATCCGCAAATCTGCATTTCCATCGTGATGGATTCACCCAAGGAAGGCGGACGCGCGTTCGGCGGCGCTCTCTGCGGCCCGGTTTTTCACAATGTCGCCGCGCGTTGCGCGAGTTATCTGAACATTCCGGCGGATGAAGATTTGCAGAAACCAAATTCGCATACGACGCTCGTGGCGGCGGGCGTTTCGCGTTGAAATTTTGTGGAAGAACGCTCTTTGAAATTTGTCGCCGAAGCCTGCGCCGCTGAAATCCGTCGCGGCGCGGCTGAAGTTTTGGTGAAAAATGTTTGCACCGATTCACGTCAGGCAAAAGCAGGTGATTTGTTCTTTGCCATTCGCGGCGAAAAATTCGACGGCCACGATTTCTTGAATGAAGTCTCGGCGAAAAATGTTGCGGCAATCGTAGTGGCACGGGCGTCCCGCCCGTGCGTTGATGAAAAACTCACGGGCAAGATGCCCGTGCCACTATTGATTGTTGATGACCCAAGAATCGCGCTGGGAAAATTGGCGGCGGCTTATCGAACGCAATTTGATTTGCCAATTGTTTGCGTCGGCGGCTCGAACGGCAAGACGACGGTGAAAGAATTGCTCGCGTCAGTTTTGCGCCAGAAATTTTCGACGCTGGCAAGCGAGGCGAGTTTTAATAATGATATCGGCGTGCCGCTGACTTTGTTGCGACTGGAAAAATCGCATCAAGTCGCTGTGTTGGAAGCGGGAACGAATCATCCGGGTGAACTCGCGCCGTTGGTGAAAATGATCCAGCCAAAGTTCGGCGTGCTGACGAATGTCGGGCGTGAGCATCTGGAATTTTTTGGCGACGTTGTCGGAGTCGTGCAGGAAGAAGGCTGGCTTGCGGAACTTTTGCCGTCGGACGGAAAACTTTTTGTGAACGGCGACAACGAATGGACAGAAAAAATTGTTCAGCGGACGAAAGCGAAAATTGTCCGCGTTGGACTCGGCGAAAAAAACGACTGGCGCGCGGACAAAATTCGATTGGATAAAAATGGTGTGACGTTCCGGGTAGTGGCACGGGCGTCTCGCCCGTGTGTTTCTGAAAACGTCGGCAGTCTGAATGAACTCACGGGCGAGACGCCCGTGCCACTACAAGATTTTTGCGGCGAGTATCGGATTAATTTGCTCGGTCGCCATCAGGTGACGAATGCTTTGTTTGCGATTGCAGTCGGCGAGGAACTTGATTTGAGTCGCGCTGAAATTCAGAGCGGTCTGGCCGAGTGCAAGCCGCCGAAAATGCGGCTGCAATTTTGGGAAGCGAACGGCGTGCGCATTTTGGACGACGCCTACAACGCGAACGCGGATTCGACGATTGCCGCGCTGGAAACTTTGTGCGATCTGCCGTTGCAAGGGCGGCGCGTGGCGGTTCTCGGCGACATGGCAGAACTCGGCGCGCACAGCGAGTCGGCGCATGCGGAAGTCGGTAGACGCGCGGCGGAATTGAAAATCGGGCAATTGTTCGCGGTCGGAAAAATGGCGGCGGTAACGGCAAAAGCGGCGCGTGATGGCGGATTAAACCGGGTGATTGAATTTGAAAATGTCGAGGCGGCGGTGACGGTGATCAGAAAGTTTTTGAAAACAGGCGACGTGGTTTTGTTGAAGGCGTCGCGGGCGTCGCGGCTGGAACGGATTGCGGAAACATTAAAAACTGAAAAATAAAATAACTGAATATGACTGCAAAAGTTAACGCCAAAGAATTTAATGCGCTACAAATTCGGCTAATCATAACACTTGCTCTTGATATTAAATCGCGCCTAGAAAAAATGGGACTTGGTGAAGACCGAGAATTAATTGAAAGTCTTTTATTTGATATATCTGTAATTATTGATGGAAGTCGAGAAATGAAATTTAACGGAAAGCAAATTAAACCAATTTTAATGTTCGCGGAGGACAAAGAATATAAACAATTGATTACATCTGGCGGCGGTTCTTGGATGCACGAGATTTGCGGAAAGGTTGTCAGTAAAATGTTTGAGAAGGCCGATGAAACCGGCGAGTAAAAAATGTTTTATTATTTGAGCCAGCAAATTTTGGATTGGTCGCACGGGACGACTTGGGAAGGTCGCGTCTCGTTCCTGCGATTGTTTCGTTACATCACCGTTCGCAGCGCGGGCGCGGCGGTCACGGCATTGTTGTTGAGTTGGTGGCTCGGGCCGAAAATAATTCATTGGCTCAAGACATTAAAATTCGGTCAGGATTACAAAGACAAAGCGGAAGAAGCGGGCGGATTGGCCGCGCGCGTCTTGAGCAAAAAAGGGACGCCGACGATGGGCGGAGTTTTGATTGTCGCGGTGCTGGTTTTTTCTACGATGCTCTGGACGGAATGGAACGCGCAGGTGGAATTGACGCTGCTCGCGGTTCTGGTTTTGTCGGGCCTGGGATTTTACGACGACTATGCAAAAATAATCCAGCAAAGCGGCGGCGGCACTCCGCCACGCGTGAAACTTCTGGTGCAGGCCGCGCTAGGTTTGTTCGTCGGCATTTATCTTTTGGAACTTCCGGCGACGAGCGAACTGTTGTTGCTCGGAAACAAAAATATCATCCACAGCAATCTCGTCAGCGATTTGATGCTGCCATTTTATAAATTTCCGATTGAAGTCGGTGCAACCGTCGGCGTGCTGGTCGTGCTGCTCGCAATCGTCGGCAGTTCCAACGCGGTGAATTTGACGGACGGCCTCGACGGCCTTGCAATCGGCTGCACGCTCATCACGGCGTTTGTGTTTTTGATTTTCACTTACGTCGCGGGCAACGTAAAAATCGCGGGCTACTTGCAAATTCCCTACGTCAGCGGCGCGGGCGAACTGACTGTTTTTTGCGCGGCGATGATTGGCGCGGGACTTGGATTTCTTTGGTATAATTGTCATCCGGCGCAGGTTTTCATGGGTGACACGGGATCGCTCGCGCTCGGCGGCGCGTTTGGAATTATTGCCGTGTTGATTCACCAGCCGTTTGTGCTGGTGATCGCGGGCGGAATTTTTGTTTTGGAGGCGGCGTCGGTGATGATTCAAACCGGCTGGTTCAAATTCACAAAAAAATTTTACGGCACCGGGCGCAGAATTTTTCTCATGGCGCCGCTGCATCATCACTTTGAAAAAAAAGGCTGGTATGAGTCGCAGGTCGTGATGCGGTTTTACATTTTGTGCGTGCTGTGCGCGGTGGTCGCGCTGGCAACCTTGAAACTACGATGAAAGCAACATTACCAATGGAAAAAATGCGTTTTGCGTCTTGCGTGCGCATCGCGCGGCTGCTAATGATTTTGCCGGAAACGGCGCGGCGAGATTTCGTGCCGTTGCCGGTGAACAAGATGAATTTAACCCGCCGCGAAATTTTTCGAGGGAAAGTTTCGCAGTGGAAAAATCAACCAAACTAAACCGACCTCGAAGAAAGGACGCCACCAGCGCCAAACCCATGAACAATCCGAATCCATTTGTCCCGCAAGGCTCGCTCCTCGAGCAAAACAAACGCCGCTCCCGCATGAAGCTCGCCGTCTTCTGCACGCTCGCCATCGGTGTCTGTGGCCTGACCGCGATGCTCATCCAGGGCTGCAAACGCGAAACTGAAAACGCAGACAACACTCCGCCATCCGACACGAACACCGTGGCAAACACCGACACAAATTCTTCGGCGACGGGAACGTCAAATGCCACGGCATTCGTTCCGCCGGTTCCGACGAACCCCGCGCCGGTCATTGTTCCGCCGGTTGTTGAAACCGCTGGAACGGAATACGTCGTGGTCAAGGGCGACACACTTGGAAAAATCGCCAAAAGAAACGGCTTGAAGCTCAAGGCGCTTGAAGACGCCAATCCCGGAATCGTCCCGGCCAAGTTGAAAGTCGGGCAGAAGCTTTCAATCCCGGCGGCATCCAGCATTGCGCCAGTGGGAGCGACGGATTCAACCGGTGCAAACACCGGCGAAGAAACTTACGCCGTCAAGTCGGGCGACACATTGACGAAAATCGCCAGATCGCACGGCACGACCGTCAAGGCCATTGAATCTGAAAACAACCTGTCCACGACAAAAATCAAAGTCGGGCAGAAGCTGAAAATGCCCGCGAAGGCCGAATCGCCGAACGCGGTCGTGAACGCGCCGCCCGCAACTGCGCCTGCTCCGATTGCGCCCGCGCCTTCGACGAACGGACAATAAAAATTGTCCGCGAACGGCCGGCATTTGTTGAAGCAATGAAATGAAAGTCGCCGTCACAACACTGTCATTTTGCGTCGCCGCGCTGCTCGCGCTCGGGCTGGTGATGATTTACAGCGCGAGCCTCGCGCTCGTCAACGCCCGCACGCACGCCGAAGTCGGCGCGCATCTGCTCCAGATGCAACTCGTCTGGAGCGCGCTCGGATTCGTCGCGTGCGCGGTGACGGCGGTTCTCGACTACGCAATTCTCAAAAAACTGGCGCTGCCGATTTTCATTTGCGCGCTCGCGCTGGCAACTTCGGTTTTCGTTCCGCATTTTGGAATGAAACTCAACGGCGCACACCGCTGGATCAAATTGCCCGGCGCGACATTTCAACCGTCCGAACTCGTCAAGATCGCGCTCATCATCATGCTTGCGCGGTATTGCGACCGCTCACAGCGGAAAATGGAAACCTTTAAGCGTGGAGTTTTGTTTCCCGGAATTATAATTGCCGCCGCGCTCGGCATAATTTTTGTCGAGCCTGATCGCGGCACGACAATTCTTCTGGCTGTCGTCAGCGACATGATGCTTCTCGTCGCGGGCGTCCAATTGAAACATCTTTTGATTCCCGCGCTTTGCGGCGCGGCGGCGCTGGCGGTTTCAATTTTGCACAGCCCGATGCGCATGAACCGCATCGCCGCGTGGTTGCATCCGCAGCAACATTTGAACGGCGCGGCGCTCCAGGCTCAACAGGGCATGATCGCGCTCGGCGCGGGCGGCGTGACCGGCCTCGGCCTCGGCAACGGATTGCAGAAACTCGGCTACATCCCTGAAATCCAAAGTGATTTTATTTTCGCCAACATCGGCGAGGAATTGGGATTGATCGCGACGCTCTTCGTCGTCCTCGCATTTCTGCTCATCGCGATTTGCGGAATCCGCATTGCGCTCCGCGCGCGCGACAACTTCGGCTGCCTGCTCGCGACGGGCGTCACGTTTTTGATTTCGCTCCAAGCCGCGATCAACATCGGCGTCGTCACCAGCGTCCTGCCGAACAAGGGACTCGCGCTGCCGTTCATCAGTTCCGGCGGCTCGAGTCTGCTCGCGATGCTGATCGGCATCGGAATTTTGTTGAGCGTCGCGCGCCGCGCGCCCGCGCGGGAAAAAACTGTCCGCGCGAAAAATTCCAAACCGGAAATTGACGCCGCCGATAATCCCTTCGCCGCGAGAGTCACATGACCGCTTCTGAAATTAAAAAACCCTTCGTCGCCATCGCCTGCGGCGGAACGGGCGGGCATCTTTTTCCGGGACTCGCCGTCGCCGGAGAATTAAAAAAGCGCGGCTGCGAAGTTGCGCTGCTCATCTCGCCAAAAGACGTGGATCAACAGGCCGTCAAATCCGCGCAAGGCTTTGAAATCTTCACGCTTCCGGCGGTTGGATTGCAAAACCGTAATTATTTTTCCTTCGCTAAAAGCTTTTGGAATTCATTTTGCGCGTCGCGGAAAATTTTCAAACAGTGCAAACCCGATGCTGTTCTTGCAATGGGTGGATTTACCTCTGCGCCGCCGATTCTCGCCGCGCGGAAAATCGGCGCGAAAACTTTTTTGCACGAATCCAACACTATTCCCGGCAAGGCCAACCGTTTTCTTTCGCGCTTCGTCGGCGAGGCGTTCGTCGGGTTTCCCGAGGCCGCAGCGAGATTGAAAGCGCGCAAAGTTTCTGTGACGGGAACGCCGGTTCGCCCGCAATTTTTTAGTGGCGCAGGCGTCTCGCCTGCGAATCGCGGGCAGGATGCCCGCGCCACTATCGGACTCGATCCGAATTTGCCGACGATTCTGGTCATGGGCGGAAGTCAGGGCGCGAGCGGCCTTAATGAAATGATTTTGTCCGCGCTGCCATTGCTCGCTGGAAAAAGCTGGCAATGGCTTCATCTCACCGGCCCGAACGATTTTGAAAAAGTAAAATCAGCTTATGTCGCTGCCAGAATCAAGGCCGTTGTAAAACCATTTCTTGCCGAAATGGATTTGGCGCTTGGCGCGGCGACGGTTTCCGTCAGCCGCGCCGGCGCATCGTCGCTGGCGGAAATCGCGGCCATGCCGCTGCCGGCGCTGCTCGTGCCGTATCCGGCGGCGGCGGACAACCATCAATTCTTCAACGCGCGCGCTTTTGAAAAAAACGGCGCGGCAAAATTGCTCCAACAAAAAAATTCCACGCCCGAAAAAGTCGCGGCAATTTTGAGCCAATTGATTGAAGATTCGTCTGCACGCGAGAAAATGCAAGCCGCGCTCGCGCAGTGGCACGCGCCAAAGGCAGCGGAACAGATTGCGGAAAATATTTTGGCCGTATGTTGGAGTTCAAGCTTTAGCTTGCCGGAAAAGAACAGGCTGAAGCCTGAACTCCAACGTGGAAACCGTTCACGCTCCGACGTGACGGAACGACAGAAATTTTCCGCCGCATGACGCTGACGACTGACATTTTGAAAAATCCGATGCGAATTGAGAAAAATATCGCGGATGAAATTGCCGGGCGCGTTTCGCGCGCGACGATGGTTCGTCGCGACGAGCCGATGGCAAAGCACACGACGTTGCGCGTCGGTGGGCCGGCGGATATTTATGTCGAGCCGGCGAACGAAGATGATTTGGCGAACATCGTGAAGTTTTGCAGTGAAAACGGAATCAAATTTTTCATTCTCGGGCGCGGCTCGAATCTGCTCGTGCGCGACGGTGGTTTTCGCGGTGTGGTGATTTGTTTGTCGCAATCGCATTTCAGCAAGATTGAAATTGTTGGAGAGCAAATTTTTTGCGGCGCGGGCGCGAAATTGAAGAATGTCTCGGTCGAGGCGAAGCGGAACAATTTGAGCGGCGTGGAATTTCTCGAAGGCATTCCCGGCAGCGTCGGCGGTGCGTTGCGGATGAACGCGGGAGCGATGGGCGGCGCGACGTTCGATGTCGTCGAGTCGGTGCGCGTGATGGATTTTGACGGCAACATTTCTGAAATGTCACCAAAACAAATGTCCGTGGATTATCGCAGTTGCGCGGCGTTGAAGAATCACATCGCGCTGGGCGCGGTTTTCCGATGCCGGACTTTGCCGCGCGCGGAGATCGAGCGGCGCATGAAGGCGTTCAACGAGAAGCGCTGGGGATCGCAGCCGGCGGCGCCGAGCGCGGGTTGCATCTTCAAAAATCCCGGCGCGATCCCGGCGGGCCGGCTGGTGGACGAACTGGGATTGAAGGGCGCGCGTGTGGGCGGCGCGGTGGTTTCCGCCGAACATGGCAATTTCATCGTGAACGACGGCAAGGCGACGGCGCGCGACATTTTGGAATTGATTTCAATCTTGAAGACCAAGGCGAAAGCCGAACGCGGAATCGAATTGCACACGGAAGTCGAAATCGTCGGCGAAGACAATTAAAGCGCAACCAAAACGGTTGCGCCTTGACATTCAAAATGGTTTCGTTATGGTTGTGTCATGATAACAATGACTCTTAAAGGCATTCCGAAAGAAACGCACCGTGAATTAAAAAAACGCGCGGCAGAACACCGCCGGAGTTTGAACAGCGAAGCCATTGCTGTTTTGGAATCCAGCGTCCGCAGCGTGCCGGTCGAGGCCGAGGGAATCATTCAGCGGGCGCGCCAGTTCCGCAATTCGCTCAAGTTCAAGGTGACGGCGGCGGATTTGAAACGTTTCAAGGAAGAAGGTCGCGCGTGATTGTCGTGGACAACAGCGTGCTGGTTTATTTCTGGCTGCCTAGCGACTTTGCGGAATTAACGGAAGCCGTAAAAGACCGCGACAAAGTTTGGGCGTCGCCAATTTTGTGGCGCGCGGAATTTCGGAATGTGTTGGCGGGATATTTACGAAGACAAACATTGACCGAGGCCGAGGCCAACGCCGCCTATCTGAATGTCCAGAAAGATTTGGGCGCGAATGAATATTCCGTGCCGACCGAGCGGATCATCAAGCTGGTGCTGGCATCCGATTGCACGGCTTACGACTGCGAATATGTGGCGCTGGCGCAGGATTTGGGCGTGCCGTTGGTGACGGCGGACAAACAGGTTTTGCGCGCGTTTCCGAAAATTGCCGTCTCGCTGGAAAAATTTGTGAAGTGACATGAACCGAAATTTGAACATGACGACGGCGCGCGACGTTTTGGAATTGATTTCAATTTTGAAGGCAAAGGCGAAAGCTGAACGCGGAATTGAATTGCACACGGAAGTCGAAATTATCGGCGAAGAATGAGCATGAATATTTTCATAGACGTGGACGGAACATTGCTGAATAGCAATGAAGGTGTTGATCCGCGCGCTCAAGAAATTCTGCGGCAGATTCGGCTGAAATTGAATGCAGAACATCCTGATTCAAATTTGTATCTTTGGTCTGGAGCTGGCGGTGATTATGCTCGTTCCAAAGCCGTAGAACATGGTCTGGCTGGTTTTTTTTCAGGATTTGTTGGGAAACCGGATGTGATTATTGATGACAATCCGTCCAGTGTTTTTCCTCGAAGAGTAATTACATGGTGCGATGACAGCCAATGGCAAAGTTTGAATTCGTCCGTATTCGCGGAGTTTAGTCCAAGCAATCAACTTATTGAATTGGTAGATAACACAATCAATACGGTCGAGGAAACTGATGAGGAATTTAACAGTCTATATGGTGAATGTAGGTCGAGGTGTCCAATTCCTTTTTTTGGTGATATAGAAAATGCCGAAGTTTTAACTCTTGCAGTTAATCCATCCGATACTGAATTTTACGAAGACCGTGAGTGGAAGCGAACAATCGGCGAAGTAATAGATTCAAAGCCACTTTCATTTCGTCTCGTGAACTATTTTCGCAGTTGGAGACCGCCGCCTAACGCTTGGTTCACGCCATTGGAAACTAAATTGCGCCTACGAGGTTGCTCATATCTTTTCAACTCCGCACATATTGATCTTTCACCAAGAGCTACGAGGAAGATGTCAGAGTTTGAAAATGATCCAGAGAAATTTCGGAAGATGATTCAAGAAGATGCTAGCAGATGGACTATTCAGCTTCTTAATTTGGCAAAAAGACTAAAACAAATTCGTCTTTGTCGCACTGTGCTGTCCGAAAATCCAGGCGGGAGAGTTCTAATTGGAAGTTACATTAGAGACGAGCTACCAGAGATTTGGCAGGAAATACTTAAATTTAATCCAGAGATTATTTAATTTTGAATTCCATCGTGCATAAAAAATTAAAAATTGTGGTGATGCTCGGCGGCCCAAGCGCCGAGCGCGAAGTGTCGTTGCGGTCGGGCGCGGGCGTGGTGAAGGCGTTGCGGTCGCTCGGTCACACGGTGGTCGAGCTGGATCCCAAAACGCCGGACTGGATTTTGCCGCCGGACACGGAGGTCGTCTGCCTCGCGCCGTTGCACGGAACTTACGGCGAGGACGGCACGGTGCAGCGGCAACTGGCGCAACTCGGCGTGCTTTACACGGGCTGCGATTCGGAAGCGAGCCGCATCGCGTTCGACAAGGTTTTGACGAAACAAAAGTGCATCGCGGCCGGCGTGCCGACGGCGAAATTTGTGGTCGTCAGTTCGGAAAAAGCGCCGCTGCCGGAAGATTTGCGATTGCCGCTGGTCGTGAAACCGGTGCGGCAGGGTTCGAGCGTCGGTCTGCAATTTGTCGAGCGCGCGGAAGACTGGCAAAATGCGCTGGCGGAAGCGTTGAAATTTGATTCGGAAGTTTTGGTCGAGGAAAAAATCGTCGGGCGTGAGACGACGGTGGGGATTTTGGACGGCATTGCGCTGCCGGTTGTCGAAGTCCGGCCAAAAGTTGGCAGTTACGATTACAAAAATAAATATACATCTGGTTGCACGGAATATTTTTGCCCGGCGGAGTTTGATGCAGCGACAACAAAGAAAATTCAAGCCGCTGCGCTCGGCGCATTTCATGCGATTGGCGGACGCGATTATGCGCGCGTGGACGTGATGGTTCGCAAAAATGGCGAGCCAGTCGTGCTGGAAGTGAACACGTTGCCCGGAATGACGGAAACAAGTTTATTGCCGAAAGCTGCGGCTGCGGCGGGATTGAGTTACGAAGAATTGTGCCAGCGAATGATTGATCTGGCTTTGAAAAGAAAAATACTCACGCAAAGTCGCAAAGAGCGCAAAGAAATTGCGGTTCTGGCTTGATTGAATTTACTTTGCGGGCTTTGCGACTTTGCGTGAATAAAATTTATGTGGTTTAAGCGCGAAATAAAAAACCGGCGGTTGAAGCGCGGGCATCTGCTCGACGTGAAGCTGCGTTCGGATCAAGTGCGCGCGACGCGCGCGCGGCTGGCGGCGGTTGCGTTCTGCGTGATTTTCGGCACGGTGTTCGGGCTTTATTTGTTTTGGCGCACTGGCGAATGGGCGCTGGACAAATTCGTTTATGAAAATTCCGAGTTCGCCATCCAAAATGTCGAGGTTCAAACGGACGGCGTGATTGCGCCGGAACAATTGCGCCGCTGGTCGGGCGTGAAATCCGGCGCAAATCTGATTGCGCTCGATTTGGCGTCGGTGAAACGCAATTTGGAACTTGTTTCGGCAATTGATTCAATTTCCGTCGAACGCGTTTTGCCGCGCACGTTGAAAATTTGCGTGACGGAACGCAAACCCATCGCGCAAGTCAACGTGCCGCGCGCGGCCGCGACGGGCGGAATTGCGATTTCAGTTTTTCAACTCGACGCGGACGGCTTCGTGATGCAGCCGCTCGACCCGCGCCTTTGCGTGATTCCGTTGTCGCAATTAAATCATCAATTGCCGGAAATCGCCGGCCTGAATTTTAGCCAATTGCAATCGGGGCGGCGCGTCGAATCGCCGCAGGCGCAGGCCGCGTTGAAATTGATTTCCATGTTTCAACATTCGCAAATGGCCGGGCTTGTGGATTTGCGGCGCATTGACATTTCGTCGCCGGGCGTGGTCGTCGCGACGACGGGGCAGGGCGGAGAAATTACTTTCGGTCTGGAAAATTTGGAGCAACAATTGGCGCGCTGGCGGAAAATTTACGATTTGGGAATGAGCCAGAATAAAATGATTGCGACGCTCGATCTGGCGGTGGCGAACAACGTTCCGGTTCGCTGGGCGGAAAATAATTCCGCGCCCATCGCCGTGCCAAAAATATTCAATCCAAAAAATTCACGGAGGAAAAATGTTTGACGAATCGAACATCATCGTCGGCCTGGAAATCGGCACGTCGAAAGTTTGCGCCGTGGTCGGCGAGCAGAATGCGGACGGCGCGCTGAACATCGTCGGCGTCGGCCAGTCGCCCGCGCGCGGCGTGCGCAAAGGCGAAATCGTGGACGCGGCGCAGGCCGAGGAATGCGTGCGCAACGCCATCGTCGAGGCCGAGCAGATGGCCGACGTGGAGATCCGCAATGTTTATCTCGGCGTGACCGGCGGACATTTGCGCGGCTTCAATAATCGCGGCGTGCATCCGGTCGTTTCCGCCGACCGCGAAATTTCCGAGGACGACGTTCAGGATGTAATTAAAAACGCGAAGGCAATTAATTTGCCCGCTGAAAACACAGTCGTTCACGCCGTGCGCCAGCATTTTTTGGTGGACGGCCACGACAGCATCACAAATCCCGTCGGGATGCTTGGCGCGCGTTTGGAAGTGGACATGCACGTCGTCCACGGCCACACAAACCGTTTGCAAAATTCCGTGCGCCTCGTGAAAGGCTTGCAGCTTGAAGTCGAGGAAATTGTTTTCAACGGACTTGCGTCATCACTTGCGCTGTTGACGAGCGAACAAAAAGAACTCGGCGCGCTGGTCATTGACATCGGCGGCGGCACGACGGATTACGTTGTTTATGCCGACGGCGTCATCAAATACACCGGCGCGCTCGCGCTCGGCGGCGACCACGTTTCAAACGATTTGGGCCACGGCCTGAAAGTGCCGTTGAGCCGCGCGGAAAAATTAAAATTGGAACACGGCAGTGCAATTGTGGACGAAGCGATGCGCGGACGCACGCTTACGATTTCAAACGAACTCGGCCTGCCGCTGAAAACCATCAATGTCGAGCATTTGCAACGCATCATGTCGCTGCGGCTCGAGGAAATTTTCCAGATCGTCGCTGCGGATTTGGAGCAGGCGGGACTGGCGGATTATTTGCGCGCGGGAGTTTTTCTCTGCGGCGGCTGCGCGCGCGCGCCGCAAATCGCGAAGCTCGCCGAGCCGGTTTTTCAGATGCCCGTTTCGCTCGGCCAGACCAATTCCATCAGCGGATTGAAGTCCGCTCTCGACCAGCCGGAATTTGTCACCGCTATTGGTTTGGCAAAATTCGGTTCGCTCAAAACGCGCAAGCGCGAAGGCAAATCGTCTTTCGCGCAGGGAATCAAAGGCGTGTTCGGAAAATTATTGCAACGCTCGTAATTCAAATCGCCATGAAAATGAAAACTGAAATTCAACCGGCGGCGCTCGAACCAAATCCTGCGCGCACCATTAAAATCATCGGCGTTGGCGGCGCGGGCGTGAGCTTGCTCGACACTTTGAACGGCGAGGAATTTGCCGGCGCAAATTTTATGGCGGTCAACACGGACGGGCAATCGCTCGCGGCCTCGACAGCGACGGTGAAGATTCATCTCGAAACGAAATTGCTGCGCGGTTTAGGAATTGGCGGCGATCCTGAACGCGGGCGCGCGATCGCCGAGGAACAATTTGCCACGCTCAAAACCGCGTGCGAAGGCGCGGATGTGATTTTCATTGTCGCCGGCTTGGGCGGCGGCGCGGGCAGCGGCATCAGTCCGGTTTTGGCGCGCGCGGCAAAGGAAACTGGCGCGCTGGTTTTGGCGTTTGTGACCTTGCCGTTTTTATGCGAAGGCAATCGCCGTCAACAACAGGCGCAGCAAAGTTTCGAGCAATTGAAATCCGTCGCCGACGGCGTGATTTGCCTGCCGAGCCAGAAAACTTTCAAGCTCATTGATGAAAACACGAGCGTGCTTGACACGTTTCGCATCACCGGCGGATTGCTCGCCGACGGCGTGCGCGGCGTGTGGCAATTGCTCACGCGTCCGGGCCTGATTCAAATTCATTTCGACGATTTGTGTGCGCTCGTCCGCGACCGCCATTCCGAAAGCGTTTTTGCGTGCGTTGACGCAAGCGGCGCGGGACGTTCGCGCGAGGTCGTGGAAAAATTGCTCGCGCATCCGCTGCTCGACGAAGGCCGCGCGCTGGCCGAATCCGACGCGGTGCTGGTGAGTTTGCTCGGTGGAAAAGATTTGACGATGGCCGAAGTGAACCGCGTGATGGAACAAATCAGCCGTCAGTGTGAACGCGCGCAAATCATCATGGGCGCGGCGATTGACGCGGACATGAAAAATAAATTGTCCGTGACGGTGATCGCCGCGAAGAAAAATCCGAACGTGGAATCGACAAATGTTCCGGGCAATTCAACGGAATCAATTTCCCGCAACTTGACTGCACATTCGTCGTCACGTTGCGCCTCGCAACCGCAAACCGCCGTGCTTGATCAGCGTGAACAATTATTAAAACAGCACGCGGGCGGACGCGGAAGAAAAACTGCTTCGAGAATGCGCCAGGAACAATTGCCGCTGGCTATCATTTCCAAAGGACGGTTTGACAAAAGCGAGCCGACGATTCACAAGGGCGAGGATCTCGACATTCCGACCTACTATCGTCGCGGCGTAGTGTTGAATTAACTGGTTCAATATAAGCCGCCGAAAACTGGTGGAGCCGACAGGGTTCGAACCTGCGACCCCCACAATGCCATTGTGGTGCTCTACCAACTGAGCTACGACCCCATCCAGAATGCGCTAATCTAAATACCCGCGCGCGCTTGTCAAAAGATTTTTCCGCTTTTGCGCCCAAATTAAAAATCAAAATCCTATTTTGAACTTTGAACCGTGGCCGTTCGACTTTAGCCTCGCGCCGTGAACAATCGTTTGCCGGGCGTCACCATAATCATCGCCGCGCGTCCCGGCCAGACCGAAATCAAGGCGGTCGTCGCGGCGCGGCAACTGGATTATCCGCCCGGACTTTTGGAAATCATCGTCGCGCGCGGCAGGCAGCCGTCCGTCCAGCGCAACACCGCGTTGCGCGCGGCGCGCGGCGAACTGGTTTATTTTCTGGATGACGACTCGGTCGCGCCGCCGGGCAATTTGAATCGCGCCGCCTCGCACTTTTCAGATGCAAAAGTGCAGATCGTCGGCGGGCCGAATCTTTGCCCGCCTGATGCGCCGCCGCTGGAGAAAATTTTCGCGCTCGTTCTCGGAAGCTGGATTGCCTTTGGTCCCAGCCGCGCGCGTTATACGCCCGTCGGCGGATTGCGCGACACGGGCGAAAAGGAATTGATTTTGTGCAACCTCGTCGCGCGCCGCGAAACCTTGCTCGGACTTGGCGGCTTCAACGAGTTGCTTTATCCGAACGAAGAAAACGCGCTCATGGACGAAATCCAAAAACGCGGCGGACGGTTGCTTTACGATCCAGAATTATTTGTCCATCGCCGCCCGCGCGGCTCCATCAAGTCGTTCACGAAAATGTTGCTGACTTACGGGCGCGGACGCGCCGAGCAATTCCGCGTGCATCCGACTTTCGGTTCGGCGTTGAATTTTGTGCCGCCGCTGTTTTGCGTTTTTCTTGTCGCGCTGCCGTTTCTCGGAATAATTGGTTTGGCCGTCCTGGGAATTTATGTCCTTGCGGTTTTGGCGCAGGCGGCGGCGTTGATGCCGCGCGACGGCGTTTTGCGGAGTCTCGCGGCGGCGCCGTTCATTGCGCTCACACACATATTATATGGCCTCGGCTTCTGGCGCGGATTGTTCACGAAATTAAATCACGACAGAAACAAATCTTCGGTTGAAGTCGTTTTGGAAACTGTTGCGCGTTGAATGGTCGGGCAATTTTCTATTCCTCTTCGTCTTTGAAAAGTTTTTCAACAACACAACGGCTACGAATGATGAGAAAAATGCCGATGGCTAATTGTGCCAAACCCGCAATCAAAGTCCCGGAATAAAACATAAAATTCGGATAACTGTGTGAGGCGGCAGAATTGAAAGCGATTCCTGCCCATGCCGAAAAATTCAGCACTCCGGTAATAAGTTCCGGGATGCCACGTATAAAAAAAGATAGGCCAAGAATTTTAATCAGGACATTCGCCAGTTGTTTGGGTTTCATAAAAGCAGCAGACTCATTCCGAAAATAATTGTCCAGCCTTAATTTTGTGACTTGGCGCCTTGGTAGTTCAAGGCTTGTTTCTCTGCCGTTGAACTTCATAAAGAAAAATCGCCGCAGCCGCGCCGACGTTGAGTGAATCCACCGTTGGCGACATTGGAATCGCCACCGCCTCGTCGCAACTTTCCAGAACGGCTTTGGAAATCCCGTGGCCTTCGCTGCCGAAGACGACGCAGCAATCGCCGGAAAAATCCGCCTGCGAAAGTGTTTTGCCGTCCGCGCGCGGATGCGCGGCGATGCAGCGGATGCCGCGCGCCCGCAATTCGCGCAAAGTTTCCGCGAGTGTCGGTTTTTTTTCGGGCGTCGGGATTCCGCAGCTCCTTAATTCATTTTCAGACTCGTGCGGCCCGCGCGTTTGTTTCAGTTCGACGACGGGCAGTTGAAAAACCGCGCCCATGGAATTGCGGACGGCGCGGCGCAGGAACGGGCTGCTGCTCGTTTCGCCGACGATTAATCCGCTGGCGCCGAACGCCACGCAATTGCGCGCGAGCGCGCCGATGTTTTCCGCGTTCGACACCTCGTCAATCGCCACGAACAATTGCGGCCCGGGGCTTTTCCGCAAAATTTCGGCGAGCGAAGCGGGCGGGGGAATTTTTCCGACGGCGAGCACGCCTTGGTAAAATGAGAAGCCGATGAGCGCCTCGAGCAGATTTTTGTCCGCGAGATAAACGGTGAAATTTTCCGGTCGTGCGTTGAGCAGCGGGCGGAAGGCGTCCAGATGCTTTTCGGGCAGCAGGACGGACACGGTTTCAAAACGGCTTTCGAGTAGGCGACGCACGACCTTTTCGCCCTCGGCGATGAAGATGCCCTGCGCCTCGTGCTCCGCCGACCGGCGCATCGTGCGATAAGGCGCGAGTTCGGGCAGGTCGAGCGAGGAAATTTTTTCAACGTGAAACATGGTCAGCCGAAATTGGCGTTGCCTCGAATTGATGGACGGCGTTGGGGTGACATGAAGGATGTTCTAGTTGAGTTGGGTTTCAAAGTCCACGGAGATTTATAACCGAGGGCACAGTGGCAATTTATTCAACTGATCGCTTTTTCCAACTGCAGTTGAAACAGACAATCAAGCAGCCGAGCCATGCGGGAATTGAAATCGCCGCGCCGATTTCAAACGCGCGGTCTTCGTAGGCTAAATGGATTTTGTGCCTGCCCGCCGGAACTTGCACCGCCTGAAACGCATAATTCGCCCGCAGCAAAGTCGTCGGCTTGCCATCAACGTAAGCGCGCCAGTCGTGATACCATGTTTGCGCGATGACGACGAGCGACGGCGCGGCGGCTTCGACTTCGGCGTCCACGGTTTGCGTCCCGAATTTTGAATTGAGCACGCGGGCATTGGTTTGATTTGTGACCGTCACAAAAGTCTTCGCGTCTTCTGGCAAAATAACAAACTTGCCTCCGTCGAAATTGGTTTGCGACAGCGCATACCATGCGCTGTAGTCGTCAAAGAAAAATGGCTTTTGCCCGGCGGTCACGAGCGGCAGGAAGGTTTTGCGCGATTGCCACTCGTAAATTTCATTTGTCGCGGTGATTTGCGAGACGCCCATGAAATCCTCGAGACGCGGAAAATTCGCGTTGGTGGAGTCGTAAAGCAGCGTGTTCACGTCGTCGGCTTCGCGCGGGCAGAGCGAAAGGAAGCCGTCCGTTTTCGGCACGTCGTCGAGCAGGTTGCAGTCGGAAAAACAAGCCATGCGGTTCACCAGATAATTTTTCCCAAGGTCGCTCGTCGCAAAGTGGAGTGTCATGGCAAATGCCGAGGGCGTGATCATGGCGCGCGAGCCGCCGAGGGCGGGCTGCGGTTGCAGCGCGAGTTTTTCGCGCGAAAGGCCGGGTTCGTAAATCAACGGCGGCGCGGTCGGATTTTGCGCCGGCTCATGCGTGAAAACGTCGAGCCACGCGACAAAAATCAAAAGCAGTGGAGCGAGCCGCAGCAAGCCGGGCTTGGAGTCGCGCGGCAAAAAAAACAGCAATGTGCCGGTGGCAATCAAAAATGCCGCGCGCGAAATTCCATTGAGCAAAGTCCGGTGAACATCGTCCGCAGGAAATGGAAACCGCCACGCCCAGAAAAGAATTCCCGCGATCAGCGCGAGCAAAATAATTCCGATGGCAAAGAGCCGCTTTCTCAAAACCGGCTTTTGTTCACCTTGTAAATTTTGCAACTGCGCGACGGCAAACGCCGCCAGCAGCGGCGCGATGAAAATCACAATGGCCAGATATTTGGCCGAGTGCGTGATGAGGCGAAGTTGTGGAATGATCCGTCGCAGGGCCGGATAAACAAATGTATTTTCTCCGAGCGCAAAAATGAGCGCGATGATTGCAATGACACCGAGCAGCGCCACGCGCCGGTCGCGGATTTTCCACAACGCCAGCAGCGCGAGCCAGAGCGCGCCGATGCCGAGGTAGTATGATGAAGTCCATTCCTGCCCGTATTGATAAAACACGCCCATGTCCCGCGTGTCGCCAAAAGCCATCGGCACGAGAAAATTCACCCAGCCCCAAGCGGGCATTGACCAGCGCAAGTCCGCGTAACCGGATTCGCGCTGCGAATGGAAAACGAGATCAAGAAATGGCAGAAGTTGCGCGACCGAAAGCGCAATCACCAGCATGATGACAACTGGAAAACGCCAGAGCATTTTTCCGCGTGGCGATCCGGCATTCACAGCTTGTTGAATCCACAGCGCGAGCAGCAAAATCCAGGTGAAGAAAATGATTTCCGGCCCGCCCGCGAGCATTTGCAACGCGCCGACCAGCGCGGCGAGAATAATTTTTACCAGTGGGGCAGACTTCCAGTCTGCGTGGCCGGAAACAGGCTGGAAGCCTGTTCCACTATTGACCGCGAGCACGACCCACGGCATCCACGCGAACGTCGCCAGATGGCTCGGCCACATGATCAAATTCAGCGTGAAGCCGTTGAATGAGAGAACGGCTCCGGCGAACGCGGCGGCGAAATTATTTCCAGTCCATTTTCGCGCCAGAAAAAACATCCCGAATCCCGCCCACCACAAATGCAGCAGGCAGAAAAAACTCAACGACCAGCCCAGCGGCAGCAAAAGATAAATCAGCGACGGCGGATAAAGCGGCATCGTGTTCCATTGCGCGAGGAACGGCACGCCGCAAAAATTATAGGGATTCCAGAACGGCAATTCGCCGCGCCAGAAACATTCGCGCTGAAAATGCGCGAGCGGATAAACAAAAAACCCGTAGTCGCGGACGATGAAAGTTTGCAGGCCGAGGATGACTTGCGGAAACGAGGCGAAGATCAGCAGCGCGAGCAAAATGCCGAAACGCAACGGCGTGAAGAAATTGAAGGCGCGGGTTTCGGTTGTTTCGCTCATGAATTTCGCGGCGGCATTTTATTCAGGAAGTGAAACCGGCGGCAAGTATTCGCCGGTGAATTCGCGCTTCCACCACGCGCCGGTCGCGCGGCGTTCGGCGAAAGTGGTGAAGTGATAATCATAAAGCTGCGCGCGAATGTAGCGAGGCGGATGTTTGGGAAACGGATTTTTTTCCAGCAACGCCAGAATTTCCGGCGAACCTTGCAGCAGCCGTTCACAGAAATTTTCAAACCACGGATTCTGCCGGACATTTCCCAGCGCGGCAAACCACATTTGCCAGTCCAATCGCGGTTGGAACGGCTCGATGAAGCGTGGCCGCCGATTTATGTCGCCGGGTTTGTATTTGAATTCGTAAGGCAGCCAGTTCACGCCGTCGTCGCTGCCTTCGACGACGATTTCGTTGCGCGTCGTTGTCATCACGGCGAACAGGCCGTAATTGTTCACCGTGCGAAACGGTTGCAGCCATTCTTCGGCGACTGCGATTGGAAATAACAATTCGCTTCGCACGCCAAACATCGAAATCATTTGGAAAACGGAAATTGAGAGAATGACGACCGCGAGCGGAATTATGATTGCGCACGGCCAGCGGAATTTGTCGAGGGTTGAGGGTTGAGGGTTGATTGAAGAACGCCCAAACCATTTTCGCGGCAAAATTTTTTGAAAAATAAAATCGTCGAGCAGCAACAGGCAGAGCGCAATCGTCAAAAAATTAAAGAACGTGTAATTGCCGGTCAGCAAAATCAGAATTTGCAGAAAGACAATCGCGGCGCAGCCGAAAAATCGAATTCGTCGCGGCGCAAACATCAGGAACGGTGCGCCGAGTTCGATGATGAACATCGCGGCGCAGGAAAATTTTTGAAACCACAGCGGCAATTGCTGCGCATACCAGCCAATCCATGTCGGCAGCGGCTGGGTTTGATAATGAAACGTGAGCGCGGTCAGGTTGCGCCAGTTCGGGTCGCCGCTCAAAAGTTTCACGCAGCCGGAAGAAAAAATCAGCTTGAACAACAGCAGTCGCAGCAGCCAGAGAACGATTTTTGGCGGCGGCGATTGTGGCACGGGCGTCCCGCCCGTGAGTTTTTGATTTTGATCAATGTCCGCGCCCGAAACACACGGGCGGGACGCCCGTGCCACTAATTGCAGTGGCGCGAAAAAAATTCCGAGAAATCCGGCTTCGAGCAAAAGATTGTCCCATTGAAAGCCAAGAAAATCGCGACCCACAGTTGAAAGTGAAAGATAAATCAGCCAAAGCAGCGCAAGGCACGGCGCGGGTGCGATTCCAAAAATTAAAAGAATTGCAAAAGTAATTCCGGCGGCGCATTGGAAATTTAGAAAACTGTCGGACGAATCAAACCAGCACAAAGTTGGCACCAGATGAAATCGTTCCACGCCGATGCCTTGCGTGTCGCATTGTTGTTTGACGGCGGAAATGAATTGATCGGTCGGCAAAATGCCGTTGTGACCGATGAGTCCGCTGATTTGCGTCCAAAGTGAGATGAACGCGACGAGATAAATCGCGCCGAGCGCGTGCAGAAAAATCCAGCGCGTGAGAAAATAATCCGGCTGCTCGACGTGCCTGCCCCAAAACCATCGCGTGAAGCGCGAAAAGCCCGTTCGATGTCCGGCGACAAATTTGTAGGCGCGTTCCGTGAATTTGGCAAAAGCCGGAAAATTTTCGTAAAGGTGCAACGGCCATCGCCATTTTGGATTTTTGGCGAGCGAAAGAAAAACTGCCTCCGCGCCGCAAAAAACTTCGCCGCCGGGTTCGATGAGTTGAACGGAAGTTTGAAATTGTTCGCGCGGGATTTCCGGGAATTGGTTTGCGATTTGCGAATCTTGAAACGGCAGATAATCCACGGCGTTGCCGGTGATTTGCCGCCAGCGGCGAATCCACAATTTGCAGAAATTGCAATCGCCGTCAAAAACCATGAGCGGTTTTGGCGGCTGCACGGCGACGCGACGGACTGGCATTGCCCAATTGAAGCGCAGAAAATGCGGCGGTCAATTTTGTTTTGTGGAATTTTACGGGCGTCCGGCATAAACTTTTCGCAAATGAAAACTGAATTCCGAACTGAATCCGATTCGATGGGGCAGATGCAAATTCCCGCCGACGCTTATTACGGCGCGCAAACGGCGCGCGCGGTGGAAAATTTTCCGATCGGCAATCTGCGCTTTCCGCGACAATTCATCCGCGCGCTTGGCTTGATCAAAAAATACGCCGCCGCCGCAAACACGTCGCTGGATTTGCTGCCGCAGAAAATTTCCGATCCGATTCAAAAAGCCGCGCAGGAAGTTGTCGAGGGAAAATTGGATTCGCAATTCGTCGTGGACATTTTCCAAACCGGCTCCGGCACTTCCACGAATATGAATGTCAACGAAGTCATCGCCAATCGCGCGTGCGAAATTTCCGGCGGCAAACGCGGCGACAAATCCGTTCACCCAAACGATCACGTCAATCGCGGGCAATCTTCAAACGACGTGATTCCGACGGCGATTCATTTGGCCGCGCTTGATGGCGTCGTTCACAATTTAATTCCTGCGCTGGAAGAATTGCATTCGTCGCTCGACAAAAAGGCAAAGGAGTTTGATTCGATTTTGAAAATCGGCCGGACGCATTTGCAGGACGCGACGCCGATTCGCCTCGGACAGGAATTTTCCGGTTACGCGAGCCAGATTGAACATGGAATCGCGCGGCTGAAAGCCTTGGGGAAAAATTTAGGCGAATTGCCGCTCGGCGGAACGGCGGTTGGAACCGGCATCAACACGCATCTGGAATTTTCGCGCCGGACGATTGAAGGCATTGCGCGCGAAACAAAATTGAATTTGCGCGAAGCGGTAAATCATTTTGAAGCGCAAAGTGCAATTGATGCGTTGGTCGAAGCGAGCGGCGCGTTGAAAACCGTTGCCGTGAGCCTGATCAAAATTGCCAACGACGTTCGCTGGCTCGGTTCCGGTCCGCGCTGCGGTTTGGGCGAAATCAAACTGCCGGCGACGCAGCCGGGTTCTTCCATCATGCCGGGCAAAGTGAATCCGGTGATGTGCGAAATGGTGATTCAGGTCGGCGCGCAAGTCATCGGCAACGACGCGGCGGTGACGTTCGCCGGCACGTTCGGCAATTTTGAGTTGAACACGATGCTGCCCGTCGCCGCGCATAATTTGCTTCAGGCAATTGATTTACTGGCGAACGCGGCCAAAGTTTTTTCGCGTCGTTGCATTTCCGGTCTGGAAGCCGACGCGCAGAAATGCGAAAGCAACATCGAAAAAAGTCTGGCGATGTGCACGTCGCTCGCGCCGGAAATCGGCTATGACAAGGCGGCGAAAATTGCGAAGGTCGCTTACGAATCCGGCAAAACCGTCCGCGAAGTGGCACTGGAGATTTCCGGCCTCGACAAAAAGAAAATTGACGAGTTGCTCGATCCGAAAAGCCAGACTGAACCGGGAACAGGAGTTGGAATGGCGGCGGGCGGTTAGGTTTTATCCGCAGATGACGCAGATTTCACACATTAAATCTATGCTGATCAGCGAGATCTGCGGACAAAGTTAAAACTTTCCGTTCCATTCACGCGAAGAATATTTTTCACGCGCCAACTTGAAGATTTTTTCCAGCGGCGGATTTTCGAGCGGCGCATTTGCTTTCCAGATTTTCTGCATGGCAGCTTTCACCTCATCAGTGGACAAATTCAAATTCATCAAAAATTCGCCATGACCTCGGCGGTTGCGGTAATCCGGCTGCTTGGACGGCATTTGCAAAAATTTGCCGACGAGCGCGAGGTTGAATTCCAAAAGAAAAGTTCCGTGAAAGAGCAGAAAATTTTTCCGCCGACGCTGCGAGTTGCCGGAGAATTTCAAATCGCCGATCGTCAAATCGGTGTGGCCGGAAATTGAAATGACCGAAATGTTAAAAACCGGGCCGTCAATTTGGAAACAGGGATGCAGCGATTGAACCGCCGCGCGGTTGCGTTCCATGATGAATTGGTTGGCGGTGGAAATGTTCGCCAGCGGGGATTTTTCGGCGATTCGCAGAATGAGCGCGTAATTCAAACAACCCGCGCCCTGCAAAACGGTTCCGCCGCCAGAGCAACGGCGGAAAATTGGGATTTTTTTCGCGCGGCAATTTTCAACATTCACTTCCGCCGCAATTTTATTCGCGTAGCCGACGACGACAAATGTTTCAGGCGATTCCCAGAAGCGCAGGATTTCTTCGCCGCCGAAAAGTGGGACAGCGCCTCCGGCCTGCCTGCCTTTCGAATGAACAGGCTGGAAGCCTGTTCCACTATTTTCCTCGCGCCAGTCGAGCAGCGCCTCGTCGCACGCGAGATTTTTTGCGGGCGTCGGAAACGTGAAGTCGAAATGTTTCATGGGGCGCGTTGATTTCGCTGGCGTTGAATGTTAAATTTGGTTCTAATTTCCTGCGCCCATTTTCGCGGCGGAATGAAAATTGAATCACAGTGAACGTCGAGACTAAAGATATTTACGGTTCGCGCCCCGCCGCTGTTTCCAACGGCAACGGCGAGAAGTGGGGCGAATCGCTGCAATCAGTTTTTGAACTTTCCCTTCAAAGCCAGGGGCCGGAGCGCACGGCGAAGCTGCTGGAAAAATTGGCGGATCAATTGCGCACGGCGCCGCGCCCGCAGGCCGGGTTGACAACTCCTTACACGAACACGATTCCGGCGGAGCAGCAGCCGGAATATCCGGGCGATTGGAAAACGGAGCGCCGCATCAAAAGCCTCATGCGCTGGAACGCGATGGCGATGGTCGTCAAGGCGAATTCGACGACGAACGTCGGCGGACACATTTCCACCTACGCATCTGCGGCGACGCTTTACGAGGTCGGGTTCAATCATTTTTTTCGCGGCGCGACGGAAAATTTTCCCGGCGACTTGATTTATTTTCAAGGCCACGCGTCGCCGGGAATTTATGCGCGCGCGTTTCTCGAAGGCCGTTTGGAC
Organism: Verrucomicrobiia bacterium; assembly: GCA_036490295.1. GTDB lineage: Bacteria > Verrucomicrobiota > Verrucomicrobiia > Limisphaerales > UBA11358 > UBA11358. Next base: position 7,139 of record DASXED010000032.1, on the reverse strand, counting down.
GAAAAGCATTTGCAAAATTTCCGGCAGGAACTGGCTGATGGCGGCGGATTGTCGTCTTATCCGCATCCGTATTTGATGCCGGATTTCTGGCAATTTCCCACGGTCTCGATGGGTCTCGGCCCGCTCATGTCGCTGTATCAGGCGCGGTTCAACCGTTATCTGAAATCGCGCGGCCTGGTGAATTGGACGGACGAGCCGAAGGTCTGGGCGTTTCTCGGCGACGGCGAATGCGACGAGCCGGAATCGCTCGGCGCGCGCGAAAATCTCGACAATCTGATCTGGGTCATCAACTGCAATTTGCAGCGGCTCGACGGCCCGGTTCGCGGCAATGGAAAAATCATCCAGGAACTCGAAGGGCTTTTTCGCGGCGCGGGCTGGAACGTCATCAAGGTGATTTGGGGAACGGACTGGGACGAACTGCTCAAGCGCGACAAGAGCGGCCTGCTGTTCAAGCGCATGGAAGAATGCGTGGACGGCGATTTTCAAAAATATTGCGTCGAGCCGGGCAGCTACACGCGCGAGCATTTTTTCGGCAAATATCCCGAGCTGCTTCAAATTGTGAATCACCTCACGGACGAGCAGATCCGCAAGCTGCTGCGCGGCGGCCACGACACGTTGAAAGTTTATGCCGCTTACAAATCGGCCGTGGAACACAAAGGCCGGCCGACGGTGATTTTGGCGAAGACCGTGAAAGGCTACGGCCTCGGCGAAGCGGGCGAAGGCCGGAACATTTCGCATCAGCAAAAAAAGATGAACGAAAAGGAGCTGCGCGAATTCCGCGAGCGCTTCGAGATTCCCGTCAGCGACGATGTGATCGCGGAGACGCCGTTTTATCGCCCGCCCGCCGACAGCGCAGAGATGAAATACCTGCTCGAACGGCGCAAGGCGCTTGGCGGATTTTTGCCCGCGCGCCACGTCAGTCCCGTCACGCTTGACGTGCCAAAATTTGATCACTTTGCCGAGCTTGTCAGGGGTTCAACGCGGGAAGTTTCGACGACCATGGCTTTTGGCCGGATGTTGAGCCTCATGCTCCAGCACAAGGGCGTCAGCAAAAACCTAGTGCCGATCATTCCCGACGAAGCGCGGACATTTGGACTGGACACATTGTTCCGCGAGATCGGAATTTATTCGTCGAAAGGCCAGCTTTACGAACCGGTTGACAGCAACACGCTGTCCTTCTATCACGAGGCGAAGGACGGGCAGATTCTTGAAGAAGGAATCACCGAGGCCGGTTCGATGGCGTCGTTCATCGCCTCCGGCACGAGCTATGCGACGCACGGCGTGCCGACGATTCCATTTTACATTTACTACTCGATGTTCGGCCCGCAGCGCGTCGGTGATCTGTTCTGGCTCGCGGGCGACATCCGCGCGAAAGGTTTTTTGCTCGGCGCAACGTCCGGCCGCACGACGCTCAACGGCGAGGGCCTGCAACATCAGGACGGCCACAGCTTGCTGCACGCGGGCACGATTCCGACCTGCCTGCCTTACGATCCGGCGTTCGGTTATGAACTTGCCGTGATCATCGCCGACGGTTTGCGCCGGATGTATGTCGAGAACGAGGACGTTTTTTATTACCTTTCGCTCTACAACGAAAATCATGTCATGCCGCCGATGCCTGCGGGCGTCGAAGACGGAATTTTGAAAGGCTTGTATAAATTCAAGCCTGGCGCGGAAGGCAAAAAAATCAAGGCGCATATTTTTGGCAGCGGGCCGATCATCCAGTCTGCATTGAAGGCGCAGGAAATTCTGGCCGAACGCTACGACATTTCCGCCGATGTCTGGAGCGCGACGAGCTATAAACTTTTGCGGACTGACGCGATCCGTTGCCAGCGCTGGAATATGCTGCATCCGACAGAACCGGCCAAAAAATCCTACGTCGAAAATTTATTGGCGAAAGAGCAGGGCGCGTTCGTCGCCGTTTCCGACAACATCCGCACCGTGCCGGACCAGATTGCGCCATGGGTTCCGGGCGGATTGTTCACACTCGGCACGGACGGCTTTGGTCGCAGCGACACGCGGGCGCGGCTGCGGAGATTTTTTGAAGTGGACGCGGAGTCCACCGTCATCGGCACGCTCTACGCGCTGGCGGAAAAAGGTTTGATCGGACGTGAAGTTGTGGCGAAGTCAATCAAAGACCTCGGAGTTGATCCTGAAAAAATCCAGCCGCAGCTTGTTTGAGGCATTTTGTGTGTAGCGTCGAGTCTGCGGCTCGACTAATCAGCGCACAGCGCCGACGCCACAACTTCAGCAATACATTGCGTGCAAATTTATTTCTGGAAAACCACAACATTTTTCTCCAAGCTGTCTGCTTGTTAATTTATGGATGTAAAACTTCCCAAGCTCGGTGAAGGCGCGGATTCCGGCGTTGTGGTCAACATCTTCGTCAAAGAAGGTGACACGGTCGCGAAGGATCAGGCGATTCTGGAATTGGAAAATGAAAAGGCCGTCGCCTCGATCCCGTCCACGGGCGCGGGCGTCGTCGCCAAGGTTCATGTGAAGGCCGGCGACCGCGTCGGCGTCGGTGCGCGGCTCATCACGATCACGGAAAGCGGCCAGCCCGCGGCTGCTCCGGGTGCTGCGGCTGCGCCGAAACCGGCGGCGAAAAAAGTTGTCGCGCAGGCTGCGCCGGAACCGGAAGAAGTTGTTGAGGAGTCTGCCGAAGTCGAAGAAGAGGTTTCTGATGAAAATGTCGCCGCGTCGCCGTCCATCCGCAAAATGGCGCGCGAGCTTGGAATCAATCTTGGAAAAATCCGTGGCAGCGAAGCGGGCGGACGCATCGTCATCGGCGACGTGCGCGCTTACATTCAACGCTTAGTCAAAGCGGCGGCGAAACCTGCTACTGCTACCGCGAGTGCCGCTGCGCCGGCGAAACCTGTGCCGGTTCAAATAGATTTCTCACAGTGGGGGCCGGTTAGCAAAAAGCCGGTCACGCTGTTGCGCAAGGTCATCGCGCGGCGCATGGCCGAAAGCTGGAATTCCGTCCCGCGCGTCACGCAGTTTGATGACGCGGACTTCACGAAGCTCGGCGAGCTTCGCAAGAAATTTGCGGCGGCTTACGAAGCGAAAGGCGTCAAGCTCACGCTCACGCCGTTTATTTTAAAAGCGGTCGCGGAAACCTTGAAGAAGCATCCGATTTTCAATTCGAGCCTTGACGAAGTCGCGAGCGAGATTGTCATCAAGGAATACATCCACCTTGGCATCGCAGTGGACACGGATCAAGGTTTGATGGTTCCCGTTATCCGCGACGTGGATAAAAAATCCATGTTCGATTTGGCGAAGGAACTGGAATCGCTCGCGGCGAAAGCGCGCGACCGGAAAATCACCGCCGACGAAATGAAAGGCGGCACGTTCACGATTTCAAATCAAGGCGCGATTGGCGGCGCGCATTTCACGCCTGTTGTCAATTTGCCCGAAGTCGCGATTCTCGGCCTCGGTCGCGGCGCGCTGAAGCCGGTCGTGCGTGATGGCAAGGTCGAAGTTCGCATGATGACGCCGTTGGGATTATCTTACGATCATCGCGTGGTGGACGGCGGCGCGGCGGCGCGGTTCACGGTGGACTTGGTGAAGGCGTTTGAAAATTTCGGCGAAGAAGTTGTGAAGATTTAATTTGTATGGATTCGATCAAAACAGAAATCGTAGTTGTTGGCGCAGGTCCTGGCGGTTATGCAGCGGCGTTTTACGCGGCGGACTTGGGCAAGAAAGTCATTCTCATCGAGAAGGAGAAAAAGCTTGGCGGCGTCTGTCTGAATCGCGGCTGCATTCCGTCGAAGGCGCTGCTTTACGCGACGCATCAGATCGTCAACTCGCGCGAATCGGCGCATCGCGGCATCACGTTCGCCGAACCGAAGGTGGACGTCGCGAAATTGCGCGAATGGAAAGATGGCATCATCGCCAAGTTGAGCGGCGGTGTGGCGACGCTGGCGAAAATGCGCGGCGTGGAAGTCATCGCCGGGCGTGGTTATTTTGAAGGCTCGAACAAATTGCGCGTCGAAACGGAGCAAGGCCAAAAATTTATCGAATACGAGCAGGCGATTCTCGCCGTCGGTTCCGTGCCCGCGATGCCGAAGGCGTTCGATCTCGGCAATCCGCGCGTGATGACTTCGACCGAGGCGCTCGAGATCGAGGACATTCCCGAAAATCTGCTCGTCGTCGGCGGCGGTTACATCGGCATGGAACTCGGCACGGTCTACGCCGCGCTCGGCAGCAAGATTGTTTTGGTCGAGGCGATGGACGCGATTCTCGCCGGCGCGGACGCCGACCTCGCGCGACCCGTCGTTGCGAACGCGAAAAAGATGTTCAAGGAAATCCGCCTGAAAGCCAAAGTCACAAAAATGGCGACCGTCGGCAAACAGATCAAAGTTGAATCTGAATACAACGGCGAAAAATTTTCCGAACTTTACGACCGCGTTTTGGTTTCCGTCGGGCGCGTGCCGAACAGCAAAGACCTCGGCCTGCAAAACACGAAGGTTGAACTCGACGAACGCGGTTTTGTGAAGATCAACGCGCAGCAGCAGACGAGCGACCCGGCGATTTACGCCATCGGCGACATTGCGGGCGGCATCTTGCTCGCGCACAAGGCGCACAAGGAGGCGCGCATCGCCGTCGAAGTCATTACCGGCGAAAGCAGCGCGTTCGACAGCGTGATTCCTGCCGTCGTGTTCACCGATCCCGAAATCGCGTGGTGCGGTCTGACCGAAAACGAGGCGAAGGAAAAAGGTGTGAAATACGAGGTCGCGAAATTTCCGTGGACGGCGTCGGGCCGTGCGCTGACGTTCGACCGCACGGACGGCGTGACGAAAATGATTGTTGATCCCGAAACCGACCGCGTGCTCGGCGTGGGCATCACGGGCGCGGGCGCGGGCGAACTCATCGCCGAGGCGGTGCTGGCGATGGAAATGGGCGCGACCGTCGAGGACATCGCGCTGACCATACACGCGCACCCGACGTTGTCCGAGACGTTGATGGAATGCGCGGACGCCTATTACGGCCACGCGACGCACATCTTCACGAAGAAAAAAGCGGCGGGGTGATTTGCGGAAAATTTGGCAGGCGTTTAGAAAATAAAAGTGTCCATGAAAGCGATGGTTGAAGCGCAGGAACTCGCGCGGCGGTTTAATGAAGACGAAGCGGTGTGGCGCGCCTTTGAGGAAAAGCGCGCGTTGCGAAAACTTCTTGGTTCAAACACGCCGCTGTCGGAAGAAATTTTGGACAACCTCGACTGGCAGGCGGCGGAGCGGGAATGTCGCGCGGTGCGCGCCGTCGGATTTTTTCAGCCATGAAAATTATCAAGCCAAAGAAGCCGATTGAATCACTTATCTTTACGTTGCGCGGCCAGAAAGTAATTCTTGATGCCGATCTCGCCGAACTTTATGACGTGCCGACAAAGCGGCTGAATGAGCAGGTGAAGCGCAACGCCGACCGTTTCCCGGAAGATTTTTTGTTCCAACTGACCAGAGAAGAAGCGGAGGAAATGCAGCGTTCAAGGTCGCAATTTGCGACCTTGAAGCGCGGACAGAATCTCAAATACCTGCCTTTCGCCTTCACCGAGCACGGCGCGATCATGGCGGCGACGATTTTGAACAGTCCCGAAGCCGTGGCGATGAGCGTGTTTGTGGTGCGGGCGTTCCTGCAGATGCGCGAGCAACTGGCGGCCAACGCGGCGATCCTCAAACGGCTGGCGGAGATTGACCGGACGCTGCTGGAACACGACTCGGCGTTGCGCGCCATCTGGACGAAGCTGCAACCGCTGCTCGCGCCGCCGCCCGAACCGCCGAGGCGACGCATCAAGGGTTTTAATCCTCACGACGAGTGATTTGCGGAAAATTTGGAAACGAAAAAAAATCCAAATGAATTAGGTAGTTCGTGATTCCTTCGGATGTCCGCAGTCAGGACAAACTCGATTACCAAGCAACGATGCAAGCCACATACTTGCGGGCTGTTTTCTCACGGCTTCCCAAATCCATCGCTTACCACATGAAGGACAACGAATGGAAATACAGCCAAAGCATGCAGAGACAAATACAAAGACCATGCCAACGAACATACAAACAAAAAATGACTCTGCCGTCAGACTATTCATAACAGCAAAAGCTATTGCCATAATCACTCCACCAGCGACGATGCCACTGAAGGCGGCCAGCATTTTCCACCACTGGCCTGTCTTTTTGATGACAGATGAATCAAACATATTCGAGTGCCATCTGACAATAAATTGGCTGAAATTTCAAATCTAATTCGATTTGATTTATATTCCTCGCCATTTAATTTGCCCATTGAGTTCTCATTTCACGATTTCTTGGCGGCATGATTTTTGATTGGTGAAAAATTTCCTTCTTCACAACCCGCCACAAAACCTTCCGTCACCGTTTTCAATTCTTCCCAGCGCGCCCGGATTTCCTTGGCCTCGGCTGGTGAGATTTTTTCATTTGCGGTGGCGGTGGTGATGACGTGCAGCAAGTCCGCGAATTCCTGCACGATCTGGTTCGTCGCCGGAATCAGGAAGTGCGGATGCGGCGCGTTTTTTGGATTCAAAATAAAAAATCCGCCCGCGCGCGCAGGCGAGCGTCACTTGCCATTTGGAATAAATCTTAAAAGCAGGGTTCAACCACCAAGACACAAAGGCACAAACCAAAATCCAAAACTTGGCGTCTTCGTGTCTTCCGCCTTCCGTTCCCGCTCTCAACTTTCAATCTTTAACTTTGCCCCGCCACAAGCTCCTCCACCGTCACCACCGTGGCCTGCGCCGGGAAAATTTTCCCGACCAGCACACGATGGACTTCCTCATCGCGGTCAAAACACGCGTCCTTGAGCACGACGCAGCGGTAATCCAGATCGAACGCGCGCCGCAACGTCGAGAGCACGATGCCGCTCGTCGTGATGCCGAAGAACACCAGGTTCGCGAGGCCCCGCGCGCGCAGGATCAAGTGCAGCTCGTTCTCCGAAAACGCGCCGACCCGCTGCTTATGCACCACCATCTCGCCGGCCTTCGGTGTGCGCCGGCTTCAATCAAGGGCGCGAGTTTCGCATCGTCCTGATCCCGGGCCGAGGGCGCGCGGGTGCTCCAGGCGTGATAGCCGCTGCGCGAAACGTCAAAGGCCTCGCACAGTTCGCTGATGGAGTAATGCCCGTTCATGGCCTTT